>CAZONU010000034.1:2770-20284 GCA_964581145.1 uncultured Planctomycetia bacterium
CGGCGGTGCTGGCGCGGCTGAAATCCCTGCCGGCCAACACCTGGGCCGCGGCCAAGCCCAACTTCGAGCCCACGCATCGGTCGTGGAGCACCATGAGCTGGGACCCGGCGCTGCGCTGCGTGATTTACCAGGGCGGCGGCCACGCCGGGACCATGGACAACCAGGTCAGCGCCTACTTCCCGGAGTCGAACAAGTGGGTGAAATCATTCAAGACCCAGCGCACCCCGCGCATTTTCGGCAGTTGGAGCTGCGCCGGGGCCATGCCCGCTTTCGAGCGCGGCATGGGCTTGTCCCTGCACTGCCGCTGGTACGGCTCCCGCGCCGGGCAGATGCTTTTCGGCGGGCAGACCGGTTTCGAGTGGGCGACTCGCGAACGGCCCGCCAAGGCCAGGCTGCCCAAGTGCCCGTTCAGGTACTCGCGCGGTTGGGTGGTGCATCCCACCAAGCCCCAGGTGATCATACTCAGCCGGCCGGCCTACTACGGGGCCCAGACCGGCCAAAGCGTTTACGTGTACGTCCTGGCGGGCGGGAAGGGCAAGACGCACAAGACCGCCGGGCCGGTGCCCAAGATTACCTGCGAGTGGAGCGGGCTCTGTGTGCATCCCGACAGGGACGTGCTGGTCCTGCACGGCGCCGGCGACCACAAGAAGAAGACCGACACCGAGACCTGGGTGCTGGACCTCAAGACTCCCGCCGCCTGGAAGAAGCTGGAGCTCAAAAACACCACGCCGACCGTGGGCATGGCCAAGCTCAATGCCATCCCGGGAACGGATCTCGTGGTCTGCACGCTGCCGAGGAGCAACGACCTCTGGGTGCTCTCGCTCGAACGCCAGGAGTGGCAGCCGCTGGGCACCGACGGGGGCAAGAAGTTCCTGCGCCGCGGCCGGCTCTTCGACATCTACGGCCAGTGCGTCTACGACCCGCACCACAAGGTCTTCGTGGCCATGCGCACCGGCTACGGGGCCAACACCACGACAATGCTGCTTCGGCCGGACTTCAGCAAGATCAAGTGGGGGAACAAATGATGCGCTGCTTCGCAACCACCTGTCTGTCCCTCTTTCTCCTGTGGGCCGCGGCCTCCGGCGCGGAGAAACTCCAGAAGCCCGATCCCAAGTCGGTTCCCGCCAACACCTGGGTCAAGGTGGTGGAGGACAACCAGGGTTCGGCCTACCAGGCACTGGTCTACGATCCCGTGCGCGGAAGGGTCATGCAGTGGGCCAATACGCGCTCCGACAAAGGCCACAACGCTGTCGCCCGCGTGCGGCACTTCGACGCGTCGAGGATGGCCTGGACCGACGGCTATCCCGGGGTCAAGAACGGCCGGCCGGCCGGTTACAACGCCCTGTGGAAGATGGCCGGAGCGGTGCCTCGCGCGGGCAGCAGCTTCGACATGGTCGCTTTCGTTCCCCGGCTGAAGGAAGTGCTCTATTCCCAGCCCGGCATGATGGCCGCCTACAACCCGGCGACGAAGAAGTGGCGGGAAGAGAAAGCGCAGGTAGAGCTTTGCGGCAAGAAGTACCCCGGCGGCCCTCCGTTTGCCTGGGGGGCGATGGCCTACGATCCGATTAACGACGAGTTGGTGATGTTCAGTCACGCCGGGGCCATGAACCACGACGATTTCGATACCACCGGTTTCGTCGGCGGACACATGGGCACCATGATCTACAGCTTCAAGGAGAAGCTCTGGAAGCGGCAGAAGCCGGGCTCGGCGGAATTCAAGAAGGCTCGGGAGTTACTTCGCGACGTCTGGTACGCCGAGGGCAAAGTCGTCAAGGAGGCCTGGCGGGCCGAACTCCGGAAGGCCTGGAAGTCCGCCGAGCAGAAGAGGCTGTCCGGCATTGCGGCAAAGTCCCAGTCAGCGGTCCTGGCCCTCGCCACGAAGGCCGCAACCGAAGTGAAGACGCTGGCCGGCAAGCTGAAATACCCGGAAGAGAAAGCACGCCTGGCGCTGGCGGCGGACGCTCTGTCCGCAGCCCTCATTGAGATGAGGAAGAGCAAGAGTGCCCTGGAGTCCGGCAAGAGCTACGAGGCCTACCTCACCGCCTTCAACCTGACCCAAAAGCTCCGCCACCTCTACCGTTTTCGGGTGCTGGCCGAGCCGCCGGAGCGCCTCAACTCGCGCATGGTTTACGACCCCAAGACCAAGAGCATCGTCCTCTTCGGCGGCAATCATGGCGACGGATGCTGGAACGACACCTGGATCTACGACTGCAAGACGCGCCGCTGGCGGGAGGGCAAGTGCGCGACGCGCCCCGCTCCCCGGCAGGAGCACTTCATCGTTCATCACCCCAAGAGCGGCAGGATGCTGATGGGCGGCGGTACGCTGGGCGTGTGGCGGCCCTTCATCTCCGACGCCTGGACCTATGACGTCGCCGCCGACAAGTGGCAGCAACACGCGGTCGCGGGCCCGCTCAAGGAGCGCGGCTGCAACCGGTACTCCGCGGCCTACGACCGGAAGACTGAATTGGTAATAATGCACCGCTCGGGCTACGGCACAGCCAAGGGCGCGACCTGGGTCTACCGCTTCGTTCCCGGTGCGGGCAAGCCCGCGGGCAGTCCCGCGTGGGCGCCGCCGGTACCCGAGGCCTTCCCCAAGCCCGATGATCCCACCGTGCTGGCCAGTCTGAAAAGCCTGCCAGCCAACAAGTGGGTCGACGCCAAGTGCCAGGATCGCCCTCCGCGCAAAGACTGGGGCAGCATCGGTTACGACGCCTCCAGCGGGTTCGCGCTGCTCTTTGGCGGAGGGCACAGCACCTACCAGGGTGACGACATCACCGTCTACCTGCCGGGAGCCAACAGGTGGATATACAGTCACAAGCCACTCTCGGCGGCGATTCTCCCGCAGCTCAAGAACTGCATGGGCGGGGGCATCCCCGGCGTGAACTTCAACGGCGGGCTCTGGACCATGCACCAGCGCAACACCTACGACGCCGCCGGTGGGGTCATGATCCTCTCGCTGATGACCAGCCAGGCCTATCCCTACGGCCCCGTTTCAATCCTTGACCGATTCAAGAAGTCCAACTCGCGCTGGCCCGAGTGGAAGAACGCGCTCTGGGAGTACGACCTGGCCCGGCGCATGTGGCGCAAGCGATACCCCGTGAATTCCGAGAAGCGTATCGGCAACATGTTTCCCATGGGCGAAAGCGTCGGAGGCCTGCTGCCCAACGGCTGGCGCGAATTCACCCCCGGAGCGGACGAGATCGTTGACCATGTGTCCAAAGTCAAGCTTCCCAACCGCAGCGGCGAGGGCCGGCACTACGCCTACATTCCCGGGCGACGCCAGATCCTGATCCTGTCCAACCCTAAAGGCTCGGATGTCAAGACATGCGTCTACAACCTGAAAAGCGGGACCGTCAAGGACCTCAAACCCAGAAAATCGCCGCCAGCCACCAGCCGCATCCTCAACGTGCTCTACCTGCCCGACCAGCAATGCGCCTGGGCGCTGATCAACGCCGGCCAGCCGCAGTGGGTCTACTCGTTCAAACGCAACACGTGGACTCCCGCCTCCTTCAAGCTGCCTCCCAAGAAAGTCGTCAACTCCGGTCCATACAACAAAGCCATCTACTCGGCGAAGTACAAGGTCTTCGTTATGTGCAGCGGGGGGGCCACCTACCTGCTGCGCCCGGACTTCGGGAATATCAAGTGGAAGTGACTCTCTTCGGAGGGAGGACAGTGATGAAGCGAGTGATCACCGGGGCACTGCTGACGGCCCTCGCGCTGAGCGCCTCGGCCCGCGCCGCGGAGGCCGGGGAGCTCAAGGTCAAGCGCCAGGAGGTCTTCGAGTTCAGCGAGAAGCCCAAGGTGAAGCTCAAGGGCGACCGGGTGACGGTCAGCTTCGCCTCCAAGGGCTACTGCGACGCGACCGTGGCGGTGGAGAACTCCGCCGGCAAGATCGTCCGCCACCTGGCCAGCGGGGTGCTGGGCGGGAACGCCCCGCCGCCCTTCAGGAAGAACTCGCTCAGGCAGACCGTCGTGTGGGACGGCAAGGACGACCGCGGCCGCTACATCGACGAGAAGAGCAGCCACAGCATCCGGGTGTCGCTGGGGCTCAAAGCGCGCTTCGAGCGGACCCTCTACTGGGCCCCCGAGCGGCGGGCCACGTCGTTCAAGTATTCGGGCCGCCACAGCGCGGCCCTGGCCGCGGCGCCGGAGGGGGTTTACGTCTACGAGGGCGGGGGCGGCGACCAGCTGCGCCTCTTCGACCACGAGGGCAACTACCTGCGCACGGTCTATCCCTTCCCGGGGGACAAGCTGGGCGGGGCCAGGGGCCTCAAGTGGGTCGCCTTCCCGCCCGACGGGAAGAGGGCGCCCTTCAAGAGCGACCGCGCCCAGACCACGCTGCTGACCAGCGGCGCGTCGATGTCCAAGGCCATGGCGGTGAGGGGCAGGCGCATAGCGCTGGTCGATTCCAGGATCAACTGGCTGGCCACCGACGGGACCACCGGCGGGAAGGAGCTCACCGGGCCGGACGTCACCTTCCCCGTGGCGATGAGCCGGGTCCACTCCTTCCCGGGGGGAGTCTACCAGTACGGCCCCAGGAGCATGGCCTTCAGCCCCGACGGCAAGTGGCTGTACCTGACCAACTACCGCTGGGGCAACCCCTGGCGCGAGGGCATCCTCGCGGGGGTCGCGCGCCTGGCCGTCGACGGCGGGGAGAAGCCCCAGGTCTTCCTGGGGACGATGAAGAAGAAGGTCTCCGGCTCCGGGCCGGGCCGGTTCAGCGCGCCGAGCTCCGTGGACTGCGACGCGCAGGGCCGGGTCTACGTCTCGGACTACCTCAACGACCGCATACAGGTCTTCACGCCGGGGGGGAAGTTCCTCAAGAGCATCAAGGTCACCCGGCCCGGACTGGTGCGCGTCCACCGCAAGACCGGCGAGATATTCGCCTTCACATGGTCGCTGACCTCCTGCTACTCGCCGGCGCTGAAGTATGACAAGGCCCCGCAGATGTCGCACTTCGGCCCGCTGAAGAGTCCCAAGCTGATAGCAGAGTATTCGTTGAACGTCGGGCGCGTGAGGACTCCGAACGACTGGGCGCTGGGCAGGGCGGACCTCGACGTCTGGGCCAAGCGCCCGACCCTCTGGGTGGCCAAGGCCTACGTGAAGGTCTACGAGATCAAGGGAGGAAAGCTGGTCCTCAAGAAGGACTTCCGCAAGACGGCCAAGAGGAAAGTGATCCGCCCGGTAGCTCCGCGCCACGGCCGCCAGCGCCTCTACGTCAACCCCGCCAGCGGCCGGCTCTACGTGGGCGCCCACCAGGACCCCGCGGTCATTCACGCCAAGGGCTTCTACAAGCTGATAGAGATTTCCCCGGACAGCGGCAAGCTGCAGCTCGTCCACCTGCCCTTCGACTGCGAGGACCTGGCCTTCGACATGGACGGCCTGGCCTACCTGCGCACCCTGGACTTCGTGGCCCGCTACGACCCGCGGACCTGGCGGGAGGTGCCCTTCGACTACGGCGAGGAGCGCCGCCAGACCACCTACCAGGGCTTCCGGAGGGGCAAGGTCATCTCCGGGCTGGTGGCCGCCGCGGGGAACAACTCCTCCTCCCAGCTCGGGGGCATAAGTGTCTCGCCCAAGGGCCACGTAATCGTCGCCTTCTACAACCCCAACAAGCCCGTCGATCGCAAGAGAAGCAAGAACGTCCACGCCGACCGGCTCAAGAAGTACCGGCCGCGCGTCTTCCCGGGGCGCTCCGTCCAGTGCCTGATCCACGTCTGGGACAAGCACGGCAAGCTGCTCTACGAGGACGCCGTGCCCGGCGGGGGCCGCTCGTGCAGCGTGGCCATGGACAAGGACGATAACATCTACCTGCTGGCCAACGCCCAGACCGAGCACGGCGGCAAGCTCTATCCCAACCCGATCGTCTGCACGCTGGTCAAGCTCAAGCCCGGGGCCAGGGTCGTGGCCGGCGGCAAGCGGCCCATCCCCCTGCCGCCGTCCGGGCGGCCCAAGCGCCCCCCCGACGTGGCCCGCTGGCACGAGGGCGGCTCCCCCGTGTGGGTGGCCGGGCTCAAGTGGACCTTCGGCGGCGTGGGCCTGGACGGCAAGCGCTACGCCAAGTGCCACTGCACGGCCACCAGCCAGATGGCCCTGGACTACTTCGGGCGCTCTTTCGTGGGCGAGACTCAGCGCTGCGACGTGGTGGCGCTGGACTCCGCCGGCAACGCCATCCTGCGGGTCGGCCGCTACGGCAACGTGGACGAGGGCGTTCCCATGGTCAGGGCCGGCGGGCCGGCCAAGCCCCGGCCCCTGGGCGGCGACGAGGTGGCCCTGTTCAACCCCAAGTTCGTGGCGGCCCACACCGACCGGCGGCTGTTCGTCGCCGACATCGGCAACTACCGCGTCCTGAGCGTCAAGCTCGGCTACCACGCGACCGCCAGGGTCCGGCTGAAAGACGCCGCCGGCCGGCCCGGGGAGGGCAAGTGAGCGGGAAGCCGGCCATGAAGATGACCAAGGCGTTCTGCCTGGGCGCCCTGCTGGCCGCGGGCCTGGCGCCGGCGACGGCCGGCGAGACCGTCCTGCTCGACGGCCGCAAGAGCGTCTGGCGCACGTTCATCGAGCGGGGCTCTCCGGTGGTCCTCAAGCCGGACGGCACCACCCGCGGCCTGATCCCCAGGGTCCACTTCTGGTACGCGGCGGAGTGGACGGGAGGCAAGCCCGCGCCTCAATGGAACTCGCCCCGCCCCCCCGGGAACTGGAACTCCCTCGACTTCAACGGCGAAGACTGGAGGCAGGAGCACTGCCCGGTGGGCCCCGACCTGGAGGCCAAGCGCTGGAACCACCCCGGCTTCAGCATGTGGGCGAGCGGCGGCCCCGCCGGAGTGGCGGCGGTCTTCGCCCGCGGCCGCTTCCGGGTGCTCGACCTCGCAGCGGCCACCGACCTGACCGTTCGCGTCGAGTTCCAGGGCGCGGCAATCGTCTACGTCAACGGTAAGGAGGTCGCGCGCGCGCACGTCCTGGAGGAGAGCCCCGGGCACGGGGTCCGCGCCGAGGCCTACCCGGACGACGTCTACGTCGGCAAGGGCGGCAAGGCCATCGCCGGCAAGGCCGGCAAGAAGTCCACGCCCGCACAGCTGGCCGCCTACAGGAAGCGGGTGCGCACCCTGAGCGCCAGGGTTCCCGCGTCGCTGCTGCGCAGGGGCGTGAACGTCCTGGCCGTCGAAGTCCTCAGGGCCCCCTACAAGGAAATCTGCCGGGCCAGGCCCAGGGAGTACAAGAAAAAGAAGTACTGCGCCTGGCCCCCGCCCTGGCCGCACTGCCGCATACTGGAGGTCAGCCTGACGTCCGCGAGGGCGGGGGCCGCGGCCGGCAATGTCGGCCGCCCCCGGGGCGTCCACGTCTGGCAGCCCCACCCCTGGGCCACGGTGACCGGCTTCGACTACGGCGATTCATGCGAGTCGCTCAGGCCCGTGCGCCTGGTCGGCGCGCGCAACGGCTCCTTCGGGACCAGGCTGGTGGTGGGCTCCGACGCGGGCTTCGCCGGGCTGAAGGTGACGGTAACCGACCTGGCCGGCGAGAAGGGCCGCAGCATCCCCGCCTCCGCGGTGCTGGTGCGCTACGCGGCCCCGGGGGAGGGCAACCGCTTCGACGGGCTCCTGGCGGAGCCGCCGGCCGAGGTGCCGCTCGGCGACTACCGGGTCCATCGCAAGGCGCCGGTCGTGAAGGCGGCGGTGCAGCCGGTGTGGCTCACGGTGAAGGTGCCCCCCGACGCGGCGCCCGGGAGCTACGCCGGGAACGTGACCGTCGCGGCCCGCGGGCTCAAGCCGGCGGAGGTGCCGCTCAGCATCAAGGTCCACGACTGGCGGCTGCCCGACCCCCGCGGCATGGTCACCCACAACAACTTCTGGCAGTCCCACGAGTCCAGCGCCTATCGCTACAAGGCGCCGCTGTGGTCGGAGAAGCACTTCGAGCTCATGGGCAAGTCGCTGGAGCTCACCGCGCCCCTGGCCAACAAGTTCTGCAACCTGCACCTGGTCTGCGAGGCGTTCCAGTGCGGCAACAGCCAGTCGATGGTCCGCTGGATCAAGAAGGGCGACGGCTTCGAATACGACTTCACCGTCTTCGACAGGTACCTGGATCTCTACGCCGGGAAGCTGGGCAAGCCGCGCGTGCTGCTGATCGACGTCTGCGTTCCCATACACTCGAAATCGAGGCCCAAGGACGGCACCAACCCCATCAAGGTGAGCCGGCTGGACCCGGCCACCGGCAAGGTCGAGCCCATGAGCCAGCCGGCCTACGGCCCCCCCACCGGCGTGGCCTTCTGGAAGCCGTTGCTCGCCGAGGTCAGGAAGCGCCTCGAGAAACGCGGCTGGTGGGACGTTGCGCTCATCGGAACGGCGTCTGACTCCGGCCCGACCCTCCCGGAGGCGAAGACCTTCAAGGAGATCTGGCCGGAGAAGGGCTGGCTCTTCTCCGGGCATCCCAACAGGAAAACAGTGGCCCGGAAAACCGCCAAGGTGCGCTGCATAGAGTGGGTGTGGGGCGCCGGCAGGATCTGGCTCCCGCCCGGCGCCAGCATATCGAACCTGAACGCCGCCCAGAAGGGCGGGAGCTATCCCATGCCCTGGAAGACCAACACCGACAGGATCAACCTGGTCTTCACCCGCCTGGGCTGCGGGAACTGTCAGCTCTACAACCGTTCGAGCCTCAGGGAGTACCGGCTGGAGCCCGAGATCACGCTGCAGTGCGGCCACAACGGCATCGGCCGGGTGGGCATCGATTTTTGGAAGCTCCCCGACTCCCGCGGCAGGCTCAGGCGCCAGCTCACCGCCGGGGGGCAGTTCTCCTTCAACGCCAGCGTGGCTTGGTTCCTGGCGCCGGGACCGGCCGGCCCCGTGCCGACCACGCGCTCGGAGATGTTCCGCGAGGGATTACAGGTAAGAGAGGCGATGATCTATCTGCAGAAGGCGCTGGACGACAAGAAGGTCGGCGCCGGCCCCGCCGCCAGGATCGCCGCGCTGCTGACCGGGCGCGCCGGCAACATGCTCAGAGCCGACGGCCACCGCGAATGGCGAAAGAACGACGACGAACTCTTCGCGCTTTGCGCCGAGGTGGCCAAGGCCGCGGGAGGCAAATGATGAGAACGTTCACCGGGTCCGTTCTGGCCCTCGCGTTCCTGGCGTGGGGCGCGCTCGCCGCCGGCGGCGAGCCCAAGGGCCCGGCGTCGTCGTCGCTCAAGACGCTCCCGGCCAACAAGTGGGTCCGGCTGGCCGCCAGCCCCGGCAACTCCTACGTCAACCCGGTCTACGACCCGGTTTCCAGGAAGGTGGTCATGCTCCTGGCCGGGGGCAACGGCACCGCGCACTTCGACCCCACGACCGGCGGTTGGAGAGTCGGACTGGCTCCGGCCGGCGGGACCATGGCCGGCGACCAGCCGCTGATGAAGATGTACTCGCTCAAGAACGGCCGGCCCAGCTACCGGAACATGCTGCTCTACCACATGACCGCTTACGACTCCAAAAGAAAGAGGATCGTCGCCGGGGCCACCGGTTTCATGGCCAGCTACGATGCTGCGGCCGGGAAGTGGACCGACCTCGGCGCCAAGGTGGAACTCTTCGCCAAGAAGTATCCCGGCGTTCCGCCGGTCGCCTGGGGCTCTATGTGCTACGACCCGGTCAACGACCAGATAGTGCTGCTCTCCGGCGGCGGCATCTACAACTTCGACAACTGGGAGAAGCACAAGGGAGTCACCGGCACCTTCGGGACCTTCGTCTTCGATCCCAAGACAAGGCTCTGGACCCGCCCGCAGATCGGCCCGAAGCATTTCTACGATGCGCGCGACCTCCTTCGCCCGGTGCGCATCGCCTTGCAGGAGGAGATGTCCAGGACCGGCGAAGCGATAGTCCTCGATAGGAACGGCAAGGACGCTGATGCCGACAAGCTGGTCGACTCGCAGGCGGGGGCTATAAAGAAACTGGCGGTGTCTCTAAGAAACCTGGCAGGCAAGGTCTATCCGAAGGGCGGCAAGCACCGGCTGGATATTCAGAAGCGCCTGGAGGGCGCCTCAGCCAAGATTCACAAGGCCGCGAAGACGTTGAAAACTGCCGGCAGCCCCGAAGATGTCTACCGCGCGGAGTTCGAGACTTATAAACTCTTGATCTCCGCGCGCGACGAGGAACTCTGGAGCCACCCGCACCCGCGGGCCCTTGCGCGCATGGTCTACCTGCCGGAAGAGAAGTCCATCCTGGTCTTCGGGGGCACGGACGGCTACCAGCACCTCAACGACACCTGGCTCTACGACTGCACGCGCCGCGAGTGGTTCAGGAAAGACCCCAAGACGCGGCCGCGCCCGCGCGAGATGCACGTCATGGTCTACGACTCCAAGCTCAAGAAGGCGGTGATGGCCGGCGGCTACACCAGCTACTGGGCCTACCCCAAGGACGAGCTCCGCGAGGTCTGGACCTATGACGCCAGGGCCGATGACTGGAGTCTCGTGCTGAAAGACTTCCCCTTCAAGCGCGGCCAGCCATCCTACTTCGCGGAGTACGTCCCGGAGGGCGACGCGATAGTGATGGTACGCGGGGGGAAAGAGGCTTTCGCGCTGAAGCTCGCTCCCGGCGGCGCGCTGCCCGCGCCGAAGACCGGGGCGTTCCCGCGGCCAGAGGACCGCGAGCCCTTCATCCCGCCGAAGGACGATCCCAAGGTCCTGGCCCGCTGGAAGTCGATGCCGGCCAACACCTGGGTCCCCGCCGACCCTCCCTGGGAGCCCGGCGAGTACGGCTGGGGCATGACCGGCTTCAACGGACGGCTGGGCTGCGTCATGCTTTGGGGCGGGGGCCACTCCACTCACCAGGCCAACGACATCCAACTCTACTTCCCGGGCGCCAACAAGTGGGTGACCGGCTATCCCGGTCACCGCATCAACATCGCGCCGTGGAACAAGGGCTGCGGCAATCCCGGGGGCGTCGACCTGCGCGGCGGGGTCTACAACCTGCACGCCCGGCGGGGCCTGGGCGGCAACGGCACGCGCGCGCTGATCAACATCCAGTGTTTCGGACCCTACTTCTACGGCCCCGCAGCCTGGATGAAGCAGCCGGTCCGCTGGGGCAAGACCTCCACATTCGAGTTCGACATGTTCTCCCGCCGCTGGCGGCTGCCCTGTCCGCCCAAGCTCGCGGGCGGGATGTGCTACCCGTACAACGCGAAGAACACGGTGATGTCGGTGAACGCCGCCGGGGCGTACTACTATGACTTCGCCAGGGACAACTGGGTGGCGGCTTCGGCGAGCAAGTGTCCCGGCAAGCCGAACGCCGGGGAGGGCGCCGGGAACCTCTACATCGAGAAGAAGAACATGGTGGTGGTCATCGGCCCGACGGGCAAGGGCCAGCCCGTCGAGACCTGGGCGCTGGACATCAAGACCGGCGCCTGGAAAAACTTGAAACCTAAGGGCGCGCCGCCGGGCCGGCCCACCGCGCTGGCCTACTGCGCGAAGGACGACGCGCTCTTCGCGGGCTGCTTCACCGGCTTCGGCAGGAAGCCGCTCCAGGGCCAGGAGGCGGTCTACTCCTTCAAGAGAAACCAGTGGATCGCGTTCCCTAGCAAGATCCAGCAGCGGGTCATCAGGAAGGGCCAGCGCTACAGGCCGGCGTCGATCGGCGGCTATCACACCGGCTGGACCAAGATCGCCGCCAGCCCCAAGCACAACCTGATCATGCGCCACAACGAGGGCGGCGGCATGTGGGTCATGCGCCCGGAGCTCGGGAAGCTCGATTGGGGAAAATGAGATGAAGCGCGCAACGATTGGTTTTCTTCTGGCGTTGCCTCTTGGTGCTTCCGCAGTTGCTGGCGAGCTGTCGGTTAACAAGTGGACCAGGCTGCCCGCGGCGTTCCCCAACGGCTACAGCTACAGCGCGCTGGTCTACGCGGCCGGCCGCGGGCAGCTGCTGCACTGGGGCGCGGTGGCCCACGCCAGGGGGATCAAGGGAGCCAACGATGTCCGCGCCTTCGAGGCGAACAGGCTGGCCTGGGCCTCGGACGGCCCCTCGGACCCCAAGATGAGCTGGGGCATCGTCGGCGGGGGAAGCGGCGGAGCCATCTCCTACGCCGGCAAGGGACGAATGCTCGCAAGCGGCCGACCCTACGCAGCACATGTCGTCAACGCGGTCTGCTACGACTCCAAGCGCAAGCAGGTGATCTGCTCCATGCCCGGGCTGATGGCCGCCTACGACCCGGCGACGAGGAAGTGGCGAGACATGAAGGCCACGACTGAACTTCATGGGAAAAAGCTCCCCGGCGGCCCGCCGGTCTACGGCGCGGGGATGTGTTACGATCCCGTCAACGACGAGATACTCATGTTCCCGCAGTTCGGCGCCCAGAGCGCGGACCTGCGCGCGGCCACCGGGCGCATCTCCGGGCACCTGGGCACGCTGCGCTACAGCTTCAAGACCAACACCTGGAAGCGCGTCGGCGCGGAGCTGGGCACCGCCGAGCAGAAGAAGGCGCGGAAGGCGGTCATCGACCTCCTTGGCAAGGTCAGCCCGGCGCTGGACGCGGTCTGGGTTGCGAAGCGCAAGAAGGACCAAACAGCGCTCAACATCGCCAGCAAGAAGCTCGAAGCCTGCGCGGCCGAGTGCGCGAAGCTCAAGCTTAATGGCAAGACCGGCATTGCCCGTGGGATCGCGCTCCTGCTGAGGAATGCCGCTGCGGCACTGATGCCCCCGGCCGGAATGGGCGGTTCGAGTCCGGCCGCGGCGCTGAAGGCGGGCGCGGAGGCGGTCTGGGCGCTGGAGGGGCTGCTCGAGAAGAACCTCGCCGTCGAGCCGACCATCCGCAGCGTGGCCCCAATGGTCTACGACGCGAAGAACAAGGTCATAGTCATGTTCGGCGGCGACAGCGGGCGGATACGCACCGATCTCGCCAACATCATAACCGACCGGGCCAAGCTGCGCGCGGCCCACATCGCCTCCGAGCGAAAGCTCAACGACACCTGGATATACGACACGAAGACGCGGCAGTGGACCGACGTCTCGGGGCCCAACCGCCCGCCGGCGCGGCAGGCGCCGAACCTGGTTTACGACCCGGCCTCGGGTCTCTCCCTGCTGGTCACCGTCAGCGGCCACAAGTACAACAAGCGAATCCCGCGCAAGGTTGCGGTCTGGTCCTTCGACGCCGCCGCGCGCCAGTGGGCCAAGCGGCACGAGGGACCCTGGGACGGAGAGATAACCGACTGGTACTCAGTGGGGCTGGACGCGAAAAAGAAGCTGCTGGTGGTCTGCCAGACCGCCGGCAGAGACCAGCATACCCGGGTCATGAAGCTGGACGCCAAATCGATGCCCTCCAAGCCGGCTCCGCTCTGGAAGGCCCCGCCGCCCGAGGGGCCCACCGCCATCCCTCCCGACGACCCCGCCTGGGTCGCCAGGCTCAAGAACCTGCCGGCCAACAAGTGGATCGCCGCCAAGCCGCCGCGCGAGGCCTCCCGCCGCGACTGGGGCAGCATCGCCTGCGACGCGCTCCGCGGCTGGATGGTCTACTTCGGCGGCGGGCACTCGACGTACCAGGGCACCGACGTGGCCGTCTACGTCGTGGGCGCCAACCGCTGGGTGCATCAGGCCGGCGGCCACAACGACAGCCTCCCCCGTGTTGGCTGGGGCGGCTATCACATGGGTGCGCGGGGCAGCTCGAACGCCGGGCACATGCGTAACCAGTACGTGGCCATCGACGGGCGCATGTTCGTGAACACCGGCTTCGGCAGCCAGCTCAAGCCCCGCGACGGGCGGATATTCACGGAGACCGAGGTCGTCTCGCTTCCCGAGAAGCCCCACGCCTGGTTTTATGATGTGGACCGCGGCGGCGTCTGGCGGCAGCTGCCCACCGACGTCGAGGGGAAGCTGCCCAAACCCAGCCGGGGCAGCCGCGGCGCGCGGCCCTTCGTGGTGAGTCCGGCCGGTAAGATATACCACCTGCGCCTCTGGGCGAGAAACCGCTACTCGAACGTGACCGAAGACGCCAGCGTCTACAGCTACGACGTCTACGCGCGCAAGTCCGTGATCAAGAAGATCCCCGCGCCCTGGCCCAAGCGCCCGCCGGAAAGCCGGCCGTTCTGCATGCTTGCGGACAAGAACCAGATATTCTTCCAGGACTGCGACCCTCGGAAGAAGGAGTACAAAACCTGGATCTACGACATCAAGGCCAACAAGTTCATCGATCTCAAGCCGCCGAAGCAGCCGCAGGGCAGGGCCTGCGGGACCGCCTACGTACAGGAGCAGGACGCGGTCCTGGCGATGATCGACACCGGCGGCCGCAAGTTCGAGCAGTGGGCTTACTCCTTAAAGAAGAACGCCTGGGCTCAGCTGCCCCTGGAGGCCGAGGGACGAATGCGCATCCAGGCCCCCTACACGCAGATGGACTATGTCGCCAAGCACGGCGTGCTGGTCAACTACGCCGGAAGCACCTGGGTGATGCGCCCGGACGTCAGCAAAGTCAAGTGGGAGTGAGATAATGAAACGCGCAACGCTTTGCATTCTTCTGACCCTGGTCTCTGGCGCTTCCGCAGTTGCCGGCGAGCTGCCGGTCAACAAGTGGACCAGGCTGCCCGTCAAGGTCGCGCCCGGGTACATGTGGGCCCAGCACGTCTACGCCCCCTCGCGCGGGCAGCTTCTCCACTGGGGGGCGATCGGCACGGTGAAGTCCGCGCGCCGCAACGACGTCCGGGCCTTCGACCCGGCCAAGGGCGACTGGGTCTCGGACTACGCGCCGGCCGGGAAGCTCCCGGAGATGCGCGGCACCCGCGGCCTGGGGGTCTACTACTCGGGCCGAGGCGGCATGCTGCCCGGCGGCACGCCGGCGCCATCGTATATCGTGAACGGCGTTACCTGGGACTCCAAGCGCAAGCAGGTCATCTACACCATGCGCGGCTTGATGGCCGCCTACGATCCCGGGAAGAAGACGTGGAAGGACCTCAAGGCCAAGACGGTCATCGATGGCAAAGAGCATCCTGGCGGCCCGCCGGTTTACGGGGTGGGCACCTGCTACGATCCGGTCAACGACGAGATAGTCATGTTCCCGCACTTCGGGGCGATCAACCGGGACATGGTCCCGGTAACCGGCCGCGTCAGCGGCCACCTGGGCACGCTGCGCTACAGCTTCAAGGACAACACGTGGAAGAGAGTGGGACACACTTCCGGCAGCAAGAATGTGCGGACAATGCGCAAGAGGCTCTCTGCAATCATGGGCAAGGTCAGCCGGACCTCCGACAGCGCCTACGCCTTCCGGCGAGGCCGGGGCCTGCCCAGGATCGCGGCGATCGTCACCTCGCAGGCACGGGACTCGCTGGCCGAGGCGGCGAAGGATCTCAAGGCGCTGGCGGTGCCTGCCGGGGCCGCGCGGGGGGTGACGATCGCCGCGGCCCAATTGGAGGCCGCCGCCGCCGCGGCTGGCGCGAACAACTGGCGCGAGGTCGTTTCCGCCTGCGGGCGCGCCCTGCGGGTCCTCAACGAGGAGGTGATTGACGGCTCCCTGCGCGTCGAGCCCCCCGCGCGCTGCGGGGCGCCGATGATCTACGATCCGGTCAACAAGGTCCTCGTCATGCACGGCGGCTTCGACGGCCTGGTGCGCACCGACCTCAAGCGCATGGGCCGCAACCCCACGCCGCCGGGGCTCAATGACACCTGGCTCTACGACGTGAAAACGCGCCAGTGGCGCGAGTTGAAAACCAAAGGCCGCCCGCCGGACCCGGGACGCTTCACCAACGTGGCCCGCGACCCGGCCTCGGGGATGCTCCTCAAGGTGGTGCGCTGCGGCGGCTACGACAAGAAGAAGTTCATCACCATCTACGGCCTGGACGTGGCCAAGCGGGAGTGGTACCGGCTGCACGTCCAGCCCTGGGAGGGCAAAACCGGCTACTGGTGGGGCGTCGGCCTCGACGAGAAGAGCAAACTGCTGGTCCTCACCCAGGTGGACGTCCACACCTGGCCGCAGTGCCTCAAGGGCCAGGAGACCCGCGTGCTGCGCCTGGACGTGAGCAGAATGGAGAAGAAGCCGCTTCCCGCGTGGAAGCCGCCCCCTCCGCCGAAGCCCCACGCCGCGCCGCCGGACGAGGCCGCCTGGACCGCCAGGCTCAAGAAACTGCCCGCCAACAAGTGGGTGCACGCCCGCCCCCAGCGCGACGCCGACACCCGCGACTGGGGCAACTCCGCCTGCGATGCCCTTCGCGGGCAGGCCTACTACTTCGGCGGGGGGCACTCGACGTACCAGGTCAACGACGTGGCCATCTTCAACCCCGGCGCGGGCAAGTGGTCCTTCGCCGCGGGGGACACCAACGACTGGGTGCCGCCGGTGGGCTGGGGCGGCTGCTGCATGGGGCTCCGCGGGGGCAGCAACGCTCACCACATGCGCAACAGCTACGTGGCCCTCGACGGCCGCATGTACACGTCTACCGGGGCCTCCAGCCGGCGCTGGGGGGCCAAGAGCGCCAAGCTCCCGGGAACGCGCTACTGCCACTTCTACGACCTGGACCGCGGCGGGGTCTGGCGCCAGCTCGCCGTGAAGGTCGAGAAGGACGCCAAGGTCCCCGGGACCTGGGGCTCCACCCACATGGCGGCACCCGACGGCCGGGTGATCGGCTTCGGGGGCACGCTGGAGCCCTACGACGGGCGCTTCTTCAGGAACGAGCTCTACTTCAACTCGCTGGACATCTACACCAACAAGCTGACCATCAGGAAGGTGCCGGCCCCGCACCCCGGGCACGTCTACGAAGTGCGGCCCTTCTGCTTCATGCCCGACCGGAACCAGGTGCTCTTCTACGAGTACGTCGGCAGGAAGGGCAAGACCGAGCGCCAGGGCACCTGGGTCTACGACATCAAGACCAACACCTTCAAGGACCTCAAGCCCCGGAAGCAGCCGCCGGGCGGACCCGGCACCGTCGTCTACCTCGACGGCCAGAAGGCGGCCTTCGCGATCATCAACCGCTCCCAGCAGTGGGTCTACTCGCTGGAGAGCAACACCTGGGCCGAGCTGCCGGTCGAGAGCGACGGCAGGATCGGCTTCGCCGGGCCCTACGCGCAGCTGGTCTACTCCGCCAAGTACGGCGTGCTGGTCAACATGGGCAACGCCAGCCGCGGCGTGGCGGTGATGCGCCCGGACGTCAGCAAGGTCAAGTGGGAGTAGGCCGCCAAGAAAGGATGAAAGTCTGATGTACGACCTCAAGCTCAGCGACTCCGAGAAGGCCGAGTTCCTGGAGGCCGCGCGCCTGGCCGGCTACTGGCTGGTCAACTGCCAGAACACCCCCGAGCGGCCCTGGGGCGGTTACCACGTGCCCGACAGCGCCGACCGCGGGCGCTTTCTGGAGAAAACCTGCCCCGCGCGCGACTACCGCAAGCCCGCCGGGGTGTGGCTCACCGGGCTCTACCTCTGCGGCCTGATAGAGCTCAAGAAGGCCCCGGTGCTCGACAAGCACCTCTACGAAAACGCCGTCGCCGAGGGCGCGAGATTCCTCAAGAGCCTGCAGTGCTTCGACACCCGCTGGGAGAAGGCCGCCGGCGGCTTTCACGAGGTCTATCCCGGTCATGAGTACTC
>CAZONU010000035.1:0-2576 GCA_964581145.1 uncultured Planctomycetia bacterium
GACGTGGACGACCCGGGTCCTCGCCGGGAAGACCGGGCAGTGCTCGGCGGCGCCGCCGCAGACCGTGACCACGCAGTCGAAGTTCCGCTCGGGAAGCTCGTCGACGGTCTTGGACCGGTGGGCGCTGATGTCCACCCCGGCCTCGGCCATGACCCTCACGGCGCGCGCGTCCAGCCCGTGCTTCTCGATGCCCGCGGAATGCGGCTCAATGACCTCGGCCTTGAGATGGCGCGCCCAGCCCTCGGCCATCTGGCTGCGGCAGGAATTCCCCGTGCAGAGGAAGAGGACTCTGAATTTCTCGCTCATCAGAAGACTCCGAAAATGAAGCGCAGCGACATGTAAACGCCCACCAGGATGAAGATCGCCCCGGTCGCGCGGCGCGCCCACTTCTCGACCTGGGACACGCGGTCGAACACCTTGCCCAGTGACCGGGCGCTGAAGGCCAGCACGAATGCCAGCCCGATGGCCGGCAGCGCCGTCCCCACGCCGAACAGCGCGGGATAGAGAGCAGGCGAGCCGGCCTCCACCGCCAGGGGCACCAGCCCCAGGAAGAAAAGGCCCGCCGACAGCGGGCAGAAGGCCAGCGCGAAGAGCGCGCCGAGCGGCAGGGAACTCCAGATGCCGGCGCGCTCGGCCAGGCGCTTGGCCCTCTCGCCGGATATCCACCCGGAGGTCCCGAAGCTGAGCAGTTCCAAGAGGAGCATCCCGGTCACGATCAGCACCGGACCCAGCAGCCTGTTCATGTAACTCTGCAGGAAATTGGATATTCCCGGCGCGGAGAGCAGGCCGGCGACCAGCAGCGCGCCGAGGACGAGGTAGACCAGCAACCGGCCGAGAGTATAGAGCAGCCCCGAAAAAAGCACCCCCCGGGTGCTGTCCACCCGGCGGCCGATGAAGGAGACCGCCGCGATGTTGGTGGCCAGCGGGCAGGGGCTGACCGAGGTCAGAATTCCCAGCCAGAGGGCCGAGCCGGCTCCCAGCAGGTACGCGCCCATCCGCTACTTCCCGGCCAGAAAGGCCTTTACCTCGCTCTGGACGTACTTACCGAAGGCCTCCTCGTTGCGGACCAACTCCCAGACCCGCTCCAGATTCTTCCAGCGACCGGCCTTCTGCTTCCGGCCGTCAACCAGCACCACCGACTTGGTGACCAGTTTGTAGTCATCGACGAAGTGCCTGTTGCCGGGTTCCTCGACGTTGACGGCCTTGATCTCGACCCGGCCGGCCTTGATCTGGTCGGCGAAGCCGCTTTCAACCGCCTGGCGGGTCAGCGCCTCGATGCGGTTGCAGGTCATGCATCGCGCGGTCTGGTGGAAGTAGTAGACGGTCACCTTTTCTTTCGCCTGAGGCAAACCGACGGGCGTATTCTCTCCCCCGCCCGCGGCGTTCTTGTCGCGGCCTTGTTTCTGCTCAGTTTCTCCGTCGCGCGTCTCCTTGATCACCAGCCATGTCACGCTGGCGGCCACGAAGACCAGCAGCACGATGCTCACAATCGTCTTGGTTTTCATGCCAGGTTCACTCCTTTGCTCCGCCCGGAGCACTGGTCAGCATCCTGCCTATCTCCTCGGAAGAAGCCACCTTGCCGGACAGCTTGACCTCGCCGTCCACGGCCAGCGCCGGGGTCAGCATCACGCCGAAGCTCACGATGTCGTTGATGTCCGTAACCTTCTCGACCTCGCATTCAATCCCCAGCTCCCTGACGGCCGCCTCGGCGTTCTCGGCCAGCTGCCTGCACTTGGGGCAGCCGGCGCCCAGTATCTGGAGTTTCATCGCCAACCTCCTATCCGAAGAAATGCCCGAAGACCATGCCGCTGACCGTGGCCATGACCACCACCAGCCCCACGAACACCAGCGTCTTCCTGGTGCCCATCACGCTGCGGATGACCAGCATGTTGGGCAGCGACAGCGCCGGCCCGGCCAGCAGCAGCGCCAGCGCCGGGCCCCGGCCCATGCCCTTGTCGAGAAGCCCCTGCAGGATGGGGATCTCCGTCAGGGTCGCGAAGTACATCAGCGCGCCGGCCGCCGCGGCGAAGGCGTTCGCGCCCAGCGAGTTCCCGCTGAGCATCCGCTCGACCCAGGCGCGGGGCACCATCCCCGCGTCCTCCGAGCCCGGCGAGCCCAGCAGCAGCCCGGCGGCCAGCACGCCGGCGGCCAGGAGGGGCAGTATCTGCTTGGCGAAGCCCCAGGTCGACGAGCCCCACTCGCCGAGCTCCGCGCGCCTGAACCACATGGGAATCGCCAGCGCCAGCGCCAGCAGGAAGGCTCCGGCCATCCAGAAGCGCGCGCGGTAAACGGTCGCGTACCAGGAAGTCGCTGAGAGATCATCGGGCCGGCCCCAGTTGGCGAATACCAGCACGCCGATCATCGTTGCAAAGAAAACGGCATTCTGCCAAAGCGGCCGAGTTTCTTCAGGCTCGGAAAAATTCATCTGCCCGGCGGCCTTTTCAGCTTCCTCCCTTCGATAGATCAGATGCATAGCAAGGCCGATCACCACGCTGAAAACAATGGCCCCCACCGCGCGGGCGATGCCAAGCTCCAATCCGAGAACTCGGGCAGTGAGGATGATCGCCAGTACATTG
>CAZONU010000035.1:2586-9528 GCA_964581145.1 uncultured Planctomycetia bacterium
GCCGGCCCCAGTTGGCGAAGACCAGCACGCCGACAATGGCCGCGAAGAAGAGCGCGTTCTTCCAGAGCGGGCGGGCCGGCGCCTCGACGGGCAGCGCGGGGGATTCGGCGGCGCGCCTGGCCTCCTCCCTGCGGAAGACCAGGTGCATGACCAGGCCGATGACCACCGAGAAGACGATGGCTCCGACCGCCCGGGCGATGCCCAGCTCGAGGCCCAGCACCCGCGCGGTCAGGATGATGGCCAGCACGTTGATGGCCGGCCCCGAGTAGAGGAAGGCGCAGGCCGGGCCCAGCCCCGCGCCGCGCTTGTAAACCCCCGCGAAGATGGGCAGCACCGTGCAGGAGCAGACCGCCAGGACCGCCCCGGACGTCGCGGCCACCCCGTAGGCCAGCGCCTTGTTGGCCTCGGCCCCCAGGTAGCGCAGCACCGCCCCCTGGTTCATGAAGCAGGCGATGGCCCCGGCGATGAAGAGCGCCGGCACCAGGCAGAGCAGCACGTGCTCCCGCGCGTACCAGCGGAGCAGCCGCAGCGACTCCGCCCCGGGCCCCCCCAGCCCCAGGCGCTCCACCGGCATCCAGAAGGCCAGGGCGAAAACCGCGGCGAAGGCCGCGAAAACGCCCAACTCGCGCTTCCGGGTCAAGCCCTATCTCCCGGCCTTGCCCGTGACCAGCCGGCACTCCCGGCCGGCCAGCACCGCGTCCAGGCACTCCAGGTAGTCGGTGATGCAGGGCGCCTTGAGGCCGTAGAATATCTTCTGGCCCTCGCGCCGGGACTCCAGCAGCCCGGCCTCGACCAGCAGCTTGAGGTGCCGGCTGACCGTGGAGAGGTCCGAGCCGACCAGCTCGCGCAGTTCGCAGACGCAGCGCTCGCCGCCCTTCAGAGCCTCGACCGCCGCCAACCGGCTGGGATGGGCCAGGGCCTTCAGCGCCCGCACCCGCCTTTCGATCTTCCCGCTGCGCATGAGGATTCCTCCGCCGTCCGTCATTTGGTAACTTGGCCAAATACGCAAGTATTCCCGGCATTGTCAAGCGCCGAATGCGCCCTCTCAGGACAGAAGGGAGTTCTAAGTCGGTCCGCAGAAGTTCTGAGGCCGAAGCTGCTCCCCCGGCCTCGGGGCTCCAGCCCCCGGAGGCGGGGCGCAGGGGGCCGCCCTCCCTCTCTAGTTGTGGGCGGCCCCCGGCTGTTTCTCTTCGGCACTGCCGCGCCCTCGTGCGGCGGCCGGCTCGCTCGCGCGCCAACTCCGTCCGCCCGCCGGTTCCCATGGCCGCCGGAGGCCTGCATGTTCTCCAAGGAACAGCACCGGCCCCCTTCATAAGGAGAGGAGGGGGCCGGTGCGGCCCTTCGGACATGCGCATTCCTTGAGAACTTCTGCGGATCGACTTAGCTCTTGGCGGGGGGGGCCGTCTCGCTCTCGGGGGGCCGGGGGGGCCGGACGGCCTTCTTTTTCCCGCCGCGCGGCTCGTCGGCCTGGAAGAGCCAGTATATCTCGGTGCGCTTGCTCACGAACTCCTGGTGGGGCCGGCCGGTGACCACCACGTTGTCGAAGGCGGTCTGCGAGCCGGGGCCGCGCAGGAGGACTATCCCGGCGGTGAGGTCCCCGGCGGGGAGCCGGCAGACCTCCCGGGGCTTCTGGCCCGCGGGGCCGAAGCAGCCGCGGAGCGTCCCGCCGGAGAGCTCGAACTTCACCCGGTAGAAGAGCGGGGGGTTCCGGCGGGCCTTCAGGTCCTTGAGGGTGGCCAGCTCGCTGCTGCGCACCCGGCCGCCCTCGCGCCACTCGGAGATCTGCGCGGTGGCCGGCCAGTCCTGGCCGCGCGAGGCGTTCAGCTCGAGCTGGTAGTAGCTGCCCTCCTCGCCGTCGTGGATGTCGCGGAAGCCGATGACTATCTGGGAGCCGAATATCAGGGCGGCGTCGCACTCCAGGGAGAGGTCGTCCCCGGTGAAGAAGGGCCGGTAGCGGTTGTCCCCGCTGACCAGGATGCCGTCGTTGGCCACCGTGCCGGTGATCTGCCAGTCGCCGATCTGCGGGCAGGCCTCGCGCAGGAAGCGGATCCTGGGGTTGATCTTGTAGTCGTACTCGGCGCGGACCACCCCGGGGGCGACTTCCTCGGCGGCCCCGTAGAAGAGTTCGGCCAAAGGCACGGGGGGATGGTCCGGCCCTTTGCGCCAGCCCTCGATCACCTTGTAGGCCACCAGGAAGAGCGTGCCGACCAGGATCAGCACCCCGATGAAGATCAGGAAGCGGTCGTCGCGGCCATGGATCCTGATCCACGAGCGCCGGCGCGCCCCGTAGGTCCGGGAGCGGGCATCGGTGGGCCCTTCCCCCGGCCCGCGCAGGTCCCGGGGCGCGGAAGCGGCCGGATCCGGCTGGTTCTGGCGCTCTGCCTCGCTCATGGCTTCCCCGGCAGTACGTAACGAAGGTGGGGCGTTTCCGTACACGAAAAAAAGCGGGTTATTTCCCGCTTGCCGCCACCGTGGGCTTGACGATAGCGCCCGGGGGACGTAGAATCAAGTGCGTTCGGGGCGTAGCTCAGCATGGCTAGAGCGCTTGAATGGGGTTCAAGAGGTCGCTGGTTCGAATCCAGTCGCCCCGACCATCCTCCGTCGCTCGCCGAGGGCGAGCTATGGAGGATGGTCGCCCTGCGTAGCCCGCAGCTTGCGTAGGGCGAAGCAGGGCAACCTCATGAGATACGTCTATCTCCTCCAAAGTCTTTCCAGTCCCCAAGAACGCTACGTTGGCATCACGGCGGACTTCGAGCGACGCCTCGCGGAACACAACGCCGGGCAGTCGCCGCATACGGCCAAGTTCCGGCCGTGGAAGCCCATGGTCGTCATCCGGTTCGAGGACGATCTGAAAGCCGAGCGTTTCGAGAAGTATCTGAAATCGGGATCGGGCCACGCCTTCGCCAGGAGACATCTCTGGTGATACCACGTCCAGTGATCGGATACGCGGTTCAAATCCAGTTAGGTGTCTTGCTCTGAACCGGCGAAGCGCTAGAATGCCCTCGGCAGTTCTCAGCGGTACAAGACCGTCAGACACCCGGGCGCGGCGCAGTTGCCAGGAGGATGCCAGCGCATGACCGCCCCCCCCTTCCTTGGCCAGCTTTCTTGTTCTCCGAGGAGGAACATTCTCATGGCTAAGACAGGCGTGAAGACTGCTCTCTTGGCGCCGGCTGCACTGCTTGCCGTGTGTGCAGTCAGCGGCTGCAAGGCTGGCGCGCCTGTGGATGCATCGTCGAAGGTCGAGTTTGTCATGTACGATGTCAGTAACATCGCCAGAGAGCCCCGAATGGCCAAGCCCTATGCACTTGGGGTGCTTCACGAGGGAACGAGACCGGCGGGGGACTACGTGGCCAGTTGCGCCGTGACTGACGAAGAGCTGCTCGGGAAGATACTTGAGCTGGCCCCGTCGGGCTCATGGTCGGAAGGTGACATCGTGCTGACCAAGCGAGAGCTGTCAGTGAAGCATACCCCGGAGTTCCACAGGAAGCTGCACGCCCTGCTCAATGGCATCCGGGCGAGGCAGGCGCGCCAGCTTCATCTTGAGGGCTACCGGATATCGGACCCCGAAGTGGGCCGGGGACTGGCGACCTTCGGCAAGAAGCTCGATGGGGAAGGATGTGCCCGCCTTTCGGCAAACGAGGCCAAGAATCTCATCGACCGACTGGCGGGAGCCAAGGGGCTGCACAAGCTGCCGCAGCTTGTCATACTCAACGGCGACCCAGCGGTGATGGCGTTGACCGACGAGGTGAAGACGTACGTTGCCGGCTATGACCAGGAAGGAAAGGCCGTCACCTCCCGCTACCGCACGGGGTTCGTGCTGGAGGTGGTCCCGGTGATGAGCGCCGACGGGTCGGACATCAGCATGAGACTCCGCGTGGCGCACTGCGAACTGCTGCGCATGGAGAAGAAGCAGACCAAGCATGGACCAGCGCTGACGCCCGCACTTGCCGAGCGGGAAACGACATGCGTCACGTGGCTGCGTGACGGACAGAGCTTGGTAATCCGCGTGGCCACGCCCTGGCACAAAAAGCCAGAGGCTCCGGCCAGCTGGGTGATCCTCACGCCCGAAGTGCTCAAGCAAGAACTGCCTCAGGTCAGGATCCTGCATCGGCGTTGATAGGTACACCCCCGCTCCTTCCCCGCCTCCCCGAGTTCCCCAGGGCTGAGGACTGCCAGAGCCCTGATCACTTTGAAGCGCTCGCACTGAGTACCCCGGCTGAGGCCCTCCGGTTCACCGGGCTCATGAGCCCCGGTGAGCCCGTCAATGAGCCCGCGTGAGCCCGGCCGTGAGCCCGATGAGCCCGGTGAGCCCGCTCGGCCTGCTGAGCGCCGGGAACTACGCGCTCCTCTCCAGAATCCGCCGCGCTATGGCAAGCGATGGTACTGGCGGTCCGCTGAAGCAGGAGATATACGGCGCTATGGTACGGGGGCGCGGTTCGAACGAGCGCCAGTCGCCCCGACCAGCCAAGACACTGAAGCCCCGCTGCTTGTGCCGGGGCTTTTCATTTGGGGCAGCTTCGAACCAGCACGTGAATTGAGGTCGCAGGTTGCGGGTGCTTCCTTGCACCCGCCCTTCGGGGCGCAGTCGGCTTCGCCGATGCGCCTGCTCCGTCCCTCCCTGGACTCCACATCGAATCCAGTCGCCCCGACCACTTCCTTTGAGCCGTCAGATGCAGTCGCACCTTTGATTCGCGCCCATGTATTTCGTATGATGCGTTGGTGATGAAGAACACTAGGCCAAGCTGGAACCCGCGGGTGTCCCGGCACAAGATCCGGCAGCTCTACATCAGTGACGCGAAGGGTCTTCGGGACGAAGTGCTCGTGGATGACATCGGCCTCGGCCTGCTGCTGCGGGTGGAGAGCTGTCTCGCTGTGTCGGAGGCCCAGCGCGGCAGAGTCAAGTGTCCGGAGTGCGGCACGCTCATCGAATGTGACATGCGACGTCGTCGCCAACGCAGTTCTGACGTGCTGAAGTGCGCCAACTGCGATTGGGAGCTCCCGTGGGCGGATTACCACAAGACATTTCACGGCAAGCATCTCGGCTGTGCCGGCATGCTCGTGCCCTGCCAGGAGTTCGCCAGAGACTACCCGCGGGCGAAGACGTACCAGGAGAAGATGATCCTGATCGACACCCTGATTCACCGGTTTCACTGGCAGATGGAGGGGCATCCGGCCCAACCGGGCGCCGCGACGATCATCGGCGGAAAGATGTCCGAAGTCGCGGACTTTCTGGACGAACTGACCTACGGCCGCGACAGCACGCCGGGACTGAAAGAGCGGCGCGAAGAGTGGCGGGCTATCGCTAAGGACAAGTTCTACGGACCGAGCAGAACCCGGCCGAAGGGCACCTCATCCAAGCCCCGCGGTGGACGATCCAAGCCTCGCGACTGACGCCGGTTGCCGCGCTCACGCCCCAGCTCCACAACGCTCGCCAGATGAGCGCTGCAGGACGCCATGAAGTCGCCCATGCAACCGGCCAACACCGTAGGCGACCGTTCAAACTTAGGCCAGTTACCCCGACCAGCCGAGGACACCGGGCCGCTGACCGCAAGTCGGCGGCCCGTTGGTTTGGGGCAGCTTCGAACCAGCACATGAATTGAGGCCGCAGGTTGCGGGTGCTTCCCTGCACCCGCCCTTCGGGGCGCAGTCGGCTTCGCCGATGCGCCTGCTCCGTCCCTCCCTGGACTCCACATCGAATCCAGTCGCCCCGACCACCTACTGAGATAGACTCTTATACCCTTGCTCTCCAGCGTCTGCCTGCTATGGTGTTAGGACCTCTGGTTAGGAGACGAACACCCAACACAAGGAGAACCCGGTCTCAATGAAGCCCAAGTTCGATGTCCCCTCCATTCTGGCCCGGGTCAAGCGGCCCTCCCGCATGGTGGTCACCGCGGGCATGCCCTATGCCAACGGCCCCCTCCACCTGGGGCATCTGGCCGGCGCCCATCTGCCCGCTGACATCTACGCCCGGTACATGGGCATGGTGATCGGCCGCGACAAGGTGCTCTACGTCTGCGGCAGTGACGATCACGGCTCCACCAGCGAGCTGGCCGCCGTGCAGGCCGGCAGGCCGATCCGCGAATTCATAGATGAGATCCACGACCAGCAGACCCGAACCATGAAGCGCTACAGCATCGGCCTGGACATCTACACGGGCACCAGTCAGCCCGACTGCTTCCCCATCAACACGGAAGTCTGTCAGGACTTCCTGACCAGGCTCCATAAGAACGGCTTGCTCCGGAAGCGGACCAGCCGGCAGTGGTACGACCCCGAGATGGAGCGCTTCCTGCCCGACCGCTATGTCCGCGGCCAGTGCCCCAACGAGAAGTGCGGCAATCCCGACGCCTACAGCGACGAGTGTGACCTCTGCGGGCACCAGCACGATCCGTCCGAGTTGATCAATCCGCGCAGCCGCATCAGCGAGGCGGTGCCGGTCATGAAGGAGACCGTGCACTGGTGGCTGGACATGTGGAGCGCCTCCGAGCTTCTGCGCGAGTGGATCCAGGGCAAGCGCTCGACCTGGCGCAAGCCCATCATCACCGAGGTATGTGCCGTTTCCGTCGCTGATCTCAACCGCACCGTCGGTGAAGAACAGCACGCAATCGCCGCTCTTGAGTTCCACCTCGGTTTCATCGTAGTCGGCCCCCGCCACGCAGCCCAGGGGAAGTCCGGAGCAATCCAGACGTTGGTAGTCGCCGCCTTTGCGGATCAGGATTGGGGGCGGGTTGCCGGCGCCGGCGAGACGCAGCGTGCGTTGTTTCAAGTCGAAGACGCCGCAAGCCGCCGCTGCGAAGGCGCCCCCGTATTTCATCAGGCTTCCGAGTCCGTCGTTCACCGCCTCTGCGAACACCGAAGGATCCACGATCAGGTCGCGTTTGTCCTCCCACAGTGAACTCAGGTACATGGTATAGAGCGCTGCGGATACCCCGTGCCCCGTGACGT
>CAZONU010000035.1:9538-20053 GCA_964581145.1 uncultured Planctomycetia bacterium
CACTTCGACAATACCCATGAGGCCGCCTACAAGGAGTTCCGGGAGGAACTTCCCAGGCACAAGATGAAGTACGCGCCGGGCAAGCAGGTAGTTCTGCAATTCCAGAACAAGGCGGACCTGGAGGCGGCCCGGGAGCTGCTCGGGGACAAGCAGCTCCCCCACCGCCTGCTCGATGAATGGGCCCACCGGTCCATCACCCGGGATATCGCCTGGGGGATTCCCCTGCCGGAGATCGATCCCGACTTGGCGGGCAAGACCCTGTATGTCTGGACGGAGTCGCTGATCGCACCCATCGCCTTCTCGAGGCTCTGCCTGGACCGGCGGGGCGAGCCCCCCGATCGCTACCGCGACTACTGGTGCGACCCGCAGGCGCGGGTCGTCCAGTTCCTGGGCCAGGACAACGTCTTCTTCTACGTGCTCATGCAGGGCGCCCTGTGGCTGGGCACCCAGGATGACCCGCAACGCATGCCCGTCGCGGGCGAATACCAGCTCACCGACATCGTCAGCAGCTTCCATCTCATGGTCAGCGGCGAGAAGATGAGCAAGAGCAAGGGAAACTTCTACAGCGGCGACCAGCTGCTCGACGAGATGGGCTATACGGCCGACCAGATCCGCTACTACATGGCGCTCCTGGGTCTGGCCAAGGGTCAGTCCGACTTCGACTTCGACACGCTCAAGGAGCGCAACCGCTTTCTGGCCGGGCCCATGAATGCCGCATTCGAGCGCCCCATCTCGGCGGCCCATTCCAAGTTCGGCGGGGAGGTGCCGCAGGGGGAGCTGATCGGCAAGGTGGAGGAGAAGACTACCCGGGTGCTGTCCCGTTACGTGAAGGCCATGGACCGGGCCGATTACCCCAACCTCCTATACGAAATTGAAAACTACGCCCGTACCATCAACAGTCTCTTCACCCAGTACAAGCCCCACGACGATCGCCACCCCGAAGAGGAGCGACGCAACGCGCTCTATTCGTGCTTCTACGTGCTCAAGTCGCTGATGATCATGCTCTACCCCTTTGTGCCGGGGACCATGGAGCGCCTGCGCGACTCCCTGCGCCTGGACGAGGATGTGTGGAGCATCGATCAGCTGGGCACACCCATCCCGGCGGGCCACGAGATCGGGCCAAAGCAGACCTACTTCCCCCCGGCAGAAGACGAGACAGCGGGTCCTCACGGACAGTAGCCTCAACGGTCCCCGGAATGGCAGTCCCTGGTAGTACCGGTCGTGCCGGGCTTGTGCCTTGCCGGGGCCATCGGTATGCTTGGCCGCGGGGCGCAGCCGTCAAGGCCTTTGGCCGGCGAGAATGCCGCGCGCCGGGAAGGGGACGTCCGGATGGAAAAGGCCACCTTCGCAGCGGGCTGCTTCTGGGGCGTCGAGGAGACCTTCCGCAAGGTGAAGGGGGTGACCTCGACCCAGGTGGGCTACACCGGCGGCAGCACCGAGAGCCCCACCTACGAGGAGGTCTGCACCGGCCGGACCGGCCACGCCGAGGCCGTGGAGGTGACCTGCGACTCAGCCCTGGTCAGCTACCGGCAGCTGCTGGACGTCTTCTGGGAGTGCCACAACCCCACCGCGCGCGATCGCCAGGGCCCGGACGTCGGCACCCAGTACCGTTCGGCGGTCTTCTTCCATACCCCGGAGCAGCAGGCCGCGGCGGTCGCCTCCAAGGAGAAGCTCGGGGAATCCGGCGCCCACCAGAAGCCGGTGGTCACCGAGATCGTCCCCGCAGCCAGGTTCTGGCGCGCCGAGGAGCATCACCAGCGCTACTTCGAAAAGCGCGGCGGGGGCGCCTGCCACATCAGGTAGACAACCCGGACGGTCAGATGACCTCTACCTTGAAAAGCCCCTCGATCTGGCCGGGCTCGAAGAGCTTGGCCAGACGCCCGGGCACCAGTATCTTCAGGTCCGCCGGGCGGTGCAGCCGGGAGTCCTCGTAGACCGCTGCCAGGCAGGGACTGACCAGCTCGCGGGTGCCGCTCAGGTCGATGACCGCGCTCCCCGCGGCGCGCTCGCGCAGGAAGCGGTCGCACAGCGAGGCGAACTTGCCGGCCTGCTCGTAGCCGACCTCGCCCTCGGCAACCAGGGTGTCGTCCCTCACGCTGATCTTCGCCAAGTCCCTTCTCCTACGTCCCCGGTGCTATCCTGCGGCGGTCGACGTAAAGCTGAAGGACGTCCCGGCCGAGCTCGGCCTCCAGCCGCCGGAGCCGGCCGATGGCCTCCAGCGCGGGCTCGTCCCCCGAGGCCGTGCGCTTCATGACTTGCAGTCGCCAGACATCCTCCCGGGAAAGCACCTTCTTCTCCACGAGCGGCATCGCCTTCTCGGCGGGAATCCGGTAGTTGCGCACGGTGGCTTCCAGGAAGGCGCGCCGGGTCTTGGGAATCACGCACGCGCAGGTGGCCTCGAAGGCCAGCAGCTCCCGCATTTCATCCCCAGTGAGCTCAATGGAGGTGAACTTGCCGCCCTCGTCCCGGACTATGTGCACCGCGTCCTCCCTGCACCTCGTGGGGGCAGATTTTTCCCCATCTGGATATATCGGCCCGGCCGCCGCCGGCCTTGAGGCGGCCGCCGGAGTCGCTATACTGCGGCCAGGGAGGAACCCGACATGGAGCGGCGCGAGCGGCTGATGGCCACGCTGCGGGGCGAGCCGGTGGACCGCCCGCCGGTGTGCTTCTACGAGATCAACGGCCTGGACCAGGACCCGGCCGACCCCGACCCCTTCAACATTTACTCGCACCCCTCCTGGAAGCCGCTGCTGGAGCTCACCCGCGAGAGGACCGACCTGATCCCCCGGCGCGGGGTGCGCTTCACCGGTTGCGATCCCGACCCTATGGACGAGCTTACCGCCACCGAGACCTGGCTGGACGAGTCCGGCCGGCGCTTCACGCGCACGGCGGTCCGCGCGGGCAGGCGCACCTTGACCCGGCTCACCCGGCGCGACCCGGACCTGGACACGGTCTGGACCCTGGAGCACTTCCTCAAAGGCGAGGACGACTTCCTGGCCTGGCTGGACCTGCCCCAGGCGGAATTCAGCGGCACGCCCGACATCAAACCTGTGCTCGACGCCGAGGAAGCCGTGGGCGAGGACGGCATCGTGCTCATCGACCGGGCCGACCCTTTGTGCCGGATCGCGCCGCTCTTCGAGATGGGCGAGTTCACGGTGGTGGCCCTGACCCGTCCGGACCTCATGCACCGCGCGCTGGAGAAAGTCTCGCGGCTGATGCTGCCCCAGTACGAGGCCATCAGCGCGGCGCTGCCCGGCAGGCTCTGGCGCGTGGTGGGCCCGGAGTACGCCTCGCCGCCCTACCTGCCGCCGCACCTCTTCGCCGAGTACGTCACCCGCTACGACACCCCGCTGGTCGAGGCCGTGCAGCGCCACGGGGGCTTCGCGCGGATTCACTCCCACGGGCGCCTGAAGGACATTCTCGATCACATCGCCGCCACCGGCTGCACCGGCCTCGACCCCATTGAGCCGCCGGGGCAGGGGGACGTCACTCTGGCCTACGTGCGCGAGAAGTACGGGAAGCAGATGACCCTCTTCGGGAACATAGAGGTTTCCGACATCGAGACCCTGCCCACCGAGGAATTCGCCAGAAAGGTCGAGACCGCCCTGCGCGAGGGCACCGCGGGAGAGGGCCGCGGCTTCGTGCTCATGCCCACCGCCTGTCCCTACGGCCGGGATCTCCCGGAACTGACCCTGCGCAACTACGAGAAGATGGTCGAGATGGTCGAGGCGCTCTAGCGCTTCTCCCGCGCGGCGGCCACGGCCTCCTCCCCGAACATCTCCCGGAAGACCCGCACGTAGGTCCGAAACTGGTCCAGCGAAGCATGTGGCGGAATGCGATGATCGGGCAGGGGGACGAAGCCGCCCTCGGTGGCCAGCTCGGCCAGCGGGGCGAGGTGTTCGCGGATCGCGCTTTCGCCTTTCGGAATTACGTGCTTGTCCACCCCGCCCACCATGCGCAGGTCGCGCCCGTACTCGCGGCGGAACTCGACCGGGTCGGCCTTCCAGGTGCCGACCTCGATGGGGAAGAGGATGTCGATGCCCGACTCCAGCCAGCAGCCCACCAGCGCGTCGACCTTGCCGTCGGAGTCGACGAGCATGTGCTTCACGCCCTTCGAGCGGTAGAAGTCGACCATGCGCCGGTAGTGCGGGTGCAGGTGCTTCCTGTAAACTTCCGGCGAGAACATCGGGCCGTTCTTGAAGCAGCAGTCCTCGAAGAAGTAGGCGAACTCGAAGCCGACCTCGTCGAGCACCGGGCCGTTCACTTCGATGAAAAAGTCGGCGATGTGGGCGACGATCTCCTCGAAGAGCGTTGGGTCATCGTACATCGGCACGGAGACGTTCTCCATGCCCATCCAGGCGCGGGGCCAGCCGTAGAGCGAGCCGCCCAGGAAGCAGGTCATTCGTTCGCGCTTTTCGAGTTCCCGGGCCTTCTCGCGCCAGGCGACCGGCCGCCGGCCGGGTTTTGAGGGGTCCAGGCGCTTCTTGAAGACTTCCCATGACTCGCGGGTGGGCTCCAGCTGGTGGCGGATGGTCTGCGGGATGCTGCTGCCGGCCAGGCTCTCCTTGACCACGCTGCCGTCGCCGTGCTCGACCACGCGGTAGTCCGCGGTCTCCTCGATGACGCGCGACTCCCGGCCGGTGGGCGAGGGCTTGTTGTCGGCCAGGCCGTGGACGTTCCACATGCCGTCTTCCCAGTCGGGGTCCAGGCCGGCGGCTTTCTCGACCGGCTGGCCCTCGGGCCAGCCCTCGGCCCGCCAGCGCTCGCGGGTCTCCTTCCAGGTCCCGAAGTACCAGCAGGGCACCCGGTCGAAGGAGCCGTAGTCCATTATCGCGTCGAAACGCTCGCGGTCGTTCACGCTTGCCCCTTCTCCGTGAGGCGCGCGACCAACAGGTCTTCGAAGGCGCCCAGGTCCTTCCAGGCCAGCGCGCAGTTGACTTCCGGGGCGCCCTCCTCGACGCGCGTAAAGCCCTCGTCGTCAACGCGGACACCCTGTTGCTTCATCTCCAGGAGCGCGTCGGTGAAGCACAGGTAAACGGCCACGGTGTCGAAGAGGACCGAGCTGCCGCCGGTCCACTCCTTGCCGCGGTCGCCCTGCTTCCAGGCCCGGTAGTTCTCGATCACCATGCGGGCCAGCGGGTCCTCGGATTCCGCCACCCTGCGGTACTTGTCCTCGGTGAGCCTGACCCGCCCGCAGGTGTCGAGGGGAGTTATGGTCTTGTCCCAGGGCGCGGCGAATACTCTCTGACATGAGAGAGGGTCGCACTTCACGTTCCACTCGGCCCTCGGCGAGCCGTCGCCGTGATGGCTCCAGGCGATGCTGCCCTGCATGCCCACGAAGCGGGCTTTCCCGGCGATGTCCGGCTCGCGCGCGAGCGCCGCGGCCACGTTGGGCAGCGGGCCGATGGCCGCCAGCGTGACCGGCTCCGGGGAGGTCATGATGGTTTCTATGATCGCGCCGACGCCGTCCTGGTGCACCGTCCCGGGATACCTGGCGAGGTCGTAGCCGGCGACCCAGGCCTCCTGGGTGGCGACCTGAGACTTGCCCCCCCGGCCGATGCCCACGGCGACGTCCGCCCGGCCGCAGCTTTCCAGCAGCTTGGCGGCGATCCTGGCCCGGTAGGCGGCGTCGGGCGTGGCGGTGGTGACCAGCTTGAGGTCCAGCTCCGGCGAGCGGAGCAGAAAGGCCAGCGCCCAGGTGTCGTCGATGTCGCTACCGATGTCGGTGTCCAGGATCACGGGTATCTTGGCCATTTCGCCCCTCCCGGCGGGCTTTGCCCGGAGCCGCCGCTGAACTACAATACCCCGGAGCCGGGGGAGAAACAAGGTGACCGGCCAGCCGCCGTCCGCTTACCGGGCGGCGCCGGGCGCCGGCTGCTGAGCGCCGCCGGCCGACGAGGGTTCTCCCTTCTGGAAATGCCCGCGGTACTTCTCCAGCGCGTCGAAGATGGCCGCGACGTTCTCCAGGGGCACGCCCTGGTCGATCTCGGCCTTGAGCCACAGGCCGCCCTCCGGGGCGCCGAGCCGCTCGACCGCCTCGTGGACGTGCTCGTCGATCCCGGCCGGCGTCGTGAAGGGGAACAGCTGGCGGTCGAGGTCCAGGTCCACGCAGACCTTTCCCTTGCAGACCCGGACCAGGTTGTCCAGGCCGTTGGCCCGTATCTGGGGGTTGATGACGTTCACGCCGCACTCCACCAGGTCGGGGATGATCTCGTAGACGTGGCCGTCGGTGTGCATGTAGACCCAGTGCCCCGCCTCGCGGCAGGGGCCGTAGAGCGCCGCGTAGCAGGGCTTGAGGTACTTGCGCCACTTCTCCGGGCTGATCGGCAGGCTGTTCTGGATGCCCAGGTCGTCTCCGAAAGAGAGCATCCCGGGTTCCCCGGCCGCGGCCAGCTTCTCCTCCAGCTGGCGCAGGTTGTACTCCAGCACCACGTCTATGAGCATCTGCAGCTCGGGGGGCTCCTCGGCGAAGTCGACCATGACCTCCTCGAAGCCGCGCAGGTCGGCCAGCCGCAGGTACATGAACCCGTGGGGCAGGCCGATGTCCTCCTCCGGAGCTTTGAGGCGGCGCACGTCCTCGCGCCCGGGCAGCGGGTGGCCGGTGACCATGGCTTCCATCCCGTGCTGCAGGTTGCTCCAGACGCATCCCCAGCCGTCGACCCACTGCCCCTCGCGGTAGCTGGCCCGGGGGACCTCGTCGTAGTCCCTTTCGCCGACTTTCCTCTCCCCGAAGATGGTCGGGTGGGCGGCAACCAGCTCGTCGAGCGCCTCGCGGTGCTTCATCCAGGCGGCGGCCAGTATGCCCACGCTCACGGGGATGTTCTCCGGGTTTTGAAAGTTCATGGCCCTGAGCTCGTCCCGGGTCATGTTCACGGCGACCTCCTCAAGCTGCTTCCCGGCTTGTTCGCCACAGTATACACCGTTCGATTCGGAAGTGAAGGGCTGGGCTGGGAGCGCGCGCGGCTGGTCAGGCGTACTTGGCTGCGGCATCTTTGGCCAGCTCGGTCCAGACGTGCAGGCGGTCCGGGTGGCCGGAGAGGGTCTCCAATTCGCGCAGGACGACCTGATAGCTCCGGCCCTTGAGCCGGCGGGCACCCTCGTCCAGGTCCTGTTTTATCACGGCCAAGTCGTCGGGGAAGACCACGTCGCTGGCCTTCTGCCGCCACATGATGCAGTAATCGGCGCTGACCTTTTCCAGGACGACGTCCAGGTCCGTCCAGGCGCTGCACACGAATATGCGCAGGTTGGGGATCGAGAGCACCCCGTCGATCTTGCGGGTGAGATCCTCGCAGCAGCCGTAGGCCACCAGGCCGTAGCGTTCGAGGATGGGCTGCTGGTAGGCCAGGCAGAACTCCTCCCACATCGCCGGCGAGACCTGGTCGAACTCCTGGCTGTTGGCCATGCACCAGCAGTTGGCGAAGGAACGGCCTCCGTCCTCGGGCGCGGAACCTATCGGGTCGCTGGTGGTCATCGGCCCGGTGTTGTTGGGGACCGCCAGCCCCGCCGACTCGGCGACGTTCATAAAGGCCAGCGTCGCGTCGCGCAGGTGGGCCATCAGCCGGTGGGCCAGCTCGGGTTCGGCGATCATGTCCATCATCATCTGTTCGAGCCCGCGGAGCTCGGCCGCGTCGGTGCCCAGCGTGGCGCCCAGCGGCGCGCCGCAGACCAGCTTCACCGGCAGGACGTCGCCGAGCAGTTCGCCGGCGCGTTCCAGCTTTTCTGCGGTCTTGGCTTGGTTGTAGCTGAAGCGCGGGAGGCGCAGCCTCTCGAAGTCGGCCCCGGTCTTGAGCGGGGGGTCGTAGCCCCAGGCCCCGCCGGTCGCGCCCGCGCTGTGGCGGCCGACCTCCAGGCCCCAGGTGTTGGCGGGTTCAACGTCAAGAACCGCGCGGACCTCGGAGCACGGCTCTACGGGCGTGTCGTCGCCGATGTCTCTCTTGTGGAGAATCTTCCGAAACTCGCGCTCAATGCCGCGCAGCCAGGGGTCCTGGCAGGTGAGAGACCCTTCGGGCAGGATCTCCCGCCAGGCGCCCACCGGGCGGCACCAGACCGGCGCGCGGTCCGGCCGGCGCAGCGCGTTGACGTCGCGCCAGCGTCCCCGGACGGCCTCCATCTCCGAGCTGTTCGCGAACTCCGCTACCTGCCGGGCCAGCTCGCGGACCAGGTTTCTCTCGGCGGTCTGGGACATTAGTCCCCTTCGGCCGGCTCGTCCTCCGGATCGCGGAAGCGCGGCAGGACGACGGCGTACTCGGGGAGCACGGTCTTGTCACCGAGGGCGGCCTTGTCCCGGGGCTTCTCCTCGGGCGCGCCCTTCTTGCCGCGGGGCAGCGGGTAAACGGCCAGCCGGGCGCCCTCCTGCGCCGCGCGAGAGAGCACGTAGGCCATGCCCACCTGGCGCTCGCCGCAGAGCGCCGCGCTGGTCACCTCGCCGATGAACTCGCCGCGGGCCGAGGCCACCGGGTCGCCGGGGTGGATCATCCGCGCGCCGGTTTCCAGCAGCCGGAAGCGGACTACCTCGCTCCCGCGCCCTTCCTCGCGCGCGAGGTAGCTGCTTCTTCCCGCAAAAAAGGGCTTGTGCAGCTTGACGAACGCGCCGTAGCCGGCGCCCGCCGGGCTGATGCCCAGCTTGCCGGCCAGCTCGTGCCCGTAGAGCGGGAAGCCCGCCTCGGTGCGCAGCGAGTCGCGCGCGCCCAGCCCGCAGGGGGTGACGCCCTCGCCGAGCACCGCATTCCACAGCGCCGGCGCCCACTCGGGGTGGATGTAGACCTCGTACCCGACCTGCTCGCCGGTGTAGCCGGTGTGTGCGACGTAGGCGGGCCGCCCGGCCAGGCTCACCGGGACCAGCTCGTTGCGCTGCAGGTTGCGGATCTTGAGGCGGTCGGCGGCGCCGTCGGCCAGCTTCTTGAGAACTTCGAGCGAGCGCGGGCCCTGGACCGCGACGTCCACGCGGCGGTCGTCGCCGGAGCTCTCGGCCCGGAGGTCGCGGACCGCGGCGTCGGCGTCCAGCTTGGGCCAGGGATCGAGGTCGTCGAGCGCCCAGCGGCCCGGGTCGGCCGACAGCGCCTGCAGCCAGGCGAAGTCCCTCTCGGCGTTGACCGCGTTGACGATCAGCATGTAGTGCTCACGGCCCAGGCAGTAGACCAGGATATCGTCGATGGCCAGCCCGTCCGGCGCCAGCAGGTACGAGTAGGCCGCCGTGCCCGGCTCGATGCGCGGGACGTAGTTGGTGGTGACCAGGTCCAGGAAGCGGCAGGCCCCCGGGCCGCGGACGTCCTGCACCCCCATGTGCGAGACGTCGAAGATGCCGGCCCGCTCGCGGACCGCGCGGTGCTCCTCGCTGATGGAGGTGTACCAGACCGGCATCTTCCAGCCGGCGAAGGGCACCATGCGCGCGCCCTTGACCTTGAGGTGCTCCTCGTAAAGAGAGGTCGGCCGGGGGGCGATCTCCTCCGGCGCCCACTTGTAGGCGCGGCGCCGGGGGGGCTCTCCGGCCTTCTCCCGGGCGCGGCGGACCCCCGCGAAATAAGGCTTCTCCGGCACGACCTGGGCCTCTCGGACCAGCGGGGAGTTCTTGGCCGCGTCGCGCAGGGCGGCGGCGGCGCCCTTGGGCAGGCCCTTCAGGGCCCCGGCTCCGGCTCTCCGTATCCGCACCGGCCCGGCGACCTTGGAGTAGATGTCCTGGTCGTGATCGAACAAGACGTACCCGTCGGAGAGGTCGCAGAGGTAGTCGTAAAGGTCACCAAGTTCCCCGCCGCCGGCCAGCAGCCAGCGGTCTTTCCCGGCGTTCGCGGCGACGGCCACCGCCAGGGGCACGCCCTCGGGCCCGATGAACTGGGTGACGGTGCTCTTTCCGGGCGCGACCTCCATGACGTTGGCGGTGCCCGCCTCCTGGAGCATCAGGTGGGCGCGCTCGCCGACCAGCTCGATGAAGTCCCCCCGGGGGGCCGGCGCGGGCTTGGCCGCCGGGTAAGGCGCGCACTTCTTGACCAGCTTCTTCACCCGGGCGCGGGCCGAGGCCAGCAGCTCGCGGTCCAGCTTGCCGCGGCCGATAGGGTTCTTGGTGCCTGCATAGTGGAAAGGCTGAATGCCCTCCAGCACCTCGGCGACGATTTCGGCGACCGCGTCCATGTCTTCGGTTCCCAGCCCGCGCTGGGTCAGCCAGGTGGTTCCCAGGCGCAGGCCGGAGGGGTGGTAGGCGTTCTCGTCGCCGATGATGGTGTTCTTGTTGGAGACTATGCCGGCCAGGTCCAGAACCCGCGAGGCGATCTCCCCGCTGAGCGCTTCCCGGCCCTTCCCGGCCGGGCCCTTGAGGTCCACCAGGACCATGTGCGTGTCGGTGCCCCCGTAGGCCAGCTTGAGGCCGCGCGACTCCAGGCCCGCGGCCAGCGCCGCGGCGTTCTCGACCACCTGGGACATGAGGTGCTGAAAGGCCTCGGTCCGCGCGGTGCGCATGGCCACCGCCACCGCCGCGATGGTGTTGATGTGCGGGCCGCCCTGCTCGCCGGGGAATATCCCCGC
>CAZONU010000036.1:0-3293 GCA_964581145.1 uncultured Planctomycetia bacterium
CGCCGGGAGCTGGTCCGCCTTTTCCGCGCCGCCGCGCGGATGCCTGCAGCACTGGACAACTCAGACGGCTGGTCACCAGTCGACTCGTCTAGTTCCGCTCGCGCGTTGTCTCCCAGGACGATCTCGCGCACCAGTCTGTGAGTGTGTGTCTCCCGCACGAAGGTACGCAGGTTCGCCGGATCGGCTTCCAGCCATTCTTGCAGCCGCTCCTCCTGCTCGGGAGTCGATTCCCCGTCGAGCCAAGCGTCGATGAAGTCAGGCCGGGAGCTCATGCGGATCTCCCTCCGGCAGCAAGTCTACGCTCAATGCAATGAACCAGGGAGGACCGCACCCGGCTCAAGGCCACCCGCACGGTGCCCGCAGCCATGCGCAGCCGCGCCGCGATCTCCGCCGGCTTTAGGGAATCCAGGTACCTCATCCGCACGATCTCCAAGGCCCGGCCCTGCAGTGTCTTCATGCAATCTCGCAGGGCCGATTCCCGTTGCTCGAGCTCCGGGGCCATTTCTTCGTAAGTTGCGGCGAGCCTCTCGGCAACTCTCGGCTGGTAGCTGACCAGGCTCCTGGCCCGCGAGCGCCGTCTGGAAAGCATCTCCAACCGGGCCACGCCCAGAGCCCAGCCTACGAACGGCCGCCGACCGTCGTAGGTAGGGAATTTCCGCAACAGGACCACCGCGACCTCCTGAAGGAGGTCTTCGGCCTCATGGAAGTCGGGGACCACCGAGTTCAGGTAGCTGGCCACGATCGGCTGCGCCTTGGTCCACCGGCGAGTGAAGCTCTCGTTCTCGATCATGCCCGGGTCCCTTCCGGCATCACTCTTCCGCCGCATGCCTATCGTTACACAGATTCCCGCGCTTCTTTCCATGTTGGGGCCTTCCCGGAGGAAGTCAAGCTGCGCAGGCTGGGTCAGCCCGAGGCATAAATAGCTGTTATCTTGACACTTGGCGCGCACTGCTTCTGGGTCGCTGCCCTACCTGCCCCCGAAGCAGCGCAGCTTGCCGTCCCTTGTGGAAACATAGAGGCGCCGGTTCGCAGCGGCCATGCCGTCGAAGATCGGGGGAGCGGCGAGTTCTACAACCCCGAGCTCCTTGCCATCCTTCGCCGAGTAGCAGCGAATTCCCGCGGCCTTGACCGGCCAGGCGTCCTCCGGCCCGGCGAGGAAGACCTTGTTCCCGGCCAGGACCATGGCCTGCGGCCGGAGCGGCACGGTGACCTTCCAGACCTCCGTGACTGCCTTGCCGCCGCCGGTCTTGAGCCACAGCTTGTAGTCGCCCTTGCCGGGACGGCTCCAGGAGTACTTCATGTTGCCCCTGATCGCGGGGAAAACGCTCAGGCCGAAGACCCGCTTCTCGTCGAAGACCAGCAGCGAGCCTGTCGCCCGGTGGCGATAGACCCACTGGGTCCGCCAGGCGTAGGTGCTGTCCTCGAAGCTGCTGCTTCGCCCGGCCAGGAAGAAGCTGTCGCGGCTCGAGCTGGTCCGGGGATTGGCGCCGGTCTTGGGGTCGATCTTGACCGCGGACATGAAGAGATGCGGGCCGGCCTTGACCAGGATGTCGGCGAAGCTCTTGTACTGGGGCTTGCTTTCCCAGAGGACCCGGCCGTTTGCGGCGTCCAGCGCGTACAGGAATATCCCCCCGTCGAGGCCAGTGTGCCGTCCGGCGGAGAAGTAGGCCTTGCCCCCGTCGAGGAGCACGCTGGCAGTTACCGGCCAGGTCGACTCCGGCTGGCCGTAGGCGATCAAGCGCCTGTCGGCCGGCGCGGCCCGGAAGCGCCAGACCAGCTTTCCGCTCGACGCGTTAAGGCAGTAAACCCACCCGTCGCGGCAGCCGAAGATCGCCAGCCCCCGGTAATAGCTGGGCGGCCCGTCGATGCGCCCGCCGGCGGTGTAGCTCCAGAGCGGCTTGCCGTCAGCGGCGTTGACGGCGCTGACCCGGTGCGCGTCCATCGAGGCGACGAAGACCTTTCCGGCGGCGACCGTCGGCGGGCTGAGCTTGCCGCCAACCTCGGCGGACCACAGCTTCCTGAGGGCAGCCGGCACCTTCGTCGCGGTGCTCCCGCCCCGCCCGGGGTCCTTGCGGTAAAGGGGCCAGTCTTCCGCGCCGGCTGGCGGCCCCGCGCCTGCCCCCGCCGGACCGCGCTGGAGGCGGCCGGCCTTATCGACCGCCAGCGGCGCGGCTTTCTCCTTGGGCGGAGCCAGCCCTATCGAGCCGCGCAGCATCGGGAAGCACAAGCAGTCAGTGGGGAAGGTGTAGACCATCCCGTTGGCCACCAGGTACCCGAAGCGGCAGACGTTGCGCACCGCCCGGTCGGGCTTGTAGTCCCCGGTGCGCCAGTCGACGAAGTCCATCATGCCGCCGAGCAGGTACTTCTCGGTGGCCGCGTCCACGCAGCACTTCTGGACGAGGCGCGCCTTGTGGACCTTCTTCTTCTCGCCGGTCATCGCGTCGAAGCCCACCCAGGCCTGGGGGCGCACTATCTTCTTCTTGCCGCCGACCTTCTCGGTCTTGCCCGCGTCGCGGATCCAGACCAGTCCGCCGAGGATGAAGATGTTCGCGGAGCTGCCCCCGTGGCCGGGCACGCGGTAGCTGTGCTTCCAGAGGTACTTGCCGTCCTTCGCGGAGATGACTTGAAGCGTTCGCTCCCCGCTGCCGGCGAAGACCAGCACCCCCGCGCGGCCGGAGCGCAGCCGGGCGCCGGCCAGCGCCTTGTGGGTTGCCCGCCACTTCTCGCGACCGTCGGCCAGGTCCAGGCAGACCACGGTGTCCTCTTTGCGCCGGGGCCCGACCTGCGCGAAGACCTCCTTGCCGACGACGATCACCCTGGAAGAGGTCACTTTCGACTTCCAGCGGAGCCGCCCCGTCTTGAGGTCCAGCATGCGCACCGGCCCGCCGCCGTTGAGGACCATGCCGCCCTCTATGAGGAAAACCTCCTCGGGGCGCTCCTCGAAGGAGCGCAGGGTCTTGCCGGTGGCCGCGTCCAACTCCACCAGCGGGCCGAGGTCCTCCAGGACCAGGTAGACCCGGTCGCCGGCCGCGCAGAGCGTCGCCGGCCTGAAGGCCAGCTTGCTGCTCCGCCGCTTGGCGGGCAGCAGCGGCCGCTTCCAGAGCACTAGGCCGTTGTAGGCGTCGCGGCAGACCAGCACGCGCTCGGCGGGCACCGTGTGGAAGCGCGCCGCGGCGTCGTAGGCGATGAAGTTGCGCCCCCCCGCGGAGACCGCCGCCCAGGGGTGGTCCTTGTGGTTCCGCGAGCGGCGCGGGCCGTCGATCCAGCGAATGTGCTTGGGCGAGGCCACCAGC
>CAZONU010000036.1:3303-10643 GCA_964581145.1 uncultured Planctomycetia bacterium
GCGCGTCGCCGGAGGTCTGCGAGCGGGCCGCGTCGTGCTTCCACTGCCGCCACTCGTCGACGCCCTTCGGGGGCTTCTTGGCGACGCGCAGCCAGCCGGCGGCGGCGGCGACCTCGGCGTTCCTGATTCCCGCGGCGGCCAGTTTGGCCTTGAGTCCCGCGGCCGAAAGCCCCCGCCCTTTGACGCAGGCTCCGCCGCCCGGCGCGAGGGCGCGGACCAGCTCTTTCAAGGAAAGTCCCCGGCCCAGGAGCGCCGGCAGGTCCTCGATGACTAACAGGTTGATCAGGTTGTCAGCGTAAGGCAGCTTCTTGAGGCTACCGACGTCGGCGGAAACCCGCCCGTAAAGCTTGCGGGAGCGAACGTGCGCCCTGACCTTTTTCAACGAGGCGGCGTCGAGGGCCAGGCCGTGGACCACGAACTTGCCGCCGACGCCCAGCTCGGCGGTGAGCTTGCCGCCCGTCGCGCCGAGGTGCACGCAGAAGCCGCCCTTTACGCCCGAGGCGCGGATCACCTCGGCGGCGGCTCCGCTCGGCTCGGCCCCGCGCGCCGCGGCGGCCAGCGCCAGGCAGAGCCCCAGGAGGACCGGGGGGGTCAGTCTCGATGCCCGGTGTCGGGTGACGGTCATTGGGGACCTCGCCTCATTTCTTTGCTCCCCGTCAGCGAAGGTGAGACAGGGGAGAGTATACGGATGGGAGGGGAGAAAGGCAAGTCCTGCCCCGAGGGGGGCAGGGTGCATGAGGTGCATTTCCGGTTCAGGTCCGGCCAGGTACAATGGGGATGAAGGAGCCGGGCCATGGACGAGCAGGATGTCAGGGAGAGCCGGAAGTCCGAGTCGAAGCCGGAGACGCCACTATAATACCGCCCGGCCGCACAGTGCGCGGGGATACCGGCCGCCGGCACCAGAAGCAAAGGCGCCGCTGTTTTCGGACTCCGCTACGCTCTTCCCAAAACAGCACAGGTATCGCCGAGCTCAAGGCGGCAACGCAGCCAGACATGGCTGTCATAGGAGAGAAACTGTGCAAAGAGCGAAGAGCTCTTGCAGGAGCGTATCCTAATACTCCTGAGATACGCTAAAGAGCCCCCGCGCACACGGGAAACGCCCGCCCGGCAAGTGTTGTTCCCTGGCGGCGGCGAATGACATCTTCAGCCAGGAACCGTGGCGGCACTACCTCTCGCCTGCGATGATGTCCTTTATGCGCAGATTGTGCTTCTTGAGCAGCGCCTGGAAATTGGGCCGCTGCATGCCCGTCTGGCCGGCGGCCCTGGTGACGTTGTAATCGTTGCGGCGGAGCGCCTCCATCAGGAAAGCCTTCTCAGCCTCCGTGACCGCCTGGTCCCGAAGCTTTTGCCTGAGGGCATTCAGCTCCTCGGCGGTCTGCGGGACCGGTTCAGCCGAAGACGAGACCGCCATGGACTCGTGAAGGCGTGCCCGGCCCACCCGGCCCCCGCTGCAGAGGATGACCAGCCGCTCCACGACGTTGGAGAGCTCACGGACGTTGCCGGGCCAGTCGTACTGGGTCAGAGCCTCAAGCGCCTCCGGCGTGAAACTCTCGATGCGCTTGTGCATTCGCGCAGCGAAAGTCGCCAGGAAATGTCGGGCGAGCGCGGGAATATCCTCGCGGCGCTCCCGCAGGGGGGGAAGCTGAATCGGGAAAACGTTAAGGCGGTAGAAGAGGTCCTCCCTGAACCTGGCCTCGTTGGCGAGAGCTTGCAGGTCGCGATTGCTCGCGGCGACGTAGCGCACGTCCACCTTGACGGGGTCGGCCGCCCCTACGGGCCGCACCTCCTGGGTCTCGATCACCCGGAGCAGGGCCGCCTGGAGGTCGAGAGGCAGGTTGCTTATCTCGTCCAGGAAAAGGGTCCCGCCATCGGCGGTTTGAATGAGCCCCTTGCGGTCTTCCGCCGCGCCGGTGAAGGCGCCCCTGACGTGGCCGAAGAGCTCGCTGGCCATCAGGGAGGGGGCGATGGCCCCGCAGTCCACCGCGACGAAGCGCGTGTCCTTGCGAGGGCTGGAAGAGTGGATGGCGCGGGCGACCAGCTCCTTGCCCGTGCCGCTCTCGCCGGTCAGGAGCGCCGTGCTTTCCGTCTTCGCGAGCTGCTCTACCAGGGAAGTCACGCGCTTCATGGCAGGACTTTCCCCAATGAGCTGCGGAGCCTGGCAGCGGTCTGCAAGCGCGTCCCGAAGCCCCCGGTAGTCTCTAAGCAGCCTGCGCTGGCGAATGGCCTTCTCGGCGACGGCCTCCAGGGCGTCCGGTTCGAAGGGTTTCGGCAGGTAGTCGAACGCGCCCATCTTGATGGCCTCCACCGCGCTGCTGACGGTGGCGTACCCGGTGATGACCACCATGGGCACATCTGGGAACCTGTCCGGCGCCTGGCGCAGGATCTCCGTGCCCCCGATATCCGGGAGTTTCAGGTCAACCACGGCAAGGTCGAACGGTTTCGAGGCCAGCAGTTCCAGCCCCTCGCGGCCGGTTTCGGCAAGCACCACGTCGTAGTCCCGCTGGAGGATGCGTTGGCAGCTGCGCCGCACTATGGGGTCGTCATCGATCACCAGAACGCGCGCTTTCGGGTCCATCGGGCTACTCCTCGGGAACTACCGGCAACCGGACGGTAACCGTTGTTCCGCGGTCTGCTTCGCTGGAGACGTTGATCCGCCCGCCGTGCTGGGTGACGATTCCGTATGCTGTGGCCAGCCCCAGCCCGGTGCCTTGGCCCGCCGGCTTGGTCGTGAAGAACGGGTCGAAGACCTGTTCGAGGTTCTCCGCCGGAATTCCGCAGCCCGTGTCCGACACATCGAACTCGACCCACTTGCCGTCCTTCTCGTCGAGGCAGCGAGTGCGGACGGTCAAGTTGCCTCCGTCTGGCATGGCATCCATGGCGTTGAAGAGCAGATTGACCGCGACCTCTTGTATCTGGTTGGCGTCGATCACCAGCTGAGGCAGGACGGGATCCATCTCCTCGGCGACCTCTATGCGACCGATGCGGGCCTGGTTCTGGGTGAGGTTCAGGGCTTCCCGGAGGACCTCGTTCAGGTCCGAGAGTTTCTTTTCGGGCTCACCCTGTCGGGAGAAGTCCAGGAGCCCCCGGACGATCTTCTTGCAGCGGGTGGTGGCGTCGATCACGGTCTGAATGTCCTCTCGCTGCTGAGACCCTTCGGGCGCGTCCTTGCGAAGCATGTGCGCGAAGGTGAGCACGCCGGTGAGCGGGTTGTTGATCTCGTGGGCCACGCCGGCCGCCAGGCGGCCGATCGAAGCCAGCCGCTCTGAGCGGGTCAGCTGGAGGCGCGCCTGCTGTTGGAGGAGTTCGTCCCGCTCCTTCAGGGAGCGGGCCATGGTGTTGAACGCCCGGGTCAGCGAGCCGATCTCGTCCCTGGCTCCAACAGGCAGCTTTTGTGAGAAATCTCCTCCCGCAATCGCGGCCGAAGCAGACGCCAGGCTGCTTATCGGGCGCGAGACGCCGCCAGCGAGCTTCCAGGCGACGACGCCTGCGGCCAAGAGGCCCAGAGAGGCAACCAGCGCGAATACGGTGAAGGTGCGCAGGGTGATGTCACTGAACTTCCGCTGGAGCACGCCGACATAGAGTATGCCGATGGCCTTCTTGTCGATGTCGTAAATGGGCTCGTACGCTGAGATGTACCAGTCGTTGACTACGAAGGCGGGGCCCAACCATGTCTCGCCCTGTCCCAGGACATGGTCATACACTTCGGCGCTCACGCGCGTGCCGATGGCGCGCGTCCCGTCATTTCGCTGGACGTTCGTGGATATGCGCACGTCATCCTGGAAGATGGTCGCGGTGCCCAGCAGCTTGCCGCGATATCGTTCGTCCCGGAACACGGTGTTCTGCACTTGATCCACCAGACCGTAGTTGCGGTTCAGCAGCACTCCGGCGCGCAGCACGCCAGCCAGGCGGCCGCCCGGCCGGTAAACGGGCACCGCGGCCCAGAGCATCATGGCGGAATCCAGCTCGGTGCGGTCGGACGGCCTGGCCTTGGGCGTGTCCAGGATCTGGATCCCCGCGCGCTCGGCCAGCGCGGGTTCTTCCCTCTTCAGGGTTTCGATGGGAACCAGTATCGTGCCGGAAATCGGCTTGCTGTTTTTCAGAACTGACTTGACCAGGCGGTCGCCGGTGAGGGAGTCACCCGAATATCCCGGATTGTGTGCTCTATGGATCACACGCCCCGCCTCGTCCGTGACGCACGACAAGTCGAACCCGGCGCTCCTGCGCACCGCATTGAGGCGTGCGGCCAGGTAGCCGACGTCTTTCTCGGCGACGGCCTGTGAGAATCGCTCGTCGAGAGCAGTGTACTGAAGTACGGTCACCATGGATCCCAGGCGGTGATTGTAGAACTCGCGGGCCGCGTTGAGATCCTGCCGCACCCGGTTCTCGGTTTCGTGGCTCAGTTGGCGCCACAGCATGTACCCACCGACAAGCGTCGAGACGCCCCCGGATATGGCCACCACCGAGAGCATGCTCAGGATCATGCGGCGCCTGAGGGTCATTGCCCTACCTCCTGACACAGCACCACTATCCTACGGCTTTGAAGTCCCTTATGCAAGGACCCTGCCGGGGCCCGCCCTGAGCCCCGGGTGTATGCCGCCAGGATACAGTTGGCCGGTCCGGAGATACAGTCCGGGCGATCGCCCTTGCGGAGTGATGGAGGCAAAGACGCGGGGAGGCTCGCGTATGTCGAGACGAGCAAGGAGCTTGCGGCACATCTGCTCGGACAACCGGCGGCGGAACCAGCTCGGCACGGGCCTTGCTCTGCCGCATTGATAAGGGCGAGCACTTCGCTGCCGGTGGATTGCTAGTTCCGGAGGGATTGTCATGGTTGCTGGGCGAAGAGTCCTGGTGGTTGACGATGAGCCGATAGTGACCCAGAGCTGCCAACGCGTCCTGGGCGAGCTGGGGTACGAGGTGGAGACGGCGGAGAGCGGCCAGGAGGGCATGAAGCAGGCGCTGGCCGAGGCATTCGACCTCGTAATGGCCGACCTGAAGCTGCCCGACCTGGACGGCATGGAACTGATCCGCGTGCTAAGGCGCGAGCGACCGCAGATCGCGATCGTGATCATCACCGGCTACGGCACGGTTCCTTCGGCGGTCGAGGCCCTCAAACTCGGTGTCACCGACTACATAGAGAAGCCCTTCGAGCCCGACCAACTCACGGAAGCGGCGAAACGGGCCTTTGCGGCTCCCCCTAGGCCCGAGGCCAGAATTGAAGCCGAGCTGGTCAGAGAAGTCCTGAAGAGAGCTCCCCAGAAATACATGGTCACGGTCACGGTGGACAAGTGCCTGGCCTGCAAGTCCTGTGAACTGGCCTGCGCGGTGGAGCACTCGAAGTCCAAGGACCTCTACGAGGCCATAACTGAAACGCCCAGGCCCAGGCCCCGGCTGAAGGTGGCTCAAGGCGAAGGGTTCACGGCGCCGCTGATGTGCCGGCACTGCGACGACGCCCCCTGCGTGGCGGCCTGTCCCACCAAGGCCCTCAGCCGCCCGGACGAGAACGCTCCCGTGGTGGTCGACCCCAAGCTCTGTATCGGCTGCGACTCCTGCATTCTGGCCTGCCCCTTTGGGGTGATCCGTCCCGGCAGCGACGGGCGCAGCCTCGTGAAGTGCGACCAGTGCTTCGAGCGCGTCGCGCGCGGAGAGAAACCCGCCTGCGTCTCGGCCTGCCCCACGCACGCGCTGGACTTCAAGACGGTGGAGGAGGTGCTGGACGAGAAGAAGCAGGCGGACCTCCAGCGCATCGGGCGCAGCATGCGCGGAGGCCAGGGATGATTCGCGTACCCGAAGGACAGACGGAAGCCGCCGTCGAGAAGGTGCTTCGCGGCGCCCGCACCGACCGCTCGTCGCTGATCGGGGTCCTGCAGGCAGTGAACCGGGAGCTGCGCTACCTGCCCGAGGCGGCGCTGCGGGCGGTCTCCAGCCGGCTGGGCGTCCCGCTGAGCGAGGTCTACCACGTGGCGACGTTCTACAAGGCCTTCTCTCTTGAGCCCCAGGGGCGGCACGCAATCAAGATCTGCATGGGGACCGCCTGCCACGTCCGGGGCGCCCCCAGAATACTGGAGGAGTTCTCCCGGCGCCTGGGGATTGCCGCGGGGCAAACCACCGACGACGGCGAGTTCACGCTGGAAACCGTCAACTGCCTGGGCGCCTGCGCCATGGGGCCGATCGTCACGGTGGACGAGGAATACTTCGGTTCGGTAACGGTTGACAAGATCCCGGAGATCATCGAGACCTTCAAAGACAAGCCACCCGCCGCGAAGGAGCAGCCGCCCGAGGCCGTCGAGGAAACGCCGCGGAAGGTCGCGGAGGGCGGCGGCGGCGCGGTCGTCTCGGTCTCTACGGGCACTTGCGGGATCGCCCGGGGCGCGGAGGGGGTGGTGGAGGCCTTCCGGGAGAAGATCCGCCTCAGGGCGGACCTTTCCAGGAAGCTCCGCTTGCGGGTGACGGGCTGTCAGGGGTTCTGCGAGAAAGAGCCTGTCGTCACGATCGAGCCCCAGGGCACCTTCTACGCGGACGTGAAACCCGAAGACGTGGACGGAATTCTCGATGCTCTCGAGAGCGGGACGACGTGCGAGAAGAGCCTTTTTCGTGACCCAACCAGCGGGCGGGCGATTGAACGGCAGAGCGACATCCCCTTCTATGCCGGCCAGAAGAGAATCGTCTTCGGCGACAACTCGAGGGTCGATCCCCTATCCATAGACGACTACGTCGGGATAGGGGGGTACACGGCCCTCGCCAAGGCCCTGAAGATGAGCCCCGAGGGGGTCATCGAGGAGGTGACCAGGGCGGGCTTGCGCGGTCGCGGCGGCGGCGGCTTCCCCACGGGGCGCAAGTGGAAGACCTGCCGGAAGGCTCACGGAGAGCCGAAATACGTCATCTGCAACGCCGACGAGGGCGACCCCGGGGCCTACATGGACCGCAGCTTGCTTGAGGGCAACCCCCACCGGGTGATCGAGGGCATGATCATCGGAGCCTGGGCCATCGGCTCGCACCAGGGCTACGTCTATGTCCGCGACGAGTACCCGCTGGCCGTCAAGAACATCACCCGGGCCATCGAGCAGGCCCGGGGGAAGGAGTTCCTCGGCGCGAACATCCTGGGCTCCGGGTTCGACTTTGACGTGCGCGTCACCCGCGGGGGCGGCGCCTTCGTCTGCGGGGAGTCGACGGCGCTCATGGCCTCGCTGGAGGGCCGGGTCGGAGAGCCCCGCGCCAAGTACATCCACACCGTGGAAAGCGGGTTGCGGGGCAAGCCCTCGAACCTCAACAACGTAGAAACCTGGGCCAACGTCCCGCTCATCATCGAGCGGGGCGCGGGCTGGTACTCCTCCCTCGGCACC
>CAZONU010000036.1:10653-19947 GCA_964581145.1 uncultured Planctomycetia bacterium
GTCGGAAAGATCGCCAATACCGGCCTGGTCGAGGTGCCCATGGGGATGACCCTGCGGGAGATAATCTTCGACATCGGCGGCGGCATCCCCGGCGGCAAGAAGTTCAAGGCGGTCCAGACCGGGGGGCCTTCCGGGGGCTGCCTGCCGGAGTCCCTGCTGGACCTGAAGGTCGACTTCGACGAACTGGCCAAGGCCGGCTCGATGATGGGCTCCGGCGGCATGATCGTGATGGACGAGGACACCTGCATGGTGGACGTGGCCAGGTACTTCCTGGGCTTCCTCATGGAGGAGTCCTGCGGCAAGTGCGTTCCCTGCCGCGAGGGCGTCCGGCGGATGCACCAGATCCTCGACCGGATCACCGGGGGACAAGGCCGGCCCGGGGACATCGGGCTCCTGGAGGAGCTCGCGGTCGCGGTGGCCGACGGGTCGCTCTGCGCCCTGGGGGGCTCAGCCCCCAACCCGGTCCTGAGCACCATCCGCTACTTTCGCGAGGAGTACGCGGCCCACATCAACGAGAGGCGGTGCCCGGCGGGCGTGTGCCGGGAGCTGGTCACCTACGCGATAGATCCCGAGAAGTGCACGGGCTGCGGGGCCTGCCGGAAGAAGTGCCCGGTCGAGGCCATCTCCGGGGTGAAGAAAGAACCGCATGAGATCGACGGGGCCAGGTGCATCAAGTGCGGCGTGTGCCTCGATACCTGCCGCTTCGATGCCGTCCTGCGGACTTGAGGAGCTGATCGTGGTGAGCGAGAAGAGCATTCCGTTCACGATAAACGGCCGGGCGGTGGGCGCCGCCCCCGGCGAGACGGTCCTGAGCGTGGCCAACAGATGCGGGATCGAGATCCCGGCGCTCTGCCACCATGAGTCGGTGGCCCCCTATGGAGCATGCCGGCTGTGCGTGGTGGAGGTCTTCTGGGGCCAGCGGTCCAAGCTGGTCACCTCCTGCATCTACACGCCGTACGAGAACGACCGCGTAGAGACAGACAACCAGCGAGTGCGCCGGACGCGAAAGATGGTTCTGGAGCTGCTGCTGGCCCGCTGTCCCCAGGTCGAGGTTATCAGGGAGCTGGCCAGGGAGTACGGCGTGACCGAGCCGAGGTTCGCCCCCGCGGAGGGGGAGGATAGGCGCGAGCGCTGCATTCTCTGCGGGCTCTGCGTGCGGGTCTGCGCCGAGGTGGTCGGCAGGCACGCCGTAGGTTTCGCCAGCCGCGGCGCCGAGCGGGTCATCTCGACGCCCTTCGGCGCGGGGGCCGAGGAATGCATCGGCTGCGGGGCCTGCGTCTCGGTCTGCCCCACGGGGGCGCTCAGCTACGAGGACGTCGACGGCGAGCGCATCATGAAGGAGCTTGGCGTCCGGCTGCCGCTGGTGGCGTGCCGCGTCTGCGGGAAGCCCTTCGCGACGGAAAAGCACATCGCGGCCGTGCGCGACCGCCTGAAAATCCCGGAGGAGCTGGCCCGCACTTGCCCGCGCTGCCGGGGCGCGGAGCACATAGGCGCTCTGGGCAAGCTCTCGGCCGCTCCGGGTTGGGGGCTGGTCCAGTACGGTCCGGCCGGGAGCAGGGATCCGGCCCGGCAATGAAACTCTCATTACGAACCAGACTGCTAGGGCTAGGAATGTGCCGCCGCCGAGGCCAAAGTGGCCGGGGCTCGCCAGTATCTCAAGGGGCCCGCGGCTTGACAGCCAGCAAGTCAGCCAGGCGAGGCGGTGCCCTTTCGGGAAGAGGTGCGGCGCGCTTTTCAGGCTGACCTCGGATACCAATCGGTGGAGTCGATCGCGGCCGAGATCGGAGGGCAGGATCGACTGCGCAGATGGATCGGGGGAAAGCGGGCTGGCGGCGTCTTTGAGGCGGGATCCCAGTGAGCCCTGGGAGCACGACCCTTCACAGGCGGGAACCGGCGCGCGGTACCGTGGCGCCAGCAGCCGGTGGCCAAGACGAGCCTGTCATGTACCTGACGAAGCCCAACCGGACGAAGTCCGAGAGGTAGTGAGGGAAAGGCCATGACCAGCGGTTGCAGCCCGGCGTACGCCCTCACGATGCGGCTGCGCATACCCAACCGCCCCGGCATGTTCGCCAGCGTTGCCGACACTATCGCCGCCACTGGGGGCGATCTCGGCACGATCGCGATTATTGGCGAAACGCGTGATGAGCTCATTCGCGAGATCACCGTGCGCGCGTCTAGCTTGAGCCATCAACAGGCAATTGCCGCCGCTGTTAGGGACCTTGAAGCGATAGACGTTATCCATATCGAAGACTGCACATTCGCCAGCCATGAGGGAGGTAAACTTGAAGTCACTGGCCGGCGGCCCGTTCTCAATGCGGCCGACCTCGCCCAGGTCTACACTCCTGGGGTCGCGCGCATCTGTGAGGCCATACGCGATGATCCTCGCCGCGCGTTTCGCCTGACGCTGAAGCACAATACCGTCGCAGTCGTCACGGACGGCAGCGCGGTTCTCGGATTGGGGGATGTAGGCCCCTTGGCGGCCCTGCCGGTGATGGAGGGCAAGGCCGTTCTGTTCAGGCAGTTCGGCGGCGTGGATGCATTCCCAATCTGCCTTGCCGAGCGCGATCCGAGCCGCATCGTGGAGATTGTCAAGGCCCTTGCTCCCGCTTTTGGGGGCATAAACCTTGAAGACATCGCCGCGCCCCGGTGCTTCGAGATTGAGTCCCGTCTGCAGGCGGAGCTGGACATCCCCGTTTTCCACGATGACCAGCACGGCACCGCCATAGTAACGCTGGCAGCTCTGACGAACGCCCTCAAACTGGTTGGCAAGGAGTTTGACGCCGCGAAGATCGTGTTCGCGGGCGTCGGGGCCGCAGGAGTAGCCTGTACGAAACTGCTCATGTCCGCGGGCGCCACTGACATTATCGGATGCGACCGCTCCGGGGCAATCCACAAGGCCCGCGCGGAGAATATGAACCCGGTCAAGCAGTGGTACGCTGAACATACAAACCCCCAGAGGCTGCGAGGGACCCTGTCGGAGGTGATTGCCGGCGCCGATGTTTTCATTGGACTATCACGGCAGGGAGTGCTCAAGATCAGCGACCTCAAGCGCATGGCTGATCGGCCGATTGTCTTCGCCATGGCCAACCCCCAGCCGGAGATCCGGCCGGAGGATGCGCTGCCCCACGTCGCCGTCCTGGCGACCGGCCGCTCTGACTACCCGAACCAGATAAACAACGTTCTCGCGTTCCCGGGTTTGTTCCGGGGAGTCCTGGATTGCCGTGCTTCTCGCATCACCGAAAACATGAAACTGGCAGCTGCACGCACTATCGCCTTCGCGGTGGACGAAGAGGCACTGCGAGCGGAGGCCATCATACCGTCTCCCTTCGTTCCCGGGCTGGCGCACGAGGTGGCGCTTGCCGTTGAGAGCGCCGCCGTGCGTGACGGTGTCAGCGGCAGTCTAGGCGAGCGCATTCCGGACGCGGACAGCTTCTACATCGAAGATCGGCAGCTGGGGGAAGAGGAGTGCGGGCCATGATGGAGCCCATGGTTGCCCAGTTCTTCGCCATGTCGGGCGCAGCTCCGGGTGAGCCCTCACGGGAAGCATTGTCCGCGATGTGTCGATCCTACGGGCTCCCGGAAAACGCCAAGGCTGTTTCAGTGCTGGGAGTTCCCTATGCCCACTGGAAAGCGCCAGAGGGAGACGAGATGTTCCTCACGGGATATGGCATCTCGTGTGCTGCGAGTCTGAGGCCCGAGAAATTCTGGACGGATGCCGACTGGTTTAGCAGCCACTCGCGAAGGTTGTCGGGATCGAGCACGCTATACAAGATCACGACCAAGCCTTGGAGGGGCATATCCAAGGAGATCGTGCTCAAGTGGAACCGGATGGGACAGGAAGTCCCCTGGGGGAACGTGGCCGACGGGTCTTCACCTTACGAATTCAACAGCCCCTACGAGGAGTTCTCGCTGGTAATGGAACTGCGCGGAAGCAGAGGTGAAACCTCCGGGCACACTATTACCCACAGGCCGCTCGCGATATATGTCCCCGCTAAGTTCGTCCGTGCTGATCGGTCCGGAAGGAAAGACTATCTGATGAACCCCAAGATAGTCTCTCACAAGGAAGTCAAGCTCGACATATTGAGGAACTACGCCGTCATCTACGAGTGGATGGAGGGCATCGACGCGGCTGAGGCATACAAGAGGGACCTTCTGGAGCAAGCCGAAATGGAGCAGCTTGTGCTCGGTGCCGAGGAGGAGCTGCGGACCAGGGGATTCGTAGTCGGCGACAGCAAGGCTCACCATCTGATTGTCAGAAGCAACGACCGCGGTCGCTTGATACGGGACAGGCAGGGACGGGTCCCCTACGGGCTGGTGGACTTCGAACTGCTGGCAAGGACGCCCCAGCGAGAGGACACGCTGCGAAAGGCCAGGCGACACGCCTATCTGCGAAAGCAGAAGGACAGGTTCAGCCGCCCCGCAAACGGTTCTCAGAGGTTGGCACCGGGGATGATGCTGACAAGCATAGCGGGCGTTGACTACGTGCACGCCCCAGTGAGGAGCACGGGGGGGGCTTTGTGGGTCGCAGGCAAGGACCCGTCTCTCTTCGATTACTTCCTGCCCGAGAGATGGGAAAGCACCCCCAGGACCCGGCTTTCCGAACGACACGGTGTCTTCTACACCTTGACAAAGGACAATATACATCTAGTGTGGAAGGCCTCAAAAGCAGGCCAGAAGCCCGACGCGGACCCCTTCGACGCGAAGGGCCAGCGGATCCTGGAACACGGCTATAACAGCCCGTTCGAGGAGTTTGCCCTTGCGCTGGAACTGAGCAGAAGAGGTGTGCCTACCGTGAACCCGCGAGCCATCTACATGGGCGGACGCCACTCTCACACGCCGGAGGATCTGTATGATGACAACAGGTACCAGAGCCACATGAAACTGGTGACCTGGGACGGTTCGCCGCTGCTCAGGAGAGACCGGGATTACTTCCTTATCTGGGGTTACTGGAACGGCCCGGACGACAAACTGGCCGCGGCGGACGGAGACTACTACGAGAGCCTGAGCGCGCAGCGCGCTTACAGGCGAGGGATCATTGACAAGCAGCAGTACCTCGGCCTCATGAGCAGGTACAAGGCGATGTTGGCTGAGGCCCGTGTTGAGGATCTCAACCTGAGGGGCAGTCATTTGCTCCTGTCGCTGCGGAGTTCGGGGGAACTGGTGCGGGATGCGCTTGGAGAGCCGGAAGTCAGAGTGTGCAATTTTGAGTTGCTGCGAAAGACCTAGCCGTTCGGGGCCGTCACCAGGGCCGCCGAGAAGGAGGACCTCGCCGATTACTCGGACTTCAACGCCGGAAGATCGGGGGAGTTGCCGGGAAAACCTGGCGCCTCTTGAAGGCTAAAGGGCCGGTGGGGTTACAGTTTTCTCAGGCACTCACTGGGAGGGCGACATCCCCAAGTGAAGCTCTCGCTGCGAACCAGGCTGCTGGGAAGCTTTCTGATCGTGATCGTCACCTGCGGTGCGGTCGCCACAGTGGTGGGCGTCAGGATGATCGGCGAGGGCATCGTCAAGCAGGCCCAGGACAAGGTCAGGCTCGACCTCAATGCCGCCCACTGGGCATACGAAGAAGCGGTCCGGGATGTGCGCGACGTTGTCCGCCACACTGCCGCCAGGTTCTTCGTAAGGCGCGCCCTCGAGGCCGGCGACGCGAGCAGACTGGCGGCTTCGCTCGAAGACATAAGGCGCCGCGAGTCGCTGGATGTCCTCGCGTTGACCGACCGGCGAGGCAAGGTGCTCCTGAGGGCGCGGAATCCGGGCGTCAAGGGCGACAGCCAGGCGGATAATCTCATACTGATGAAGGCGCTGGCCGAGAAACAGGTTGCGGTTTCGACCGAGATTGTCATCAGGGAAGAGCTTCTGAAAGAGGGAAAAGACCTTGCGACTCGGGCTCACCTGGACTTTGTTGCTACCCCGAGGGCAAAGCCCACCGAGAAGAACGAAGAGACATCGGGAATGATGCTCAAGGCGGCCGCTCCCATCCTGGGCGAGAGCGGAGAGATTCTGGGCGTACTCTACGGGGGGAGGCTTCTGAACCGGGACTACGGCCTTGTCGACCGGATAAAAGAGGCCGTCTACCGGGGCGAGACCTATGGCGGCAGGGAAATGGGTACGGCCACGATCTTCCAGGGAGACCTCCGCATATCCACGAACGTCATGACCCTGGAGGGGAAGAGGGCAGTAGGTACGCGCGTCTCTGCCGAGGTCCACGACCGCGTGCTGGTCGAAGGGAAGCCGTGGGTGGAAAGGGCCTTCGTGGTGAACGACTGGTACATAACCGCCTACGAGCCCATAAGAGGCGCGTCCGGAAAGGTCGTGGGCATCCTGTATGTGGGCATGCTGGAGCGCAAGTTCACGGACATGAAGAAAGATGCCGTGCTGATCTTTCTTGGGATTTCGCTCGCGGGGATAGCCCTTGCCGCGGCAATGTGCTATTTCCTGTCCAGGACGCTCACCAGGCCGGCCAACGCCCTGGCGGCCGCGGCGCAGCGGCTGGCGGCCGGCGCTCTGGCCGAGCGCGTGCAGCCGGACGACTCGACGGCGGAGTTCGGAGCACTGGGACGGGCGTTCAACCGCATGGCCTCCTCGATTGAGGAGAGGGACGAGGAGCTCCGCAGGCGCGCGCAGGAAGAGATCATGAAGTCGGAGCGGCTGGCCATGGTCGGCCAGCTCGCCGCTGGCGTGGCCCACGAGATCAACAACCCCCTCGGCGGCATATTGCTGTTCAGCAGCCTGCTGCTGAAAAAGGCCCCCGCCGAGGGCGTCCAGAGGGAGAATCTGGAAAGGATCGCCAGGGAGGCCGAGCGTTGCCAGAAGATAGTCCAGGGCCTCCTGGAGTTCGCCCGCCAGCGGGAACCGAAGACCGAGTCCCTGGACATCAACAACCTCGTGGAGAAGACCATCGCGCTCCTGGAGAACCAGGCCTCGTTTCACAACGTCAAGATCGTCAAGCGGTTTGGGCGGGGGCTGCCGCCCGTTTGCATCGACGCGCCTCAGATACAGCAGGTCTTTGTCAACATCATCATGAACGCGGCCGAAGCCATGGGCGAAAAGGGCACCCTGACCATCTCCACCCGGGCGGTGCCCGTCGCCGGCCGCGTCGAGGTCAGCTTCACCGACACCGGTCCCGGAATATCCGGGGGAAACCTGGGGCGCCTCTTCGAGCCGTTCTTCACCACGAAGGAGGCCGGGCACGGCACGGGCTTGGGTCTCTCGATAAGCCACGGGATCGTCGAGCGGCACGGAGGAAAGCTGAGCGCCCGCAGCCATCCCGGGGAAGGGGCGACCTTCACCGTCAGCCTGCCCGAAGGGGGGGAGAAGATATGATGCCTCCCATGCCGCGGATCCTGGTCGTCGATGACGAGGAGTCCATGCGCGTCGGCTGCGTCCAGACCCTGACCGAGGAAGGGTACAGGGCGCGAACGGCCGAGAACGGGATCCAGGGGCTGGAGAGCGCGCAGAAGGAGTCCTTTGATATCGTTATCCTGGACCTTCGGATGCCCGGCATGGACGGGATGGAGGTGCTGGCGAGGCTCAAGGAGTACGATCCGGGTGCGGTGGTGGTTGTGATCACCGGGTACGCGACCATCGAATCCGCCGTGGAGGCGATGAAGCGGGGCGCCTACGACTTCCTCCCCAAGCCGTTCACCCCAGAGGCTCTCCTGGCGATCGTGAGGCGGGCGGCCGAGAGCAGGCGGCTGGTCATGGAGAACGTCTGCCTGCGCCTGGAGCTGGACGAGAGGATGGGCCCGGACGCCATCATCGGCCGGTCTGGCGGCATGCAGAAGGTCGCCGAACTCGTTCAAAAAGCTGCTCCTACCGACAGCACGGTGCTCATCTGCGGGGAGACCGGCGTGGGCAAGGAGCTGGTGGCCCGGGCCATTCACCGCCACAGCGGCAGGCGCGAGAAACCATTCGTGGTCGTCGACTGCGGCGCGCTGGTGGAAACGCTCTTCGAGAGCGAGCTCTTCGGCCACGTCAAGGGTTCGTTCACCGGGGCGGTGGAAACCACGCACGGCAAGTTCGAGCTGGCCAGCGGCGGGACCATCTTCCTCGACGAGATCGCGAACGTCGGAGCCAACATCCAGGCCAAGCTGCTGCGCGTCATACAGGAGCGGGAGATCGTCAAGGTCGGGGGAGAGCAAAAGGTCGCGGTCGACGTGCGAGTCATTGCGGCCACGAACAAGGATCTGGCCAAAGAGATGAAGGAAGGGAGATTCAGGGAGGACCTCTTCTACCGGCTCAACGTGGTCCCCATCCACCTGCCGCCGCTCAAGGAACGGGCGGAGGACATCCCCGCCCTGGCGCAGCACTTCCTGAAGAAGTACAGCGAGAAGAGAAAAAAGAGCGTAACGGGCATATCCGAAGAGGCGATGCGGGCCCTCGAAGCCTACGACTGGCCCGGCAACGTCCGGGAGATCGAGAACGCCATCGAACGCGCGGTGGTGATGGCCGAGGGAGATACGATAGAACCAGGCGACCTGCTGGGCTACGGTTCAGCTCAGCTCGCCTCCCCGGAGCCCGTTGGGACCGGGCGGCTCGCGGAGGTGGAGCGAGAGGAAATCGCGAAGGCGCTGAAGCGGTTCAACGGGCACAAGAGCAAGGCGGCCGACCACCTGGGGATAAACCGCAAAACGCTGAGGGAGAAAATCCGGAAGTACCGGATCGAGGACGCAACCTAAGAAAGTCTGGTACAAATCCGGCGGTATTTGAGATTCTCAGGCGCGCATCAGATCTGCTCCAATTGACCTGCGGGTTTCTTGCCGACGAGTCCGTAGTGGATGGCGTCCACGGGGCAGACGTTGAGGCAGCGAGCGCAGCTGAAACAGTCGGCGGGGAACGCCTTGCCGGCAACGCGATCCTTGGCGGCATCAAGGGGGCAGGCGCTGACGCAGGCGCCGCAGTTAGTGCAGCGGTCGCGGTCGACCTTCACGCGGAAGATACTCACTCGCTCAAGAAGCCAGCTCAGGAAGCCGAAGGGGCAGACGAACTGACAGAACGGCCGGTAGAAGCCGAATGACACGACGAGCGACGCCACGATCGTCGCGCCGACTGTGACCGTTTCGATGTCGAAGTTGAACAGGTTGAAGGGATTCATGAAGTGGTAGATGACGAACCCCTTGCGCCCGCCCACGATGCCGAAGAGCAGCAGCAGCGTGACGACAAACAGCGCGCCGCGGAGGGTGTTCGATAACACGAATGGAACCTTGCGCTTCTTCAGCTTCCTCAAGATCGGCAGGTGGTAGATGAGCTCCTGCAGCGCGCCAAAGGGGCAGGCCCAGCCGCAGATCAGCTTGT
>CAZONU010000037.1:0-9579 GCA_964581145.1 uncultured Planctomycetia bacterium
ATGCTCACCATCGGGTTCAGGTAAGGGATTTCAGGGGGGATTCAGGCTATGGCCGACAAGAAGATCGCCTTCGGAGTGGTGGGTTCCGGCATCATGGGGCGGGGCATCGCCGAGGTGGCCGCGACCCGGGGCGGCTTCGGGAAGGTGATCCTGTACGACGTCGCCCAGGAGCAGCTCGACGCGGCGACCAAGGGCATGGACAAGGGCCTCTCCAAGCTGGTCGAGAAGGGCAAGATCGACGAGGCCGCCAAGAAGAAGGCCCTGGACTGCGTGGCGACCACCACCGACGCCGGGGAGCTGGCCGGCTGCGGGTTCGTCGTCGAGGCCGTGCCCGAGTCGCTGGAGATCAAGCAGAAAGTCTTCGCCAGCCTCTCGGGAGCCGTCGCCGCGGACGCGATCATCGCCTCGAACACCTCCTCGATCCCCATCACCCGGCTGGCTGCTTCCGTCAAGAAGCCTGAGAACTTCATCGGCATGCATTTCATGAACCCGGTGCCGCGCATGAAGGGCCTGGAGATCATCAAGGGTCTTTACACTTCGAAAGAGACCTGCGCGGCCACCCTGGCGCTGGGCGCCAAGTTCGGCAAGCAGATAACTTTCTCCAGGGACCGTGCCGGGTTCGTGATCAACCGGGTCCTGATTCCCATGCTCAACGACGCGGTCCTGGGCCTGGACGCGGGCCTCGCCGCGGTCGAGGACGTCGACAAGTACTTCAAGGCCGAGGGTGGGCCCCAGCACCCCATGGGGCCCTTCATGCTCTCGGACCTCATCGGCCTGGACACCGTGGAGCATATCCTGGGAGTGCTGGCGGCCGAGCTCAGTGACTCCTTCGCGCCCGGCGCGCTGCTTTCCAAGCTCGTCGAGGCGGGCGCCTGCGGCCAGAAGACCGGCAAGGGCTTCTACGTCTGGGAGCGGGGCAAGCCGCCGGTGCTCAACCCCCAGGTAGTTGAGCTCCAGGGAAAGAAGGCGGACGGCGGGGACGCCGCGCTCGTCGGCAGGCGCGCCTGGCTGGTGATGATCAACGAGGCGGTCAAGGTCGTGGAGGAGGGCACCAGCGCCGTGGCCGACGTCGACCGCGGCTGCCGCTTCTGCCTGAACCACCCGCGGGGCATCCTGGCGGCGCTGGACGGGCTGGGCCTGGCCGAGGCCTGCTCGGGCCTCCAGGACATGGAGAAGCGGTTCGGGGCCGCCTACAAGCCGGCGCCGCTCTTGCGGCGGCTGGTGGAGGCCGGCATCGCCGGCAAGGACGCGGGCCGGGGGGTCTACACCTGGGCGGCCGGCGAGATATCCGGCACCAATCCGGTTCTCGAAGCGTATCTCGGCTGAAGGGGAAACGAGATGGCAGAGGAAGTGGTCTTCTCCGGCGCGGGCGGCTACGCCAAGCTCACCCGCACGGCGGTGGAGGGCAAGCTCGGCGCGCTCCTGGAGATCAGCAACCCGGGCAGCAAGGTCAACACCGTGCCGCCCGAGGCGCTGGCCGAGATCGGCGAGGCGCTCGACGCCGTGGAGGGCGACGCGGAGGTCAAGTTCGTGATCTTCCACGGCGGCGAGGGCAAGGTCCACGCCGGCGCGGACGTGACCATGTTCTCCGGGGGGCTGACCGAGGGCGAGAGCCCGCCGGACTACGCGGCGGTCGAGAAGTACCTCAAGCAGGGCACCGCGCTGGACCTGCGCGTCAAGAAGCTGTCGGAAAAGCTGACCACCGTCTCGATCATGCACGGGGAGCGCTTCGGCGGCTCGGTGGAGTGGCCGCTGATGACCAGTTACTGTGTGGCCGCGGCGGACACCGGCATCCAGTTTTCCGAGGTCAACATCGGCATACTGCCCGGCTGGGACGGGGTGCTCAACGTGCTGCTCAAGTCCGGCCCGATGAACGCCCTTTACGTGGGCGCCACCGGCGCGCGCCTGGACGCCGGCCAGATGGAGACGGCCGGCATCGTCGACGCGGTCACCGAGCCGGACAAGCTGATGGGCGCCGCGCTGGAGCTGGCCGCTGAGGCGCCCCCGGCCGCCGAGCGGGGCGAGACCAATCCCCTGGCCTCCACGGAGGACTTCTTCAAGCTGCTCTCCGACCGGCTCAACGCGGAGAGATACAGGGCGCTCCGCGAGGAGGTCGCCGGCCAGCAGGGCGGGATGGAGCCCAAGGAGCTCTCCAAGCACATCGACAAGCAGCTGGCCGGGCTGGGCAAGCCCTGCGCGCCGCTGGCGGTCGAAGCGGTCTTCGGCATCGTCGCGCGCGGCGCGGGTCTCGACCCGGCGGACCTCGGGGCCGTCGAGAAGCTGGGCTTCGAGGAGGCCGCGCGCTGCAGTGACCTCATGAAGACCAAGGATCGGGTGACGGGCATCGGCTCGATCCTCAAGGCCCGGGAGGACCCGCTCAACAAGATAGCCGTATTCACGCGGAGCTGACGAAGGGGGGCTGGAAGGTGGCCAAAGGCAAGAACAGCGACGTCGTAATCGTAGACGCGGTCAGGACGCCGGTAGGGACTTTCCAGGGGCCGCTGAGCGCGCTGAGCGCGCCGCAGCTGGGGACTGTCGCGATCAAGGGGCTCTTCGAGCGGAATCCCGGCTTGACGCCCGAAGCCGTCGACGAAGTTATCATGGGCAACGTGCTGAGCGCGGGGCTCGGCCAGAACCCCGGCCGCCAGGCGGCGCTGGGCGCGGGGATCCCCGATTCCATCGTGGCCTGGACGGTCAACTTCGTGTGCGGCTCGGGCCTCAAGGCGGTGGTGGAGGGCGCCCGGGCCATCCGCACCGGCGAGGCCGAGGTGGTGGTCGCCGGGGGCGCCGAGAGCATGAGCAACGCTCCTTATCTTCTGCCCAAGGCGCGCACCGGCTACCGCCTGGGCGACGGCAAGGTGGTGGACTCCATGGTCCACGACGGCCTCTGGGAAATCTACAACGACTTCCACATGGGCATGACCGCGGAGCTGGTCGCCGAGAAGTACGGCATCAGCCGCGAGGCGCAGGACGCCTTCGCCCTCGAGAGCCAGCAGAGGGCGGTGGCGGCCATCGAGAGCGGCAGGTTCAAGAAGGAGATCGTCCCGGTCTCGGTGCCGCAGCGCAAGGGCGACCCCATTGTGGTCGACACCGACGACAGCCCCCGCAAGGACACCAGCGCCGAGAAGCTCGCCAGGCTGCGGCCGGTCTTCAAGAAGGACGGCACGGTCACCGCGGGGAACGCCTCCAGCCTGTCCGACGGGGCCAGCGCGGTGCTGCTGTGCTCGGCCGCCGCGGCGAAGAAGCACGGATTGAAACCGATGGTCAGGCTCACCGGCGAGGCCGCCAGCGGCATCGAGCCCAAGTGGATCATGATGGCGCCGGTGGAGGCGGTGAAAAAGCTGCTGGAGAAGACCGGCGCGGAGGTCGGCGATTTCGACCTGGTCGAGCTCAACGAGGCCTTTTCCTCCGCGGCCGTGGCCTTGCTCAATGAGCTGGAGCTGGACCCCGAGAAGGTCAACGTCAACGGCGGCGCGGTGGCCATGGGCCACCCCATCGGCTGCACCGGGGCGCGAATCCTCACCACCCTGATTCACGCCATGGCCGACCGCGGCGCCGCGCGGGGGCTGGCCGCGCTGTGCATCGGCGGCGGCAACGCGCTGGCCGTGTCGGTGGAGAGTGTCTAACCGCAGATGAACGCGGATTCACGCAGGTACATGACCGCGGAGAGAGCCCCTTCGCTCTTCGGGGCAGGGCTGCCGCGCTCATCGGCGTGCATCGGCGGTTCCAAGTTGTGTTTGTCTCTTGTCCTCTGCGGTCTCTGCGGTGAAGAAGGGAGAGAGAAGTGGACTTCGAACTGACCGAAGAAGAGAAAATGACCCAGGAGTGCGCCCGGGACTTCGCCGAGAAGCGCCTGATGCCGGTGGCCGCCGAGCTCGACGAGAAGCAGGAGTTTCCCAGGGAGCTGGTCGCCGAGATGGCCGAGCTGGGCCTGATGGGCGTGCCCGTCCCCGAGGAGCACGGCGGGGGCGGGCTCTCCACCGCGGCCTACACCATAGCCGTCGAAGAGGTGAGCCGCGGCTGCGCCTCCGTGGGAGTGACCCTCAGCGCGCACACCTCGCTGGCCTGCGACCCGCTCGTCAAGTACGGCTCGGACGAGCAGAAGGAGAAGTTCCTGAAGCCGCTGGCCTCGGGCGAGAAGCTCGGCGCGCACGCCATGACCGAGCCGGGCGCGGGAACCGACCTGGGCGCGGTGAGCATGGCCGCCAAGAAGGACGGCGACGGTTACGTTCTCAACGGCAGCAAGATATTCATCACCAATGGCGGGGTGGCCGACATCGTCCTGGTGCTGGCCTCCACCGACCGCGAGGCCAAGGCCAAGGGCCTGAGCGTTTTCGTGGTCGAAAAGGGCACGCCGGGCTTCTCGGTGGGCAAGACCGAGCACAAGCTGGGCATCCGCGCCTCGAACACCGCCGAGCTGGTCTTCCAGGACTGCCGGGTCCCGGCGGCCAACCTGCTGGGCGACGAGGGCGCGGGCTTCAAGATCGGGCTGGTGACCCTGGACGGCGGGCGCATCGGCATCGCCGCCCAGGCGGTGGGCATCGGCCGCGCCGCGCTGGAGGCGGCCATCGCCTACGCCAAGGAGCGCCAGCAGTTCGGCAAGCCCATCGGGGCATTCCAGGCGGTCCAGTGGATGATCGCCGAGGGCGCCACGGAGCTGGACGCCGCGCGGCTGCTCTACCTGCGGGCCGCGCAGGCCAAGGACTCGGGCGGGCGCTTCTCGGGCCAGGCGGCCATGGCCAAACTGTTCGCGTCTGAGGCCGCCAGCCGCGCCGCGGACCGCTCCATCCAGATTCACGGCGGCTACGGCTACACCACCGAGTACGCCCCGGAGCGCCACTACCGCGACGCGCGCATCACCCAGATTTACGAGGGCACCAGTGAGGTCATGCGCATGGTCATTGCCGGGGGATTGCTGCGGTAGCGAATCCGGCCTGCGGGCCTGAGATGCAGCGGGCGTCCGGACTCTTCCGGGCGCCCGGTTCGTTGGAACCGTGCGAGGCGGGGGCGCAAGGCCTTGATACTGAGGCCTTTATGAGAGGCGCTGGATTTTTGCCGGCCCGGCCTTTGCTTTAAGAGAGTCTAAATCGGTATGCCCCAAAGGTCGGCGCCGGGCCGGCGGGAAAACCGGAAGTTTCCCGTAATGGTCCGGGGGCCCGCGCGTCCCTGCGACGGAGATGAAAGCGAATTGGACGGCGAACGGCTGGTCGAGGAGTTCTACGAGCGCGTGGCCGGGTACGTGCGCATGCGCGTGCCGGAGAAGGACTGTGAGGACGTCATCGGCGAGACATTCCTGCGGGCCATCCAGCGTCGCGGCGAAGTCCGCGAGGAGGCCGGCCCCTGGCTCTTCTCGGTGGCCCGCAGCCGGGTCGCCGACTACTACCGCAGGCGGGAGGCGGAGATGAAGGCCGTTGCCGAGAAGCGCAGCCGCGGCGAGCGCGCCGCGCCGGGCGCGCTCACTCCCCTGGAGCGCCTGACCCACGCGGAGTTCCGCAAGCGGCTCCGCGCCAAGATGAACCAGTTGCTCTCCGAGTTGGAGAGAGACGCCATCGCCTTCAAGTTCACCGAGGGCCTGAGCAACGTGCAGATAGCGGAGATTCTGGGCGTGACCCCCAACCGGCTGGGCGTGGTGCTGCACCGCGCGCTGGGCCGGCTGCGGAGTGCCATGCTCGAGGAGGTGTCCGATGTCGTTCCTGGAAGAGTTTGACCGCCGCGCGAAGGGGCAGAAGGGCCCCGAGGGCGAGAACAAGGAGCTGCTGGACTTCGCCGACCTAGTGCGCTCGCGGCGGGCCGTCCCCACCGATGAAGAGCGCCGGCGGGTGCTGGCCCGCGTCCGGGACGCGGAGGCGCGCTCCCGGACGGGGTCGCCCTGGTACCTGCTGCGCACGGTCGCCGCGGCCGCGGCGGTGCTGCTCTGCGTGGGCGTCCTGGTGGCCACCCGGAAGGGCCCCGACGGGCAGGTCGTCATCAAGGAGAAACCCGAGGCCGGCAAGGGCCAAGTCACCAGGACCGGGCCCACGATTGACGTACCTGGTGTCGCGGAGCCGGTCGGGCGCAAGAAGCCGGACGCCTTCTCGAAGATACCTTTCCCCGTGGTCAAGGCGGAGGCCGTCAAGGACGCCGCGAAGAAGAGCGTCGAGAAGCCCGGCGGGACCCAGCGCGCGCGAATCCTGCGCTCGGGCGGTCTGGTGATGGTCCGCCGCAAGGGCGAGAAGCGCTGGCGGGTCGCGGGCCGCGGTCACGAGCTGGCCCCCGGCGACGTGCTGCGCACCTCCCGGCGGCTCAGCTCCGGCGCGCGGCTGCTGGGGCCGGAGGGCTCCCGGGTGACCCTGGCCTGGGGCGGCCAGCTGCGCTTCGACGGGCCGCGGCAGTGGCACCTGGCCGGCGGGCGGGCCTACTTCGACGTGGCCAAGGCCGCCGGCCTCGGCGAGTTCCGGGTTTCGACCCCGGATGGGGCGGCCCGCGCGCTGGGCACCGAGTTCCTGCTCAGCGTGCAGGTCAAGGACAGGAAGCGCGCCACCTTCTGCTGGGTGGACGAGGGCAAGGTGGCCCTCTCGGGAGAGAAGGGCAAGAAGCTGGTGCTGGCCGCCGGCAAGTCCGGCCGGCTGACCTCCGGCGCGGCCGTGCCCTCCAAGACGGCCGGCGACGTCGACTGGCTCAAGGTCCTGGAGGCCAAGGTGGGGGCCGACCACGGCATCGGCGAGCTCCTGGCCCGGGCGGTCGACGCCAACAAGAGCGCGCCCATGCAGCCCCTGGAGGTCAAGAGCCACAGGGTCAGCGTCACGGTGGTCGACCAGGTGGCCCGCACCTTCATCGACGAGGTCTTCGTCAACAACACCTACAGCCGGATGCAGGGGGTCTTCTACTACACCCTGCCGGCCGACGCCGCGGTCAGCGAGTTCGCCATGTACGTCAACGGCAAGCGCGTCGATGGCGAGGTCATCGAGCAGAAGCGCGCCCGGCAGATATTCGAGTACATCGTCCGCCAGCGGCGCGACCCGGCGCTCCTGGAGTGGGCCGGCGGCAACCTCTTCAAGATGCGCATCTTCCCCATCGAGCCGCGCAGCACCAAGCGCATCCAGCTGGGCTACACCCAGGTGCTGCCCCGCCGCGCCGGCCGGGTCACCTACTCCTACCCGCTGGTCAGCGAGAAGCTGCTCAAGAACCCGCTGCACGAGCTGGCCATCGACTTCCGGGTGCTCTCCTCCTTCGGGCTCAGGAAGCTCGACTCGCCCAGCCACCGGGTGGCCCGGGCCATGGGCGAGGACGGCCTGCGCGGGGCGCTGGCCTTCGCGGCCAGGAACTACTCCCCGACCCGGGACTTCTCGGTGACCTATGAAGTCCCCGACGCGCCGGAGTGCGCGGTCTTCGGCAACCGGCCCCAGAGCGCGGGCGAGAACTACTTCATGCTCCAGCTCTGCCCGCGCGCCGGACTGCCCTCGCGGCGGGCGCCCGAGCGCATCCTGGTGATCGTCGACGGCTCGGCCTCCTCGGGCGCGCAGGACTACGCGGTGGCCGGCGAGCTGGCCTCCTCGGTGGCGGACATGACCTCCGGCTGGCACTTCGGGGTGCTGCGCGGCGGGCAGAGGCCGGAGCTCTTCGGGAAGGGCCTGATGCCCGCCGACCCCGAGACCTCCGTGCGGGTCCGCGACTTCCTGAAAAAGCGCCCCCCGCTGGGAGGCACCGACCTGTTAGCTACTTTCCGCGCCGCGGCGGCGGCCATCAAGCCCGGCCAGCGCGTCAAGGTCGTCTACGTGGGCGACGGCGTGGAGACGCTGGGCGAGGTCGAGGGCTCGGCGCTGGCCGACCGCATCGCCGGGCTCTTCGAGAATCTCAACGTCGAGATCTCCTGCGCGGCGGTGGGCTCCAGCTACGACCGGCAGGTGCTCAGCCGCCTGGCCGGGGCCACCGGCGGGGTTTTCGTGAGGGTCGAGGGCGCCGCGGGCGTGCACGCCGCGGTGGGCCAGATACTGGACAGCTTCTACCAGCCGCTGATCCGCGGGGTGCGGGTCCGGGTCGAGAATCTCAAGGCCAGCGACATCTACCCGGACGCCCCGGTCACCGTGGCCGACGGGGACACGCTGGTGGTCCTGGGCCGCGCGGGCCGGACCGGCCGCGGGAAGGTGATCCTCACCGGCCGGACCGGGAAGGGCGCTTTTCGCAAGACCTACGACGTGGAGCTGGAGGCCGACCGCCAGAACAACCGCTTCCTGCCGCGGCTGTGGGCCAAGGCGCACATCGACTCGCTGTTCGCCCAGATGGGCCTGGCGGGCGCCTCGGAGGACTCCCGCCTGCGCCGGCGGATCATCGACACGTCCGTCCACTACCAGATCATGAGCCCCTTCACCGCCTTCCTGGTGCTGGAGGGCGAGGAGCACTTCAGGAAGTTCGGCATCAAGCGCCGCAAGAAGATGTGGGACTGGCACGGCGGCACCGAGGGCGTGCTCTCCACCACCCGCGAGGGCGGCAAGGCCGTCGAGAAGAGATGGGAGCCGCCGGTCAAGAATGCGCTCCCACCGCTGTCAGGGCCGGCGGAGAAGCCCGGGGAGAAGCTGAAGCCGGCGACTAAGACTCCACCGGGGCCGCCGATGAGCGGCGAGTTCCGCGAGCCGGGCAGCTTCAAAACCGAGCTCCGGAGTTGGGGTGAGGGCGAGGAAGAGCGCTGGGATGTGAACTCCCCGAGGCGGCCGGCACCCTTGCCCACGTACTATAAGGAGAGCGCGGGCAAGTACGACTACGACCCGGGGGCCCGCAAGGACATGCGCTGGCGCGAATGGGATCTGGAGGGGCGCACCGGCAGCCTCAAGTCCGAGGCCATCAGGGACTGGGTCGAGGACGCCACGGTGCCTCACTCCAAGGTGCTGGTCTATCCCGATGACTGGAAGAAGATCATGGCGCGCGGCCAGTTGGACGCCATCAGCGACATCCCGCTGGGCGGCCGGGCGCGAATCTACGACGCCCGGGACTTGGGCTTCGCCATCCCCCACTTCCCCGGCCCGGAGCTGGGCCTCTCTCGATACAGCCGCCGCCGCAGAGGGTCCTACCCCCAGCCCATCTACTGGCCCAGCTACACCTCCCCGGTGCTGACCGGCGGGAGCGTGGTCGGCCTCAGGATCGACCGGCCGCTGCGCTCCTCGGCGGTCTATAAACGTCTAATTGCCAGCGGCAAGGCCAAGCTGGCCGACCGCCTCAACCTCTCGCTGGCGCTCGAACGAGAGGGCAAGTTCGCGGCGGCCGCGGCGGCCCTGAAGCCGGTCATCGCCAAGATGTCCGAGGTCCCCGACCTCTGGCTGCAGCTCGGCTCGCTGCTGCTCAGGGTCGGCGACAAGAAGGGCGCCGACGCGGCCTTCAAGAAGGCCCTGGAGCTGACCCCCGAAAAGGACCGCCCCGCGGTGCGCGCGCGCATGGGGCAGCTCCTGTCCGTGAACGCCAACTACTCGGGCGCCGCCGAGCTCTACCGGGCGGCGGCGCTGGCCTCCACGAATCCGGCCCAGGCCGCGGGCTGGGCGGCGTCGGCGGCGAGCTTCTACCGCAGCGCCGGCCGCCCGCTCACGGATCGCCAGGTGAAGGAGGCGCTCG
>CAZONU010000037.1:9589-16761 GCA_964581145.1 uncultured Planctomycetia bacterium
GCAGGCGCTCTGCGCCAAGGGGCCGCGCAGCGGCGCCCCTTACGCGGCCGCCGCGCGCTGGCACCTGAGCGGCGGCGACGGTCCCGCGCGGGCCGCGGCGCTCTTCGGCCTGGCCCGCAAGCACGGGGCGGGCTGCGGCGCCGAGCTGGTCCGCGCCCTGCGCCGCGCCGGCCAGGGCCAGGAGGAGGCCATCGAGGCCCGGGCGGTGCTGAACACCTCCAAGTCGGCCTCGGAGGTGAGCGCCACGCTCTACGCCCTGGCCGAGAGCCACACCAGGTTCGCCCAGCGCGAGGCCGCCCGGCTGCTCGGCCCGGGCACCAGGAGCGCCCAGCGGACCGGCGTCGTCTATGCCATGCAGAGTTATCCGGCGATGCGCACCAAGGGGACGCTGGACGCGCTGGTCGGGGCCCTGCAGCGCGGCTTCCCCGACGAGGGCCGCCTGTCGGCCTTCTACGCGCTGATCAACGGCGGCCGGCGGACCATCACCCTCCGCGGGGGCAAAAGCGGTCCCGTCTCGGAGGTGCTGACCCCGCTCCTGGTCGACCCCGGAGACCCCGGGAAGCTCAGCCGGGCAATCAGCGCCGCCCATGCCCTGGGCGGCAGCGGCTTTTCCAGGGAGGCCCTGGACGCCGCCGAAAAGCTGCTGGCCCGCCGGGGGCTCAGCGCCCCGCAGCGCCTGGGGTTGCAGCAGACCCTGTTCGTTGCTCTCAAGAAGCTGGGCCGCAAGGAGGAGGCCGAACGCCGCCTGCTGGCCGCCTTCGCCGGCGTCGACGATGCGGCGGGCGCCTGCGCCCACGGTTGGCAGGTGTTCACCCTCCACGCCGGCCGCAAGGACTTCGAGAAGGCCGCGGACGCCGTCGAGAGGGGCGCCCGCCGAGTCGAGGCCGGGACGTACCAGCCGGTCTACGAGCAGCAGGCCGCCCGGCTGCGCACGCAACTCTTATACTCGCTCAAGAGCGGCCTCAAGCCGGCCGAGGCTGACAAGCTGATAGTCCGCCTGGCCGGGAAGTACCCGGAGAACGTCGCCTTCCTCTCGGCCCGCGCCAAGATCCTGGCCGGCGACGGCAAGTACCGCGAGGCCGCCGATTTCCTGCGTAAGGCCATCAAGCGCCTCCGGGGCGTGCCGGAGCGCATCGCCAAGCGGCCCGATCTCGTCCGCGCCCGCGCGGCCGGGCGCGCGGGGCTGATCTCCCTGCTGAGCAGGGTTTCCGCCCAGGACGCGAAGCTGCGCGCTGCCTTCCTCAAGGAGGCCGCCTCCAGACGCGAAAAGGAGGACGTCATCCTGCGGCCCTGGACCCAGGCGGCGCTTTCGTGCCTGGTGGCCGCCGCCGACGAGCGCGCCTACCTCAAGCTGCTGGCCGAGCTGGCCGCCGCCGAGCCGGAAGACCCCGGCTGGTCCCGGCGCCTGGCCGCGGCCTACTACCGCAACGGCAAGCTCAAGGAGGCCCGCAAGGTCTACGAGCGGCTCCTGAAGTCGACGCCGGACGATGCGACGCTGGCCCTGCTGCTCCACGGGCTGTGCACCAGGCTCAAGGACGCCGCGGCCGCGAAGAAGTACCGCGACCGGGCGCTGGACGCGCTGAGCCTGCAGCCCGGCCTGCTCCAGCAGTACGCCTGCCAGTGGCAGCACCAGGCCGACCGCCGCGAGTGGGCGCTGGAGGCCTGGAAGCGGCTGATGAAGCACGGCCCCTACGCCAGGAACGGCTACGCCGTCTGGATGGCCGGCAGCACGGCCCACCAGCTCGGCCGCCACAAGGAGGCGCTGGATTTCTACTTCCGGGCCTTCGAGGCCAAGGGGGGCGGCTACGGGCAGGCGGCCACCAACGGCCTGACCAATCTCTGGAACCAGAACCGGGTCAGGACCGAATTCAAGGCCGCACTGGAAAAGGCATTGGCCGCTCGGCGCGACGGTCCGCGCAAGGTGCTCCTCTACATCCTGCAGTCTCAGACTCTCGCGGCCGGCAACCCGCGTGAGGCCCGGAAGATCTTGAAGAGGGCCGCCGAGGTGAAGCTCACCGACAGCAATTACACCTCCGCGGCCTACGCGCTGGTCTACGCGATGGTTTCAAAGGGGTGGCACGACGACGCCGAGGGCTACGCGCGGAAGGGCGCCGGGAAGCTGGGGACCGCAGTACGACGGCAGATGCTGCGCACCGCGGCTTCTTACTTCAACAGTCACAGTCAGCAGCCCCGGGCCCGGAGCATCTACCGCGAGCTGCTCCGCACGCCCGACGCCAACGAGAACAGCGACCGCTCGCAGCTGATCAACATTCTGATCGTCGACAACGATCTGCTCGGGGCCGAGCGCGAGCTTCGACGCATGAAGGTCGGCAGCAGCAACTACTACTACGTGCTCTACAACGCCTGGAACCGGGTGCTCAACGGCTACCGCAACCGGGGCAAGCACCGCCATGCCGCCCGACTGGCAATCGAGATACTGGACAAGTACGAGGCCGACAGCAACTTCTACTCTCGCTACGGCTACCAGTTCATCTCCGCCCTGAACGACGCCGTCTCGCGCGGCAGCCTGGACGCCGCCACCCGCGAGCGCGTCAAGAGAATCGTCCTGACCGCCGCGGAGCAGCACTTCGAGAGCGACCCGACCCGGCAGCACCGCAGCCAGTGGTACAATTACTGGTACAGCTACGCGCGCAGCTCCATAGACAAGCTGGGTCTGCGCGGCAAGGTGGACGAGCTGGCCGGCAAGGCCGGCGGGGGCTCGGACTCCGGCCGGGTGCTGCGCGCCGCCCAGTACTTCCAGAACCGCGGCAAGCGGGACCGGGCCAAGAAGTGCTACGCCCGCGCGCTGGAGCTGCCCGGCACTAATCGCCAAACAGTCCTCCAGCATCTCTACGGCCTGTGCTCCTCCTACGGCACCAAGAAGAAGGACAAGGCCGACGCGCTCAAGTACCTGGAGGAGCTCCAGAAGCTGGGCGCCTACAACCAGCCGACCTACCTCAGCCAGCGGATATACCTGCTCTACCAGCTGGACCGCAGGAAGGAGGCCCGCGCGGCCTGCCGCGAGCTGCTCGACAAGCCCATCTCCTGGCGCCAGGGTTACTACTGGTTGGGCAACGTGGCCGGCTACTGCCAGAACCACAAGGACTGGGCCACCGCCGCGGAGGTCTGGGAGCTGGCCATCCGCGCCCTGCGGGTCTACAACCGGGCCTACCGGCGGGGGCGCTCGGATGACAGCACGCTGGCCAGCTACTACGGGGCCGCGGCGCGCTGCTGGGCCGAGGCCGACCAGGGCGAGAAGGCCCTGGCCTGCTACCTGCGCGGCCTGTCGGTGATCCCCCGCAACAACAACAGCTACTACCGCCGGTTCCTGGAGGGGGCCCTCAAGCAGTTCCTCAAGGGGCGGGCGCTGGACGCCGCGGTGGCCGGCTACGAGAAGGCCGTCAAGGAGTCCGGCGGCCAGGAGAAGCCCCAACTGCGCCTGGCCTTCGCCGAGGCCTACGGCAAGGTCGGCAAGACCCGCAAGATGCTCTACAACCTCCAGATCGCCGCGGACCTGCTGCCCAAGGACATGCGCCTCCGCCGGCGGGTCATTGGCGGCTACAAGAGCCTGGGCGAGGAGGAGGCGGTCATCAATGCCTACCTCTCCTGGGCCAAGATGGACCGCCAGAACATCGATATCTACCGCCAGCTGGGCGACTACTACAAGTCGCTGGGCCGCGGCGAGGAGGCCATGCTGGCCTGGGCGACCATGGCCGAGGTCCGGCCCCGCGAGTCCGAGGGCTACCGCGCCTACGCCCGGAAGCTGGTGGGCCACGGCCAGCAGAAGAAGGCCGCGGTGGCCCTGCGCAAGGCGATCCGCTACCGGCCGACCCGGCACGACATCGCCAGCGAGCTGGCCGGGGTCTACCGCCGGCTCAAGCAGGAGCAGAAGATCGCCGACCTCTGGCGCAACGGCGAGAAGGCCTGCCGGCAGGCCATGAAGGACTTCGCCGACGACCCGCTGCCCTGGCTCAACCTGGCGCGCTTCCTCAAGGCCCAGGGCAAGACCGCCCAGGCACGCAAGACATGTGAGGAGATACTCAAGCGCCGCTGGCCGCGCTTCGGAGGGGAGACGCGGAGTGAGGCCGGGCGAATCTTGAGGAGCCTGGGCCGGTCGTAGCCCGTCGGGCGGTACCCGAGCATATCCGCGGGCACCCGGGGGGGCAGTCCCCGGGTGCCCGCTTTTTGCTCTTCGAGATTCCGCGAAACCGGTGCGAGGGGGGCTCCTCCAGGAATGAGCGCAAGAAGCAGCGCAGGGGGCGCCGGGGGGGAGGACCGCGCCTGGCGTCATTTTCCCCGGTAAAGGCCGCAGGGGGCCCCGGCAGCGTGCCGGGGCCCGGCTCTTTCCCCGGGGTCCATCTGGTATATTATATCTTGACTAAACCGCCCCTTTCCGGTAGATAGATGCTTCTCAAGGCCCTCAAGCCGCGCCTCGCAGAGGCCATCAGCCGGGAGGTCTGTCGTGGCCAATATCTCCGTTGAAGTCTGGGACGCCACCGGCAACAAGAAGCAGGTGGTGGAGATGCCTGATGACGTGCCCGTCAACCGCGTGCTGGCGGTCCTGGTCGACCGCATGGAGCTGCCCCGCAACAGCCCCGACGGGCAGCTGATGAGCTACAAGTTCCACCACAAGTCTTCCGGGATGCAGCTGCTCGACACCCAGAGCCTTAAGGACGCCGGGGTGCGGGAGGGCGACATATTGCGCATCCAGCCGGAGATCACCGCCGGTGGCCGGCCCGGGGACTGAGCGCATAACGGTCTCGGCGGAGGCAGCCAACGAGGGCCGCTACTCCCGCTTCGAGCTGATCTCCTGGTGGGACCAGGAGAAGCTGGCCGGCGCCCGGATCCTGGTGGTCGGCGCCGGGGCCCTGGGCAACGAGATCCTCAAGAACCTGGCGCTGGTCGGGACCGGGCGGGTCCTGGTCGTGGACATGGACCGGGTGGAGAGGTCCAACCTCTCCCGCTCGGTGCTCTTCCGCACCGAGGACGAGGGCCGGCCCAAGGCGGAAGCGGCCGTCGGCGCGGTGCGCTCATTGAATCCCGACGTCCGCGCCCGGGGGCTGGACTGCAACGCAGTCTACGGCCTGGGCCTGGGGGTCTACCGCTGGGCGGACCTGATAATCGGAGGGCTGGACAACCGCGAGGCGCGCCTGGCCATCAACCGCGCCGCCTGGCAGGCGGGCAAGCCCTGGATCGACGGGGCCATCGAGCGCCTGCAGGGCACCGCGCGGGTCTTCGTGCCCCCCGAGGGGGCCTGCTACGAGTGCACCATGGGCCCGGCGGACTGGGAGATGCTCGAGCAGCGGCGGAGCTGCGCGCTGCTGGCCCGCGAGGAGATGGAGCTCGGCAAGGTGCCCACCACCCCCACGGCCAGCTCGGTGATCGCCGGCGTCCAGTGCCAGGAGGCCCTCAAGCTGCTCCACGGCCTGCCGGCCATGGCCGGGCGGGGCTTCGTCTTCGACGGCCAGAACCACGACTCCTACATGGTCAGCTACCAGCGCAGGGAGGACTGCCTGAGCCACGACACCTTCGACCCCGTCGAGGTCACCGACTGGTCCGCGAAGAGCCTGACCGTGGGCGAGGCCCTCGATGCGGCGCGCTCCGCCCTGGGCCCGGAGGCGGTGCTGGACCTGCGCGTGGAGATCGTCGCGCGCCTGGAGTGCCCGGAGTGCGATTCGCAGGAGGACGTTTTCCGCTCGGCCGCCGGGCTCACCGAGAAGGACGCGGTCTGCGCGAAGTGCGGGGAGCCGCGCCGGCCGGTTTTCATGCACAGCCTGGACGGCTCGGAAGGGCTTGATGAGAAGACGCTCGCCGAGGTCGGCGTGCCTCCCTTCGACGTGGTGGTCGGCCGCAGCGGGCTGGACCGGGTCTTCTGGGAACTGTCCGCCGACGCCGCCGAGGTGCTCGGCGAGCTCTACGAGGGTTAAGCCATGGGTGAGAAGAAGGGAAAGAGCGGCAAGGACGCCCAGCGGGACATCTCGGCCATAGACGCCGGGAAGTGCATCGCCAAGGAGTTCCCGCCGGGGGACGTGAAGGCCCCCGAGGGCGAGCTGCGCGTCTCGATCGGCCGGCGGGCCTACGACCAGATCCAGAAGCACGCCGCCGAGGAGTCCGAGCGCGAGATCTGCGGGGTCATGCTCGGCGACCTCTGCAAGGACGAGGCCGGCCCCTTCCTGCACATCACCGAGGTCATCCGCGGGGAGCACACCGCCAGCCAGGGCGCCCAGGTGACCATCACCCACGAGACCTGGAGCCACTTCCACAAGATCAAGGACAACAAGTTCCCGGACAAGGAGTACCTGGGCTGGTACCACAGCCACCCGGACTTCGGGATATTCCTCTCCTCCATGGACCTCTTCATCCACGAGAACTTCTTCAACGCGCCGCACCAGGTCGCGCTGGTGGCCGATCCCATACGCCGCGAGGAGGGGCTCTTCTTCTGGAAGGCGGGCAAGGCCGAGCGCGCCGCGATGTTCTGGGTGGGCAGCCAGGAGCACAAGTACGAGCCGGCCCCCGAGCCCAGCAGCGAGCAGCTGGCCCTCCGCGAGCTGGAGAAGAAGGTCGAGCGGGTGCGCATGCGCCTGCGGGGCATGGACGAGTTCGTGCGCACCAAGGGCGAGGGCGGCTGGATGCAGACGGTCCTGATGTTGGGCATTCTGCTCTTGCTGCTTTTCATGGCCTGGAATCTCAAAACCCTGGGCGGAGCGGTCGAGGAGCAGAAGAAGATAGATGTCGAAGACGCCTATCGGCGTAAGATCGTGAATGTCGATTACGATCGGATAAAGAAAGTGGCAAAGATCAGGATCGACCTGCTTCCTGAAGCCTTCCTTGTCGAGAGACAGAGAGATTTGGCCACGGGACAAGTCCAGATGTACTACCGGTTGGACCTGGCGCAGATTGAGAAGGTCGTTCGGAGCTTGGAGGAAGCCCGGCGCAAAGCGCGGGAGGATTCCAAGAAGCAAGAGGGGGACAAAGAGAGCCCCGGGACGGGCGAGCCCAAGGACAAGAGCGGAGAACCCGGAAGCGGCAAAGCGAAAAACGGCGAAACCTCCGGCTCCGGCGGCGTGCCGCACACCAGTCCGGTGGACCCGGCCTCCGGGAAGCCGAAAGACGTCGGCGGCGCCGAAGGGAAGGGCGGGTAATGAGCGACGCCGACCGCATCCGCATCACCC
>CAZONU010000037.1:16771-19745 GCA_964581145.1 uncultured Planctomycetia bacterium
CGCCTACAGCCCCAAGGTGGACGAGGTCCTGGCCCGGGAGGGCTCCTTCGGGATGCGCCCGGAGCAGTTCATGGGCAGGGAGGGGGAGCAGCACGGCGGCCTGGCCGGCTTCTTCTACTCCAGCATCTTCTACACCGCGCTGGCCGGCGGCGTGGGCATCTGCATCGGCTGGATGATCGTCGAGCCCTTCATATCGGACGAGGCCATGGCCGCCGGCAACCAGGGCGGCTTCTTCGAGGGCGCCGGGTCCCACCTGCTCTGGCCGATCATCGTCGGCCTGGGCGCTCTCTTCGTGGGCGCCGTCGAGGGGGTAGCCAGCCGCAACTGGAGCCGGGCGATGATCGGCGGGCTGATCGGCCTGGGCGTGGGCTTCGGCGGGGCCTTCGTGCTCGACTTCGTGTCCACTATCCTCTACAACATCGTGGGGCTGCTGGTAGTGAGAGTGGGCAACCCCCCGCAGGGCCGCTCCTTCACCGCTGACGACTGCAACAAGCTGGGCTACGTTGTCTGGATGGTCGGCCGGGCGGTGGCCTGGGCCCCGATGGGCATCGCCGTCGGGCTGGGGCCGGCCATCGCCATGCGCTCCAAGAAGCTGGCCTTCAACGGCATCGTCGGGGGGCTGCTGGGCGCGTTCCTCGGCGGGCTGCTCTTCAACCCCCTGGCCTCAATCTTCCCAGGGGACGACGCCTGGATCAGCCGCGGCTTCGGGTTCAGCGCCATCGGGGCGGGCGCGGGAGTCATGATCGGCCTGGTCGAGAACCTGGCCAAGAGCGCCTGGCTGCACGTCCAGGCCGGGGCCCTGGCCGGCAAGCAGTTCATCATCTACAAGAACCCCACGGTGCTGGGCTCCAGCCCCAAGTGCGAGATCTACCTCTTCAAGGACGAGGCCATCGAGCCCAAGCACGCCGCCATCCACAGCTACGGCAACCGCTACGAGGTCGAGGACCTGGACAGCCCGGCGGGCACCTTCGTCAACGGCAAGCGGATAACCCGCCAGCCGCTGAAGAACGGCGACCGCGTCTACCTGGGTGAGACCGTGCTGGACTTCAGCGAGAGGGAGAGGCAGTAGCAGGGTTTGTGAGGGAAGAGGCATGAAGGTCCAGTGCCCGCACTGCGGCAAGACGCTCAACGCCCCGGACAGCAGGGCCGGTCAGGCGGTCAAGTGCCCGGCCTGCGGCGGCCAGATGCAGCTGCCCGGCGCGGGGGCGGCTGCCCCCGCCGGGGGCCGCATCGAGCTCGAACCCCTGCCGGGGGAGGGCGCGCCGGGTGCCGGCGCGGGCGCGGGCGGCGGCGCCGGCGGCGCCGGCGGCGGAATCAACAAGCCTTGCCCCTACTGCGGCGAGCCCATCCTGGCGGTGGCCAGCAAGTGCCGGCACTGTCAGACCTACCTCAGCGGCCCCCGGAAAGGCCAGGCCACCGGCCCGCGGGAGCCCATCGGTGGTCGCACCAGGGCCAGCGGCTCCAGCGGCGCCGGCACCAAGGCGCTGATCTTCGGCATACTCAGCCTGCTCATCTGCGCGCTGATATTCGGCCCGCTGGCCATTGTCTACGGCCTCAAGGCCCGGGAGGAAGGATCGGCGCTGGGCATCGTTGGAATAGTCCTGGGCGTCCTCGGCATCATCGGCTGGGCGCTGGTGGTCATAGGAAACGTCGGGTCCCGGTGAGAGAGATGGAAGGGGCCAGCCCGACAGACTGAACCCGGAGGAAGAACATGCAGATTCAGTGCCCGCACTGCCAGAAGATGCTCAACGCTCCCGACCAGAAGGCCGGCCAGGTGGTCAACTGCCCGGCCTGCGGCGGCCAGATGCAGCTGCCCGCGGCCTCCAGCGCGCCGCCGCCCTCGCAGCCCTCTGCCCCTGCACGGGCCGGCGGCGGGATGCCCGCGGGCCCCGGCGCCGCGCCGGGCGGGGGCGGCGCCACCAAGGCCTGCCGCTTCTGCGGCGAGGAGATCCTGGCGGTCGCCCAGAAGTGCAAGCACTGCGGCAGCTACCTGAGCGGCCCCATGGCCGGCAGGGGCGGCGCCGGGCCGGCGAGGGGACGCCGGCGGGCCAGCGGCTCCCGCGGCGACGGCACCAAGGCGCTGATCATGGGCATCGTTGGCCTCATAATCTGCAACATCATCCTGGGACCGTTGGCCATCTGGTACGGAGTCAAGGCCCGGCAGGCCGGTGAGACGGGATTGGGCACCGCCGGGATCGTCCTGGGCATCGTCGACATCGCCATCTTCCTGCTGGTGGTCGTTGCCAAGGTGGCGGCCGAGGCCTGAGGAGGGTAAGAGGCAAGTCGACCCTGCGCGCCGGGCGAGGGACGGAGCCGTAATGCAGATAGAGTACCCGCTGATCGCCGCGCTGGCCGCGGAGTCCGGGAAGTTCTAGGGGGAAAGGGACCTCAATGCGGATTCAATGCCCCACCTGCTCCACGGTGCTCGAGGCCTCCGACGAGCAGGCCGGGCAGGTGGTCAAGTGCTCGGCCTGCGGGGCCCAGATGCGCCTGCCGACGCCCGTGGCGCCCGCGCCGGGCCCGCCGCAGCCACCTCCCGCCGGCGGCTACGTCGCCGCCCCGGCCGAAGCGGGAGGCTTTGGGCTGGCCATCGCCTCGCTGATCTGCGGGATCGTGGGCCTGTTCCTCTGCAACATCCTCCTGGGGCCGGCGGCCATCATCACCGGTGCGCTCGGCGCGCGGCAGAAGGCCCACCGGACCATGGCGGTCATCGGGCTGGTGCTGGGAATCCTGGACGTGATCATCTTCGTGGTGGTCATCATCGTGCTGATCGCCACGGGGCACATGGAGAAGTTCTAGCAGGGAAAAGAGGCCTCAATGCGGATTCAATGCCCCACCTGCTCCAAGCTGCTCGAGGCCCCCGACGAGAAGGCCGGGCAGGTGGTCAAGTGCTCGGCCTGCGGCGCCCAGATGCAGCTTCCGGCGCTGCCGGCCTCGAAGCCGGCCGCCCCCCGGCCCGGCGGGGGCATGCCCG
>CAZONU010000038.1:0-11511 GCA_964581145.1 uncultured Planctomycetia bacterium
GGATCTTGCCCTTGGGGTCCTCGATGATGACCCGCGGGTGGAGTTCGCCCTTGTGTTCGACGACCAGGCGGCGTGTGAACCCCATCCGGTCCTCTTCCAGGCGCAGCGTCTCGCCCAGAGCGTAGACCGCGTGACGGCTCCGGCCCCTGGCGGCAGCTTTGCGCCGGCCGCCGCCCCCGCGCGGTTGAAAGACGGCCACCTCGCCCCGCCATGAGAGCCTCGTGCTGGTGACAGAGGCCACCATCTTGAGCAGGCCGTGGACGTTTACCTTCTGGCCCACGATGAAAGGTCCGACCAGCCCCTCCAGCCGGCGCGGGGTGACCGCGTAGCGCACGTCGGTCCGCCGGCCGACCAGTGTCAGGACCTTCTGAGCCTCCATCCAGGCCCGGGGCATGGTGATCGACGGCCCGCTGCCGGTGGCCCTGCGATTGGGCCGGTCGCCGCCCCTTCGCGCGACGGGCTGCTGGCCGGCCGGCTGGCATCCGGCCATCATCAGGCAGACGAAAGCCAGTGTCGGAAGTGAAACGCGCTTCATAGTCCTGCCCCCATCAGTCAGCGGCCACCCGGCGGGCGCCGCGGAGCTCTAAATGGTTTCTACGCTGAAAAGTCCCTCGATCTCCCCGGGCGCGAAGAGCTGCTCCAGCCGTCCGGGGACGATCACCTTGAGCTTTGCGGGGCGATGCAGCCGCGCGTCGTCGTAGATGGCCGTCAGGCAGGGGCTGACCAGGTCGCCGACCCCGCTGAGGTCGATGACCCCCGGCGCGGACTTGTGCGCCCCCAGGAACCTGTCACAGAGCGCCGCGAACTCACCGGCCTGCTCGTAGCCCACGTCGCCGGTGACGGCCAGGGTGTCGGCCTTTATCTCGATGGCGGGCAATTTCGGGGCCCCCTAAGCAAACGGCAGAATCCGGTTCCGGTCGACGTAGGTCTCCAGGGCGCCCGCCCCCAGCCGGGCCTCCAGCCGCCGGAGGTCGCCGATGACGTGCACCGCTCCGTAGCAGCCCCCGGCGGAGCGCTTGAGGATCTGCAGCCGCCAGACGTCCTCGCGCGCAAGGCGCGCCTTCTCGAAGAAGGGCCGCATGTCCGCCTCGCTGATGGCGTAATGACGCCTGGTTTCCTCCAGGAAACCGATCCGGTCGCGGGAGGCCAGGCAGGACCAGGTGGCCTCGAAGGCCAGCAGCTCCTTCAGCTCCACGCAGGTGAGTTCAATAGCGAGGATGTCTCCGGCGCTGTCCCTGACGACTCTCATCCCGCCCTCCTCGGCGCCGGCAAGGATACCCCCACCTCCGGCGCGGTCAAGGTCAGATAGCGACGCGGTCCGCATCCAAACTCGCTTGCGCGCCGCCGGGCGCCGGCTATTCTTGGCGGGCGTCGTTTTCGGCCGCCAAGCTCAGGAGGTCAACATGGCGCTCAAGGTCCTGCCCCGTCCCCGCAAGGTTTCAATGCGCAGCGGAAAGCTCGACCTCTCCGGCGACGTGCCGCTGTTCCTCTCGCCGCTGGCCGGCGGGGAGGAGCTCACCGCCGCGCTGGCCTTCGCCGGCGAGGCCCGCGAGCGGGGCAGGGCCAGGCTGCCCATAGAAAAGTCCTTCCGCCCGGACACCGGCGGGCGCTCGGCCCTCTTTCTCATTTTCGGACGCGACGAGAAAGTGGCGCCGGAGCTCAGAAACCTGCCGAAGCCCAAGGGGCTCGGCGATGAGGGCTACGTCATTGACGTGACCGCCCGGCGGCTGATCGCCGCGGCGAAGGCTGCGCGGGGGCTCTTTTACGCGGCACAGAGTCTCCGCCAGATGATCGAGGTGCGCGGCGGCAAAGCGCAGCTTCCCTGCTGCCGCATCGTCGACTGGCCGGATTTCCGCTATCGCGGCGTGATGCTGGATGTGTCGCGCTTCAAGGTGCCCAGGCTGGACTTTCTCTATGAGATGGCCGAGCTTTTTGCTTCGCTCAAGATCAACGTCTTTCAACTTTATGTCGAGCACCCCTTCGCGTGGAGAAAGCACCCCGCAGTGGGGAAGGGCATTACTCCGCTGACCGCCGAGGAGGTGCTGCTGCTCGGCCGGCGCTGCAAGGAGTTGGGTATAGAATTACAGGCAAACCAGCAGAGCTTTGGCCATCATAATCATTTGTTAACCCGCGCGGGCTACAGCAAGTACGCCGAGGTGCCCACCGGCTGGGACGTGGACACCAGCGGCGTCAAGTTCCCCTGGATCACCAGGAAGCGCATGTGCAACTGGTCGCTGTCCCCCGCAGTCCCCGCGACCTACAAGCTGATCGCCGAGCTCTACGACGAGACCCTGCCGCTTTACGAACCGGAGCTCTTCAACGCCGACTGCGACGAGACCTGGGACCTGGGCTTCGGCCGCTCGAAGAAGTTGTGCGCTCGCAAGGGCGCCGGCCGGGTGTACCTGGAGCACATCAAGAAAATCCACAAGCTGGCCCGCCGGCGCGGCAAGCGCATGATGATCTGGGGCGACATCGTCCTCGACCACCCGGAACTCATCAAGGAGCTGCCCAAGGACATCGCCGTCCTGGACTGGGCCTACGACGCCCAGGGGGACCGCAACAAGACCTGCCGCCAGTTCGCCAGGGCCGGGCTCGACTTCTGGGTCTGCCCGGGGGTCAACAGCTGGATGACTATCTTCCCGCAGACCGAGGTGGCCCGCGTCAACATCAGGAGGTTCGCCGAGGCCGGCAAGCGCTGGGGCGCGAAGGGGCTGCTCAACACCGATTGGGGCGACGACGGCCACACCCAGTGCATCACCGGCTCCTATCACGGCTACGCCTACGGCGCAGAGCAGAGCTGGCAGGCCGGCAAGGTCGACGACCGCGACTTCGACCGGCGCTTCTCCTGGGCGGTTTTTCGTGACAAGTCCGGGCGCTTCGGCAAGCTCTACAGCGAGCTGGGCAGGACCAGCGCGCCTTTTGGTAAGCACCGCCCGCTGGACTACGGATGCTACCCGTTCCACTTCCTGTGGGACGGCTTCGAGCATCCCCGCCCGCGCGAGGTCCGCGGCAGGTGGAGCGGCGCCACCAAAGCGCAGCTCAAAGCCTGCCAGAAGCGCGCGCGCGCGGCCCTGAAGCTGGCCGCCGAGCTGCGCGGCGAGTCCAAGGACCGGCGCCTGCTTCTCGATGAATGCGTCCTGGCCGCGCGGGAAACCCTGGCCGCCTGCCGCCGCCAGCGGGTCTTCGAGGCGGCCTGCGCGGCGCTGGGCGGAGAGAAGAAGCTTACCAAACGACAGCGCGAGGAAATCGCCGCGCTGGCCGCCGATTGGCGCAAGTTCCGCCGGGAGTTCGAGCGGGTCTGGATGGCTAGAAGCAAGCGCTCGCAGATCGCCTACCGCCTGGGCCTCTTCAAGAAGCGCGAGAAGGAATACCGCAAGCTGCTGCGGGCGAGATAGTCGGGAACGCGATAAGCCCAGGGAACTCCTTCGGCGACAAAGGGCGCAACCTGGTGTAATCATACTGCCCCCGACGGCGAGTCGTCCCGCCTCGGGTCCGCACGCGCTTCCAGCCTGGAGGGCCTCGTCCCATGCGCAGACTGTATATACTTCCGGTCTTCCTGTCTTTCGCGGCAACGGCCTTCGCGGCCTCGGATTACGATGAGCTCAAGGTCAAGCGCCAACCGCTCTTTGCCTTCGCCGAGAAGCCGCGCGTGACCCGGGCGGGTGACCGGGTCACGATCACCTTCAAGTCAAAGGGTTACTGCGACGTCACCGTTGCCATCGAGAACCGCAAGGGCAGGATCATACGCCACCTGGCCAGCGGGGTGCTGGGCGGGAACGCTCCCCTGCCCTTCAAGAAGAACAGCCTGGGCCAGACGCTGGTCTGGGACGGCAAGGACGACCAGGGCATCTACGTGGACGACAAGGACGCCATCGTCGTCCGCGTTTCGCTGGGATTGAAACCCCAGTTCGAGAGGACCCTGCTGTGGAGCCCCACGAAGCGGATCGGCGCGCGCGCTCCGATCATGGTGACCGCCCCGGAGGGGGTCTACGTCTACGACGGGCTGGGAGTGGACCACGTTCGGCTCTTCGACCACAAGGGCGAGTACGTGCGTACGGTCTACCCGTTTCCCGCCGCCAAGGTGAAGACGGTCGCCGGCATGGAGTGGCGCACCTACCCGCACGACGGCAGGAAACTCCCGGTCAAGCACGGCTTCGTCCAGGGCTCGCTGCTGCCCTGCGGCACCAGCTACATGGACGACCTGGAGAAGCACCACGGCGGGCTGGGCGCCACGGCGGTGGCCGTCCACGGCGGCCGCATCGCGCTGGCCTACCGGAAGCTCGCCCGCCTGTCTGCGGACGGCAGATCGCCCCGCCCGCGCTCGGGAGGCGCAGCTCGACTCCCCATCGGGGGGCCGGTGGTCAGCTTCCAGAAGAGGGTCCGGCGCATAAACCGCATCATCGGCCCCACCAGCATGGCCTTCAGCCCCGACGGCAGGTACCTCTACCTGACCGGCTACCACTGGGGCTGCAGCTACCCCCGCGATGCCGGCACCTGGCACGGCGTCTACCGCCTGGAATACGACAAGAACGACCCGCCAAAGGTGTTCGCCGGGGTCATGAAGGAGGACGGGGACGGAACCGACGCGAAGCACTTCACGGTCCCGACGTGTGTCGATACCGACAGCAAGGGCCGCGTGTACGTGGCCGACTACATGAACGACCGGGTCCAGATCTTCGCGCCGAGCGGCAGGCTCCTGAAAAGCCTGCCCACCAGCAAGCCGGCCTGGATAATCGTTCACAGGAAGACGGGGGACATCTACGTCTTCAGCTGGCCCGCCAACGGCATATCCAACGTCATCCACCGCAAGGCCAGGAGCAAGGTCGACGTCCGCAAGTTCAAGAACACGCTGACCCACTACGGGCCCTTCGAGAACCCCGGGAAGAAGGCCACCTACCCGATGCCCTCGGAGAAGCTGGACTTCGGGGGCATGGTCTCTTTCGGGACGCCGTATCGCGTCGCGATCGACTCCTGGACGAAGGATTTCCGCCTGTGGATGACCCCCAACAAGCACAAGGTCACCGCCTTCGAGGTCTCCTACTGGGGGGGCGGGACCATCGCCCGCGAGGCCACTTCCGACTGGGCGGGCGACGGCGTCAAGATACTCACTTACGAGGGCAAGAAGCCGAAGCTCGTCCGCAACTTCTCCGCCGAAGTGGCCAAGCGGTTCACCCGGGCCAAGCCGCCGGACTTTTCCCGGCAGCGCCTCTACTTCAACCCCCGGAACCGTAAGCTCTACGTGGCCGAGGACTCCAGCTTCGGGAAGTCCTTCAAGGACATGCTGCGCATCGATCCCGAAACCGGGAGGGTGACGCGCGTCGACCTCCCGTTCGATGCCGAGGACATGTGTTTCGACCAGAACGGCCTGGCCTATCTCCGGACCGACACGCTGGTCCTCCGCTACGACGCCAGGACCTGGCGCGAGGTGCCCTGGGACTACGGCGAGTCGCGGCCCAGCGTGCAGTTCAGCTCCATCGGCGGCGGCAAGGCCACCAAGGCGATCTCCGGACTGCCCACCCCCGGCCGCCGGCCGGTGTGCTGGCACCAGGGCGGCATGTTCGTCTCGCCCAAGGGGCACCTGGTGGTCTCCTGCACCAGCCGCGCCAAGGCCGCCGAGAGGCAGAAGGGCGTCAAGGCCCGGGTGGGTGAGATCGTGGGCAAGCCCTACACCCCGCCGCTCTATCCCGGCCGGGTGCGGCACGGCGAGATTCACGTGTGGGACAAGCACGGCAAGCTGGTTTACGAGGACGCCGTGCCCGGCCTCACTTGGCTCTGCGGCACCTACCTCGACCGCGACGACAACATCTACGTGCTGGCCGATTCCACCCGGGCCTTCGACGGCAAGAAGCACTTCAACGAGATGACCGGGACGGTCATGAAGTTCAAGCCGAAGAAGGGCAAGATAGTCAGCACCTCGGGCCGCGCGCCGGTGCGCCTGACCAAGGCGGGCCAACCCGAGCGCCGGCCGGAGGTCAGCGGAGGCAGCACCGGCACCGCCTGGGTCCAGGGCGCCGAGTGGCTGTTCGGCGCTGCCGGCTGGTTCGGGTTCAACACCGCCCGCGCCGGCGGCGGCTGCGACTGCTGGCACTCCCGCTTCTGCCTGGACTACCTGGCCCGCTCCTTCGTGCCCGAGGTGGAGCGCTACTCGGTCGCCATCCTGGATTCGAACGGAAACGTGATCACCAGGGTGGGCAGGTGCGGCAACGTGGACGACGGCAAGCCCATCGACGCGAAGGGTGGGCCGAAGGCCCCCCGCTCCATTGGCGGGGATGAGATCGCCCTGTTCCACGCCGCCTACGTCGGCACTGAAACCGACCGCCGGCTGTTCATTCACGATGCAGGCAACGGCCGCATTCTCAGCGTCAGGCTGGGATACCACGCCGAGGAGAAGGTAGCGCTCAAGGACGTCCCCGACAGGAAGGCCCCTTAGGACGCGAGAACGGCCAGGCAGGGAAAGGTAATCTGTATCTAGCTGTGTCTCAGTTCTTTACGTAGAATTGCTGCGCCTGACGAACAAAACGCGATCGTCGGTGTATTCTCTTGTGCGAACCAGATCGAACCAGATTGCAGCCAGAAGGGACCTCACGGAATGGCCAGGCAGACCACTCTCAGCAGGGCCACCTCCGCGGCCAGCCGCAGGATCGAGAAGCGCATCCGCGCGGAGCTCGAAAGCGGGCGGCTGGCGGTGGCCGACGTGCTGCGCTCCGAGCGCGAGCTGGCCGCCGAGTACGGAGTCAGCCGGCGCACGGTGCGTCGCGCGCTCAGGCAGCTGGTCAAGGGCGGCTGGCTGGTGGCCAAGCCGCGCGGCGGCTATCAGGTGGCGGCCGCCCCCGCCGCAGCCAATGGAACCGGCCCGGTGGCCTTCGTGCACGGCTCGCCGGGCATGCCCTGGGAGTGGAGCGACTTCAACATGGCGCTCTGGAACGGGTTCCAGACCGTCGGCTCGGAGCTCGCCCGGAACATGCTGGTGATCAGCATCGCCGACCGCAAGCCCGCCGGGCTGGTGGAGTCGCTCAAGGTCCAGGGCGCTTCCGGCGCGATCATCGACTCGGACTACATGGAAATCACCGACGCGATTCTGGATGCCGGCATGCACGCGGTCCAGGTTGACGCGCGTTACCCGCGGGCGGTTTCGGTGATGCAGGACAACTTCACGGGCGCCCTGGCGGCGACGCGGCGCCTCATCGAGAAGGGCTGTCGGCGGATTGCCTTCGTCGGCTCCGACTTCAGCCCCAACCCCAACAGGCTGCACCTGGAGGAGCGCCTGGGCGGGTACCTCTGCGCGCTGAACGCCGTGGGCCTGGGCATCCGCCCGGAGTGGCAGTTGCTCGGCCGGCCGGTGGAGCCGGCCATCGAGCGGCTCGTCGAAATCGCCGCCGGGAATGACGGCCCCGACGGCGCGGTGATCCTCTGGCCCGAGCATCTCGAAGGTCTCGGGAAGGCGCTGAGCGCCGGCCGCCTGGACATCGAGACCGTCGTCTGGTGGGGCTGCGTGCCCGAGCGGCGCGAGAAGTGGCGCGCCGGGTTCCCGCGCCTGGCGGTCCCCGAGGGCATGGAGTGGAAGGCCGACGACCTGGCCAGGATGGCCTTCGCGCGGTTCGAGGAGCAGCTGCGCGGGGCCCGCGCAGCTCCCGGCCGGGGTCTGGTGCCGGTTTCTCTGGTTCCGGGAGAGTCAAAGGAGAAGCGGTCATGAAGCTCAGGATTGTCTCAGCGATTCTCTTCACTGCGACCCTTAGCGGTTTCGCCGCCGAGCCCGCATCCCTGAACGCTAAACTCAAGGACGCTCCCCCGAACACGCCGGTGAAGCTGCTGGAGGAACCCACCGGCGGGCGCCTCTCGCCGGGGTTCTTCTGGTCGCCCAGGCTGAAACGCTTCGTCCTCTTCGCGGGACTGCACCGTGGCAAGCAGCCGCACTATGACGTGGAGCACTTTGACCTGGCGAAAGCCAAATGGACCAACGCCTACCCCGAGGGCGCGCCCTACAAGGCGGAGTCCGGTCCCACTGACGCGCCCGCGCACAGCTATACGCGCGACGGCTGGTTCGCGCTCACCGATGCCAAGGGAGTCTCGCGGATACCCCTCGTCGGCGGGTATTACAACCACAGCGCGGTGCTCATGCACCATCAGCACGCGCTGGACCCGGCATCGGGCAGGCTCTACGCGCTGATCCACAATCGCATGGCGACGATGGACCTGGCCAGCGGCGTGTGGGCCTTCCCCGATACCGACGAGAAGAAGGTCAAGCAGAACCTCAAGGACCACTCCGCCTGGGGCATTCGCGGCTTCGAGGGCGCCGGCTGCTTCATGAAGAACGAGGTGGTCCACTGGGGCGCGCTCTCCTGGGACCCGGTCAACAAGGAAGTGCTGTCGGTCGGCGGCTGCGCGGTGGAGAAGGGCGGCACGCCGGGCACCTGGGTCTACAAGGTCGAAGCCAAGAAGTGGGTCAAGCTTGCGTTCGGTACCTCGGAGCTGAAGGCCCTCCAGAAGAAGGTCGACGAACTGCGCAACCGCTCCTGGGCGCTGCTGAGTCACGCGCGGAGCAGGTTCTTCATCACCGAAGACCCCAAGGAGGCCAAGGTCCAGCTGTCGGCGCCCTGCGCGAAGCTCAAGGACGACCTCGATGCTTTCGTCAAAGAGTTGAAAGGCGCCAAGCTGCCCGCGCACTTCGAGAGCGGGCGCAAGTACAGCGCCGGCAGGATTGCCAAGTACGTGGCCGCCCTCGGCGGTATCAAGGCCAGGCTGAACGGCAAGCTCGATGCCGCCTTCCTGCTGGAGTTCCGGAACGCGCATCGCCTGCTGGAGTCGGCGGTCTTCGGCCTCGACGACCAACCCTCGGGACGGGCGCACTCGCAGACGGTCTACGATCCCGCCAACAAGAAGATCGTGCTCTTCGGCGGCGAGGGCATGGACCGCTCTCTCGGCGACACCTGGGTCTACGACACGAAGACCCGCCAGTGGGAGCAGAAGTTCTCCAAGAAGGTTCCGTCGCCTTCGGCCGCGCACGTCCTGGCCTGGCTGCCCAAAGCGAAGAAAGTGGCGCTGGTCGGCGGCTACAACAAGACCGGCTGCCGCCCGTTCGAGATCTGGACCTACGACGCTGCCGCCAACAAATGGGCGCTGCACAAGAGCGTCAAGCCCGCGAAGGGTTACCGCGGCAGGCCCTCGTGGAAGGGCCTGGGCGTCCCGGTCGGCTACCGCAACCTCGGGGTGATCGGCGCCGTGGGTTCCGGCGACGTGATGGTCCTGGTCCAGAACAGCCGCGCCAAACGAATCACCTGGGCGTTGAAGATCGACGCGGTCAAGACCGCCGCCGCCGGCGAAAAGCCCGGCGCGGAGGCGGGCAGCATGATCTACTCCCAGGAGGGGCCCAATTACTACAACTACTGGCCGGGGAACCCCTGGTACGCGCACAGGGGCTCGGCCTACTACGAGAAGAAGGGCCTGCTCGATCCGGAGAGGATGAAGGCCTTCTTCGAGGGCTTGCCAGTTAACAGATGGGTCCTCTTTCCCAAGGCACCGGTACGCGCGCCCCGGCGCGACTACGGCACCGTTCGCTTCGACCCGGTGCGGAGGCAGCTGTTGCTCTGGGGCGGCGGGCACGTCAACTACTTCGGCACGGAAGTCAGCCACTACAGCCTGCGTTCGGGGGCCTGGACGGCGGGCGAGGTCCCCGACGAGCCGCTGGAACCCGTGTTCGGCATGTGCCTCAAGGTGGGCATGAGCTTCCGCCACCGGCCGCACATCACCAGCCACGCCTACCAGTACTACGACTACGACTACACCACGGGGCTCATGCTGGTCGCCAAGTACGGCAAGACCTACGCCTACGACGTGGCCGCGCGCCGCTGGCTATGGCCGCTCGTCGAGGGCAGCGTAACGGGGATCCGCGCCACGCCCAAGGGCGCGCTGGGCGCGCGCGACGGCAGCCTGGTGCGCTTCGACCGCGAGCAGTGGAAGTGGGTCCCGCTGCCCGTCAAGGGCAAGCTCAAGCCGCCCGGAGTGAGGATCGACTACTCCGGCTTCTGCTACGAGGAGAAGCGCGACGCGGTGTGGTACTTCCACAAGAACGGCGTCCGCCGCTACGACATGAAGAGCGGCGAGACTACGTTGGTCACCCCCAAGGTTGCGGTGAAGGGCCTGCTGCGCGAGCCGCTCTACATCCCGGCCATCGACCGGGTGATGTTCGTTAACCGCTCGGCGGGTAATGACCGGCATCTCTTCTGGAACCCGGAGAAGAACATCTGGGAAACCGCCGAAATCGAGCTCGTCAATACTGACGGCAAGACCAAGCCGTCCAAGCCGGCCCGCTTCGGCACCGGCTACGGGCTGATCTACGACCACCTCACCGGACTGGTCATGGCCGCCAACGGCAGCTATGGCCGGCAGATCTACGCGCTGAAGCTGGACCCCGCGGAGCTCAAGTTCACGGAGATCAAGTAAGGAGATTGGGAAATGTCCCGATTCGGCCGGCAAACCGCAGCGATCCTGCCTTTGCTCCTTCTCGCGGGCTCCGCGCTCGGCGGTGAGGTGATCAAGACTCCGCCCGCCAGGGTGGAGCCGGTGCTGAAGCCGGACGCGGCGCTGCTGGCCAAGATCGCCGCGCTGCCCGAGAACACCTGGCTCAAGCTGCCGCCGATCAAGACGACCGGCGAGCTGGGCTGGGCCAACGCCGACTACCGGCGGCGCGGGCCGTTCGTGCGTGACTACTGCAATAAGATGGTCTGGGCCCCCGAGCGCAAGCGGGCGATATACTGCGGGGCGGGGCACAACGTTCACCCCTATAACGACGTCTGGGAGTACGACCTGGCCTCGAACACCTGGGTCTGCCTCTACGGAGTCAACTGGGTCTTCAAAGGCCTGGGAAAGAAGGTGCCCCAGGACCGGGCGGCCGAGACGCTCAAGAAGCGCCTGGCGCTCAAGGATGGAGTGGTCACCACTGCCGACGGGGCGCCGGTGCGCCCCGCGCACACTTGGTGGGGCCTGTGCTACGACTCGCACCGCAGGAAGATGGTCTTCTGGGACGCGCACAAGGGTTTGATTTTCACCAATCGCAAGCTGCTGGCCGCGGCGTTGGGCCTGAAGGCAAGCGATCCGGTGCTCAGTGGCACCGGAGGTTCGGGGGCGGGCATAACCTATGTCTTCACCTTCGACCCGGCGACGCGCAAGTGGGACCCGGTCCGCAAGGGCGCGCCCAAGGCCTACGAATCCTCGGAGCTCGAGTACCTTCCCGACCGCAGGAAACTCTGGCTGCATTCGGGGCGGACCTATCTGTGCGACGCGGCCAAGGGCCCATGGAAGCAGGTCGCCAAAGGTGGACCGCGCTCGGGCGCCTTCAGCGCCTACGACCCCGAAACCAGGCAGATCGTCGGGGTCGCCGCCGGCAAGACCTACATCTATTCGTGCGGCGCCAAGACGTGGAAGAGCGTGCCGCAGAGCCTGGAGGACATCGCCTTCGTCCCCGCGGGTACCTTCTGCTACGACACGGTCGCCAAGAGGTTCGTGCTCTACACC
>CAZONU010000038.1:11521-19539 GCA_964581145.1 uncultured Planctomycetia bacterium
CTCTACACCAGCGCGCGCCTCAAAGGCAAGCCCAAGGCCGCTCCGCGGTTGTGGCTCTTCGACCACCGCGCGTCCAAGTGGACCCGCCCAAAGCCCAAGGGGGCCCTTCCCAAAGTTGGCAACGTCGCCGGCTACTACGACCCGGAGCGCAACGTTACCGTCATCTACGACAGCCGCAGCATGTGGGTCTACCGCGCCAAGAGGCGGGCGAAGGCCAAAGGCTTCAAGAAAGGGTAACGCCAAAGGGACTTGACATCCCGGCCCCGGCCCGATAACACTCCTTGCGCAATCGATTGCGCAAGGGGAGGAGCCGGGCCGTGAATCCGCAGATTCCTTACACGCCAGAAGAGCTCTTTGCCGTCAGCAAATCGCGCGTCTACCGCGGCCGGGAGCTCGACAACATCGCCTTCCCGCTGGGCGGCATCGGCACCGGAAGCATCTCCCTGGGCGGCTGGGGGCAGCTGCGCGACTTCGAGATCCACAACCGGCCCAACAAGGGCTTCGCGCCGCGGCACACGTTTTTCACGCTCCACATGAAGAAAGGCGGCGCGAAGCCGATCACTCGCGTCCTCCAGGGGCCGGTGGGCGGCTCGGACTGGACCGAGAAAGGCCACGGGGTGAGCCGCGACGTCGGCGCGGGCCTGCCGCACTTCCGTGAAGTCGAGTTCGAGGGCGCTTTCCCCCTCGCGCGGGTGCGCCTCGGCGACCCGGCGGTGCCCCTCCGCGTGGAGATGGAGGCCTGGAACCCGTTCATTCCCCTGAAGGCCGGCGACTCCGGCGTGCCCGCGGCGCTTTTTTGCTTTCGCCTTGAGAATCCCACGGACGAACCGGTCAGCGCGGTGCTCTTCGCCAACCTCGAGAACCGCGCGGGGAGCCCGAAGCCGTCCGGCGGGCGCATCGAAGTCCTGGATGGGAGCGGCGCCCGCGGTCTGCTGATGTCGGGTCCCGAACCGGAGGGTTCCCCGCGCCGCGGGACGCTGGCGCTGGCTACTAGTCACAGTGACGTTATTGTCCGCACCCACTGGCTGCGCGGCTCCTGGTTCGACGCGGTGCACGACTTCTGGGACGGCGCCGCGCGCGGTGAGCTTGCTGAAGAGCGCAAGCCCGCCGAGCGCGAGGAGGGCTGCGACGTCGGCTCCATCGCACTCAAGACCACCGTCGCCCCGGGCGCCGCGGTGCGCCTGCCGGTGTGGATCGCCTGGCACACGCCCAACTTCGAGATGTACTGGTCGGAGGACGAGCCAAAACCCGTTTGGAGAAATTACTACGCGACCCAGTTCGCCGACGCCGGCGCGGTGGCCGCTCATCTGGCCTCGGAATCGGAACGCCTGGAGACCGAGACCCGGTCCTTCGCCGAAGCGCTGCACAGCTCGACGCTGCCGGCGGCGGTGCTCGACGCGGTCTCCTCGCAGATATCCATACTCAAGACCACCACCTGCCTCCGCCTGGAGGACGGCACCTTCTACGGCTGGGAGGGCTGCCACCCAAGTTCCGGCTGCTGCCAAGGCACCTGCACCCACGTCTGGAACTACGCCCAGGCCATGCCCTACCTCTTCCCGTCGCTGGAGCGCTCGATTCGCGAGTCGGATTACGCCAACAACCTGGCCGAGGACGGACGCATGACCTTTCGCATGCCGCTGCCCCTGGGCGAGCGGACCTGCGACGCCGAGGAGGAGAGCTTCCACCCGGCGGCCGACGGGCAGATGGGCGGGATCCTGAAAGTCTACCGCGAGTGGCTGCTTTCCGGCGACGACGCGTGGCTGCGCTCGCTGTGGCCGGGCGCTAAGCGCTCCCTCGAGTTCGCCTGGAGCTACTGGGACCGGGACAGGGACGGCGTGATGGAGGGCGAGCAGCACAACACTTATGACGTGGAGTTCCACGGGCCTAACACGATGACGACCAGCTTCTACCTCGGCGCCCTGCGCGCCGCCGAAGAGATGGCCCGCCATCTCGGAGAAAACCAGAAGGCCGAGGAGTACCGCGCGGTCTTCGAGAAGGGCAGGGCGGGAGTCGACGAGACGTTATTCAACGGCGAGTTTTATGCTCAAACTGTTCATCTGGAGGACGGAAAACCCCTCAGCCCCGGGGACGAGAGCTACCCCAAGTACCAGTACGGCGAGGGCTGCCTGTCCGACCAGCTCATCGGCCAGTGGTACGCGCGAATGCTGGGGCTGGGCGACCTTCTCGATCCCGGGCACGTCAAGTCCGCGCTGGCCGCCGTCTTCCGGCACAACTGGAAGCCGGACCTCTCCGGGCACGCCAACCCGCAGCGGGTCTACGCGCTGGGCGAGGAGGCCGGGCTGCTGCTCTGCTCCTGGCCCACGGGCGGCCGGCCGCGCTTTCCCTTCCCCTACTCCGACGAAGTCTGGTGCGGCATCGAGTACCAGGTGGCTTCTCACCTCATATACGAGGGTTTCATTGAAGAGGGCTTGGCCATCGTCAAGGCGGTGCGCGACCGGCACACCGGCGTCCGCCGCAATCCCTGGAACGAGTTCGAGTGCGGCAGCCACTACGCGCGCTCCATGGCCAGCTACGCGCTGCTGGCCGCGCTGAGCGGCTTCAGCTACTCGGCGCCGGCCGGGCGGTTCTCCTTCGCGCCCAAGGTGAACGCAGAGGACTTCGCCTGTTTCTTCTCGGTGGCCTCGGGATGGGGCGTGCTGCGCCAGAAGCTGGAAGGGGAGAAGAAGAGTGCTGGCGTCGAAATCAAGGCCGGCGCGCTGGCGCTCCGCGAGCTGGGGCTGGGCTTCCAGATCGGGGGCGCGAAGGTCTCGTTGGCCGGGAAGCAAGTGAAAGCGACCATCGACGGCGCGGCCCTGCGCTTCGCCGAGCCGGTGACTGTCGGGAGTGGCGAGTCGCTGAGCGTCAAGACCTGAGGCCTACTCTCCGATGATCTTCACCAGCAGGCGCTTCTTGCGCTTGCCGTCGAACTCGTAATAGAAGATGTGCTCCCACGGCCCCAGGTGCAGCTTACCGTCGGTGATGGCCACCACCACCTCGCGGCCCATGACCTGGCGCTTCATGTGCGCGTCGGCGTTGTCCTCGTAGCCGTTGTGGGCGTACTGGCTGTGGGGCTTCTCGGGGGCCAGCTTCTCCAGCCACTTCTCGTAATCGCCGTGCAGGCCGGACTCATTGTCGTTGATGAACACGGATGCTGTGATGTGCATGGCGTTGACCAGCACCATGCCGTCCTGCACGCCGCTCTCGCGCACCAGGTCCTCCACCTGCTCGTGGATGGAGATGATCTGCCGCCGTTTGGGCACGTTCATCCAGATCTCTTTGGTCAGGGTCTTCATGGGCACCTCCAGCCATCATTTCCAGTAATGAGCGAGACGCTGGCCAGTAGTCAGCGATGTACCGGCTACTTCTCTTTCAACAGCTTCTCGTAGTCCGAGTGATTCCTCTTCCACCACGCGCGAACGTCCCGGACTAGTAGGGATACTCGTTGCTTGGAGGGGTGGTCTTGATACAGTTCACTCCAGTACTTCGAAGGCACCTTGCTGGTTGTCCCTGGACCGAAGTAGGCCCGTATGACCGACAGCGACGCTAGTTGCGCCTCCACATCCTGGTTTGAGGACAATTCACGCGCTCCCACGACCAGCGCATAGACATCACGTTTCGTGGCTAGGTAGAGAATCGCCCGGGACCGAAGCCACTTGTCCTTGCTCGTCTTGGCCTCATTACGAAAGAACGCCAGTTCAGACGCAGGGCTGATTTCGACGAGAAGGCTATAGAAGACGTCTCTCAATTCCCCGCTCAACCGCTGGTTGATCAGTGTTCGCTTCAGGTGCTCGCGTATGATCGCCGCTTGGTCGTCATGCTCTCTCAGGAATCTAAGCCTAGCTCCCAGCTTCCCCACCTCGCCCTGAACGTTCCATGAGTACCCCCTGATCGGATTCGGGTCCTTCCATATTCGTGCGAAGTCTCCGACGGCCTTGCTTACCCCCTCGTTCACGAATCTGGAGCGTTCCTCCTTACGCATCCCTGCCAGCGCGTTGTGGGTGATCCCGAAGTAGTCTGCCGCTTCCTTCTTGTGAGGGCCTGCGCCCTTAGGGGGCGGTTGTGCTGGTGGCCCGGGCCGAGGCGTACCTGTCCCGCTTTCGCCGGTCCTTGGCGGGCCTATGGTGATAGTGATACTGCGGCGCAGCCTGGCCGGCCGGGTGACGGTTTCCCCTTCCACGGCCAGCTCGGCCGCGACGCTGACGGTGATCTCGCGCTCGCCCGGCGGCGCGCCCTGCTTCACGGTGAACTCCAGCGGCACCTCGTCGTCCGGGCCGTGAAGGAAGCCGACTCTTGACCTGAAAACGATGTCCGCCGGCGCGGTCACGGCCACGGAGGGCCGGGACTTCTCGTTGCACACCAGCCGGCTGCCCTCCGGGGCGTCGGGGCCGGGTTTGATCGCGATCATCAAGACGCCGCCGCTCCCCGGCGCGGGGCTGGCCGGCTCGACGCGCCAGGCGACGGCCAGCTGCTCATCCGAGCGCGGCCAGAAGACCAGCGCCAACGCGCCGGCGGCCAGCACCAGGCCCAGCGCGGCGCGCACCAGGGGAAACCCGCGCTTCTGGGCCGGGGGCGGCGCTTCCGTCTTTGCCATGGCTACGCCGGACAGGTCGGTCTCCATCCGGGCCTCAGACCCACAGCCGGCGGTTGTAGATGTACCACTCCAGGACCATCACCGCCAGCGCCAGGATGGCCAGGTACTTCCAGACCTCGCGGCCGCTCTTGGAGCCCTTCCCGCCGGTGTCGGCCAGCGACCAGGTGGCTCCGCGCACGTCGCCCACCGCGAAGTTGACGGCGTCCCGCGCGGAGTTGTCGCTCTCGGCCTCGTCGAGCACCGCGCAGGCGAAGAGGGTCTTCTTACCGTCGGGCCACTGGGCGCGGTAGAGGCCGGGCTCCTCGGTGGCCCCGTAGAGCCGCGGGCGGCCGGGGGAGATCTCCAGCTTCTCGGAGCGCCCCCCGGGGCCGAAGACCTCCACGGTGACCGGCTTCTCCGGCGCGCCCTTCTTCCAGAGGCCCACGCGGAGCCTGAGCGGCTGGCCGCAGCGCAGGCCGGCCCCGGCCCACTTGGGGCTGGCTGAGGCCAGCCAGCGCGCGCTGTTGGCCATGAAGATGGGGAAGGAGAGCCGCAGCGGCCAGTTGGACTCGTAGATGTCGAAGCCGACCGCCACCACCCGCAGCTGGTCGCGCTGCCAGGCGGCGACCAGCGGCCCCTCGGCGGACTCCAGCAGGGCCACGGACCCGCGGCCCAGGCGCACCGGCCGGGCCCGGGCCACGGCCACGCCGGCCAGCGAGGTGAAGCGCACCAGCGGGTGGGAACGGTCCCAGTCGACGACGGCCGGGGCCTTGACCTCCTTCTCCAGCTTGACAACCCTGTCCGGCAGGCGCGGGGCCTTATCGGGGGCGATGAACATGAACCCGCCGCTGGCCGGCAACTCGAAGGCGGGCACGAAGCGGTCGAAGATGATCGCGTCGTAGCCCTTCCACACCGCCGGGGGGGCCGAGTCGGCGCCGGGCAGCTTGGAGGCGTCGCCGCTGTAGAAGGCGTACTTGTCGCTCGGCAGGTTTCTGAGCGCCTTGTCCAGGAAATACTGGTCGCCGGTGTAGGCCAGGACCTTGAGCTGCTCCTCCTTGGGCAGCACCGCCCAGGCCGTGTCGTCGACGCTGAAGGCGTCCCCGGCGGAGAGCTCGGCGCGCACCGGGAGCAGCTCGTTGGGCGCGCGGACCTCGAAGATGATCGTCTTGCGCGCGCCGGGAGCCAACTCCACACTCTTGACGTCGGCGGCGTCCTTCTTCTCGCCCAGGAAGATGCGCAGGTCGCGCATGGCGGGCTCTCGGCTGAAGTTGGCCACGCGCACGAAGATCTGGCTGCCGGACCCCGGGCTGCGGCGGGCCTCCAGGCTGGTGACGCCCGCGTTGTCGCTGGGCTCCCCGAAGCTGCGCAGCTCCACGTACTTCTCGAGGTCCAGCTCCTTGGGGCCGACGCGCTTGACCGGGCGGTTCTCGGGAATGGCCGCGTCGCTGAAGAGGATCAGCCGGCAGCGCTCGCGGCCCATGTCGCCCCTGAGGTCGCGGTCCAGGGAGCCGGCCATGCCGTCGGCCACGGTCAGCGCCGCGGAGAGGTCGGTGCCCCCGCCGGAGGGCTCGACCCGCTTGATGGCCGTCTCCAGCTCGGAGCGGCTGGAGGTGAACCCGCACAGCACCCGAGGCCGGGCCCCGAAGGAGATCACCGCGACCACCACGTCGCTGGAGACGCGCTCGGTTTCCTTGAGGGCGGCCTCCTTGGCGGCCTCCAGGCGGGTGCGGCCGCCCACGTCGCGGGTGGACATGCTCGCGGAGTTGTCTATTAGCAGGATAAAGCCGGTCTTGCGGCCGCCGCTGAGCCCCAGGACGAAGGGCCGGGCCAGGGCGGCGGCCACGGCCATCAGCAGCAGTATCTGGAGCAGCAGCAGCAGATTGGTCTTCAGGCGCTGGAAGGGCGCGTTGACGCGCATGTCCTCCAGCACCCGCTGCCAGAGCAGCGTGCTGGAGACCACCTGCTCCTTGCGCTTGAGCTTCAGGAAGTAGAGGATGACCACCGCGGGAACCGCTATCGCCGCCCCGATGGCCGCCGGCAGCAGCGACAGGAAGTGGGTGGTGAGCCACTCGCCGATGAAATCAAACAACGGACCTACTCCCCCAACCACAGAGACACTGAGACACAGAGAGAGATGTGGGCCGGCCCGCGAATATCGGCGCCCGGTTGACCGGACAACGCTCGCCGCGGCCAAAGCAATGGCAGTTCTCCGTGCCTCTGTGCCTCTGTGGTGAAGAACTCATCGCTCATCACTTGACCAGCCCCGCGACCCGCAGGTAGGAGAGGACCAGCTCCTCGAAGGGCAGCGCCGTCGAGGTGTAGAGGTAGCCGATGCCCCGCTCGGCGCAGAAGCTCTTGAGCCCCCCGCGGAAGGCGTCGAGCTGCCGGGCATACGCCCGCAGCACCCCGCGGCTGGCGGAGACCTCCACGTCGGCCTCCGTCTCTATGTCTATCAGCTTGAAATCGCCGGTCAGCTCCGGCTCGGCCTCCTCGTGGGCCAGCACGTGCAAGGCGAAGACCTCGTGGCCGCGCGAGGCCAGGGCCTTCAAGGGTTCCTCGAAGCCCGCGGGGTCCAGGAAGTCGCTGATGACCATGACCACCCCCCGCCGGCGGTTCTCCAGGCAGAAGCGCTTGCAGGAGGAGGCGAGATCCGTCTGGCCCTCGGGCTCGATCTTCTCGAGGAAGTCAAACAGGTGCCAGACCTGGCCCCGGCCCCGCCGCGGGGGCGAGGAGGTCGAGCCCCCCGAGGTTATCGCGTTCACGGCCACGCGGTCCATGTCCGCCAGGGCCACGTAGCCGAGGGCGGCGGCGCAGCGCGCGGCGTAGTCGATCTTGCGGGGGTCGCCGTAGGCCATGGACATGGAGTTGTCCAGCACCAGGTAGATGAACCTGTCTTCCTCTTCCATGAAGAGCTTGAGGTACATGCGTTCCAGTCGACCGTAGATGTTCCAGTCGACGAAGCGCAGGTCGTCGCCGGAAACGTAATCGCGATAATCGGCGAACTCGACGGAGATGCCTCGCTTCTTGCTTCTACGCTCCCCGCGCATGCGCCCGGCGAGGATGCGCCGGTTGACAATGGAGAGCTGCGCCAGGCGGCGCACGAACTCCGGATCGAGGCCGAGGTCAGCCACGGGAGCCTCCCCTGCGCGCCCGGCGCCCGCGGTAGAGCCGCTCGGTGAAGCCGCCCTCGTTGAGGAAGGCCCGCTCCAGGCTCCCGAGCTGCCGCGCCAGCAGGAAGCTGGCCTGGTTGATCAGGCAGATGAGCGTGTTGGCCGCCACCTCCGCCGAGGCCGTGGAAACACCATAGGGGTCGTCGGACTTGTCGGACTTGTCTGACCGGTCTGACCCGTCCGACTTGTCCGACCCGTCCGACCGGTACTTCGCCCTCACCGCCAGGGCCTCCGGCGAGTCCTTGGCCCACAGGCGCAGGCCGCGCTGGCGCAGGAAG
>CAZONU010000039.1:0-1343 GCA_964581145.1 uncultured Planctomycetia bacterium
CAACTCCGACTATAATATCCAACGGCTCAAAAAGAAAGCTTTTTCAACAGGCCCGCGGCCACCGTTATTATTTCCCGCTTCTCGGCCTCTTGCGCGGGCTTTTCCGGGAAGCTGCCCGGCCGAGCAGTTGAACAGTTGAGCAGTTGACCGCAGGCTCGCTCCTCACCTGATCGCCTTTCACCTGCTCCCCTGCTCTGCGGCGGCGCCCCCGCGCCGCTACTCCCCCCGGCTGCGGATGTGCTTCTCCTGGACGCCCAGGTAATAGGTGCCCTGCGACCAGCGGTGCTGCGCGTAGGCGCCCAGGTCCTCCCAGTGCTTGCCGGGATAGTCCGCCGCGAACTGCTCGACCACCCAGGCCGGGTCGCAGGTCTGCCCGGCCGCCCCGTGCTGGAGCACCGCCCAGCAGATGGCCTCGATCTCCTCCGGGGAGTCAATCCCCATAGGGGTTCTCGCCCGGGTAGGGCACCCCCGCGGGCAGCGGCGTGCCCACCTCCTCGACGCCCAGCAGCCTGGCCACTTCAAAGAGCGCCCCGCCGGCGGCCGCGAAGGCCGCCGCGGCGTGGTGCGGGAAGCGCCTTTCTATTAACACGTTGCGGTAAAAGCGCGCGAAGCCGGGCACGGCAATCGCCCCGATGCTCCCGAAGGAGGCCGGGTCCAGGTCCAGCACCTCGCCCTCGGCGACGTAGCTCCTCAGCCCGCCCTCCGGGGTGCCCTGCAGCCGGAAGAGGGTCAGCGGCCCGGGCCGGAGCCGGCCCTCCAGCGTCCCCCGGGTGATGTCCGGCTCGGCCCCGTCCTCCATCAGCCGGTTCATGATCAGCTGGTAGCTCATCTTCGGGTCCACCAGGCACGAGGACGCGGTGTTCCCGCAGTGAAAGCCCATGAAGAGGTCGCCGCGCTGGGCGCCGGCGGGGACCATCTCGCCGGGCACGGAGTTGTTGATGTCCAGCAGCGTGGCCGGGCCGCGTGAGGCCAGCTGGGCCAGGTACTCGCTGGCCGCGCCGTAGATGTCCACCTCGCAGGCCACGGGGATGCCCCGCGCGGCCAGGCGGCTGTTCACGTAGCAGGGCACGAAGCCGAACTCGGGCTCGAAGGCCGGCCAGCACTTGTTGGCGAAGGCCGCGTAGCGGGCCGCGCCCAGGTTCTCCTCCATGAACTTGAGTAAAGCCACCTCGAACTGCGCTAATTTGGGAAGCAGGTCCGGGTAGGGGCAGCCTTTGCCGAGCTCCTTTTTCATGTCCGCGGCGACCTCGGCGATGCGTTTCTTCTCGGAGGCGGCCTCCCGGAAGATGCGCAAGAGGTCCAGCTCGGAGTTCTCCATGACCTCCACGCCCAGCGCGTAGAGC
>CAZONU010000039.1:1353-19026 GCA_964581145.1 uncultured Planctomycetia bacterium
CCCCGCCCGGGCGATAGTGGGGAGGCCGGCGATGCGCGGGGCCAGCTCCCCGGCGAGGCCCACCGGCCGCGCGGGGATGTGCGCGCGCACGCCGCGCAGGCCCAGGTTGTAGGCGGCGTTCAGCAATCCACATAGCGCGTCGCCGCGCTCGGAGGCCAGGATTTCCTTGCTCTCCTCGGCGGCGGCCGCGAACATCACCGGCCCGCCGAAGCGCTGGGCGAAGAGCGTCGCCGGGCCCTCCGGGCCGAAGTTCCCCAGGTAGACGACCGCGGCGTTGGCGCCCTTTTCGGCGAGCTCCGCGAGCGCGGCCAGCGCGTCGGCCTCCGACTCAATTACTTTCGAGCACCTGTGCGCGCTGAGGCCGGCCTCCTTCAGCGCGGCCATCAGCGCCTCCAGCCGGCGCTCGGTGAGCGCCAGCGGGAAGCAGTCCCGGGAGACGCCCACCACCGCGAGCTTCACTTCGGGCGTGTTGACGAGTTCCGCCACGGACATCCTCCTCAATCCGCGCCGCGCGCGGCGGTGCGGACGGCGATGAGCTCCTTCATGACGTCGAAGAGGCTGCCGCTCCAATCGGCCACGCCGAAGGCATCGTGCAGCTTGGCGTAAAGGGCGTACAGCCGCTCGTAGACCGCGCGGGCCTCGGGCCGCGGCCGGTAGGCGACGTCCCCCAGCCCGGTCATCCGCTCCTGCGCGGCGGGGAAGGAGTCGTAGCCGCCGCCGGCCTTCCCGGCGGCCACCGCCCCGCAGACGGCCGCGCCCAGCGCGCAGCACTGCGAGGAGCGGGCCAGCCTCATGGGCCGGCCGGTGACGTCGGCGTAGGTCTGGAGCACGAAGGGGTTCTTCTCGGCGATGCCGCCCACGGCCACCACCTCCTCGACGGCCACGCCGTACTCCTCGAAGCGGTTCATGATGGTCAGGGCCCCGAAGGCGGTGGCCTCCACCAGCGCGCGGTAGGTCTCCGCCGGGGTGGTGTGCAGGGTCTGGCCGACGAGCAGCCCGGTGAGGCGCTGGTCGACCAGCACGGTGCGGTTGCCGTTGTTCCAGTCCAGGGCCAGGAGACCCGACTCCCCCGGCCGCAGCTTTTCGGCGGCGGCGCTGAGGCTCGCGTGCGAGCCGGCCTCCGGCCCGCCCGGCTGGAAGGAGTTCACGAACCAGTTGTAGATGTCGCCCACCGCGGACTGGCCGGCCTCCAGGCCGTAGTGGCCGGGCAGTATCGACCCGGGCACGACCCCGCACAGCCCGGGGATGTCGGCGAGCTTCTCGGCCAGCGGCGCGACCATCATGTCGCAGCCGCTGGTGCCCAGCACCTTGACCAGCCGGCCCGGCCGGACCCCCGCGCCCACCGCGCCCAAATGTGCGTCAAAGGCCCCGACCGAGACGGGCACTCCCGCGGGCAGGCCGAGCTTCCCGGCCCAGGAGGCAGACAGCTTCCCGGCGGGCGTCCCGGCGGTGTGGGCCTTTTCGTACAGCCGCGCGCGGAGCCTGCCGAGCTGGGGGTCGAGCTCGCCCAGGAACTCCTCGTCGGGCAGGCCGCCCCAGTCGGGGCCGTACATGGCCTTGTGCCCCGCGGCGCAGACGCAGCGGACTATCTCCTCGGGCCTCTCGGCGCCGCAGAGCACCGCGGGCAGCCAGTCGGCGCACTCCACCCAGGAGTGCGCGGCGTCGAAGACGTGCCATGAGGTCCGCAGGCAGTGGAGCACCTTGCTGAAGAACCACTCCGAGGAGTAGACCCCGCCGCACTTGGCCAGGTACCCGGGGCGCATCCGGCGGGCCAGATCGGTGATCTCCTCGGCCTCGGCGTGGGCGGTGTGGTCCTTCCAGAGCCAGGCCATGGCCGCGAGCTCCCCGGCGAACTCGGGAGCCATGGCCAGCGGCGTGCCCCCGGCGTCCACGGGCAGCGGGGTGCTGCCGGTAGTGTCGACGCCGATGCCGATCACATCTTCGGCGCTGAAGTCCTTATCGGCCTCGGCCGCGGCGGCCAGGGCGCCCTTGATGGCGGCCTCGGCGCCCTCGACGTACTCGGCGGGGTGCTGGCGGGCGAGATTCGGGTCGCGGGAGAGCAGGATGCCGGCCTCGCCGCGGGTGTAGTCGTGGACGAAGGCGCCCAGTTCGCGGCCGTCGGCCACGTCGGCGACCAGCGCGCGGACGCTGCCCGTCCCGAAATCCAGCCCCAGGGCGTATCCGGCCACCGATTCGCGCCTCCCGATGTTTTCCCCGGTCCCCTGTGTACCGCCCCCGGCGGGAAAGTCAAGTTGAGGGAGGGTGGCGGAATATTGACTCTCACGCGGGGGCGGGTAGAGGTGGGTTTCCCCGGTCTACTCCCACCACTTCTTGGTGCCGTCATAGAAGCCGTACTTGCTCTTGCCTTTGGTTATACCCGTGGCGAGCTTCAGGGTGGTCATCACCGGGACGTGCGCACTCCTTGAGGGCCTCTGCGGAGCGGCTTAGAAGGTGCGCACGGCCATCAGCACCTTGCCGGCGATGCGCAGGCCGGAGGGGTCTTTTATCTCGATAGGCTTGCAGCGCCGGTTGGCCGGCTCCAGGCGGATGCCCCCGCCCCCGAGCCGCACCCGCTTCACGGTGGCCTCCTCGCCGATCAGCACCACGGCGATCTCGCCGCTCTCCACGGTGCTCTGCTCGCGGGCCAGGACCAGGTCCTCGTCGAGGATGCCCGCGTCGGTCATGCTGTCCCCCCGGACGCGCAGCACGAAGAGGCCGTCGTCGTCGAGCATCCCCGCGAGGTTGACGCAGCCTTCGAGATTCTCCGTCGCCAGCGTCGGCGCGCCGGCGGCCACCCGCCCGAGGACCGGCAGTCCCTCGGGCGGGCGGTGTTCTCCGAGGAGCTCGATGCGTCCCCCCGCGCGCTCCAGGGCGCCCCTGCGCTCCAGCGCGGCCACGTGCTGGAAGGCGGAGCGCACGTCGACCCCCAGGTGCCGGGCGATCCGCCGGTAGCTGGGCGCGCGCCCCTCGCGGCGCCAGCGCTTCTGGATGAAGCCGAGCACGCTCCGCTGACGTTCGGTGAGCCCTTCCATGAGAACCGCTCCCCCCCCTCCCTCGATTCGCGCATTATATCAACGCTGCGTTGATATGTCAAACACATTCCAGTGCAATCTCGCAACCCAAGCAACTACAAGGTGTTACTCTTTGGGTCCGGGCTCGTCGGGAGGCGGCGGCTTATCTGCAGCCGCGTCCTCGGCCGCGTACTTCGCCTGGTCCTCCGCCTCGCGGCGGGCGCGGCGGCGCTCGGCCAGGCCGGAAAGCAGGATGCCCAGCTCGTAGAGCGCCAGCAGGCAGCCGGCCATGATCAGCTGGCTGGGCACGTCCGGGGGCGTGAGGAAAGCCCCGAAGACGAAGGCCAGCACCACCGCGTACTTGCGCCTGGCCCGGTAGAAGCCCGGCCCGGTCACCCCCAGCCCGGACAGGACGAACATTATCAGCGGAAGCTGGAATCCCAACCCGAAGCCGACCATGAGCATGATGATCATCTTGAGGTACTCGGCCAGCCCGCTGGTCTCTTCGATGCCCAGCATCCGGTTCATCGCGAAGAAGAAGTTCAGCGCCGCGGGCGCCACGTAGAAGTAGCCCACGGCCGCGCCGGACAGGAACAGCGCGGTCCCGCCCGCGACCAGCGGCACCACTGCGCCCCGCTCCCGCTTCTTGAGCCCGGGCCGCACGAAGGCCCAGACCTGGTAGAGCACGTAGGGCATGGCCAGGGTCAACCCGCCGAAGAGGCTGGCCGAGATCCAGGCCGAGAAACCCGCGGTTATCGGGATCGCCCGGAAGACCGGGGGCGCCTCCGAGTGGGTCGCGCGAAAGGCCTCGATGGGCACTCGCAGGAAGGCGATAATGTACTGCGAGAAGATCGCCGCCAGGACGAAGCCCAGGCCCACGGCGATCAGCGAGCGCAGCAGGCGCGCGCGCAGCTCCATGAGGTGGTCCCAGAAACCCATGGGGCGGTCGCCGCTGTCTGCCTGCTCAGCCATCAGCCGCTCGGGATCGCTTCAGCCGCTCGGGGCCCGCGCAGGCCCCGCCCCCGCGGACCGGGTCTCAGGCGTCGGACTTCTCCTCGGACTTGCTCTCGATTTTCGCCTCGGACCTCGCGGGGGGCGGTTCGGTGGAGGTGGCCTCGTCCTTGATCTCGTCAACGGCGTCGTGCATGCCGCGCTTGAACTGGGCCAGGCCCTTGCCGATATTGCGCATGACGTCGGGCAGGCGCCGGCCGAAGATCAACAGGAGGACCGCCAGGATAATGACGATCTCCAACCAGCCGGGGGGCCATATCGCCAACGGTAAGTTGGGCATCGTGTCTCTCCTGCCTGTTCCGGCCTCTGGCCTGGCAGCGCCAGTTGCGCGCTGCCGATTATATCACGAAGGTCCCGGCACTGACAAGCGGCGAAATGCGGAAGCCCCTGGACCTTAAGCCTTAAGGAGCTCCCGGCCCCTCCCGGTCAGGACGCGCAGGTCGCCCTCCCGGCGGGTCACGCCCTCACTGTCGTAGATGGCCAGCATCAGCAGGCATATTCGTCTGTTACCTCGGACCAGGTCGCGGAACTGGGCCACGGTCATGCCCCCGCCCAGCCTGGCGAGTTCCCCCAGCAGCGCCTGGCGGCAGCCGTCGACGGCCGAGGCGTGCAGGTAGTTGTCCTCGATGAAGTAGGCCCGCCGATTCTTGACCAGATATCGCAATATCTCCTTGAGCTCGCGCTCCTCCAGCCCGCGCCCCCCGGCCTCGCGCCTCAGCTCGGACATCAGCGGGGTCCGCATCCCGCAGCCCCGCAGGAAGCCCTCCACGAACTCGACGCTCGCGGACAGGGCCGGACCGATCTCCACGCGGTGGCCGGCGCGCGCCCAGGTGTGCCCGGTGCGTTGCACCTGTCCCTCGGCCTCCAGCTTCTCGAGCATCAGGCCCAGCGCCGCCTCGCAGGCCGCCTCGCGGGGCAGGCCCAGGATGCCCAGCAGCTCCTCGGCGGTCCGGCCCCGCTCCTCCAGGGGATGCCGCCGGTGGTAGGCGGCGATGCTGCCCAGGCAGGCCTCCCGCAGCCGGTCGTGCTCGCTGCGCACCAGGAGATATATGTCCCCGCCCGACTCGTAACGGACGATGTCCTCGGGCAGCTCGCCGGAGACCACCGCGCGCACCTCCGCCCCGGAGAGGTTGAGAACCTCGGCGATCTCCCGGTGCGCCACCGGGCGGAAGCGCTTGCGGATCTCGGCGGCGACCAGCTCCGGCGCGCGGCCGTCGGCGATGCGGCTCATGCTCTCGATGAGCTTCTCCGGCCGGCGGCGGTGGTGCAGGGGCATCGCGTCGATGACCTCCCCGCCGCCCAGGGTCAGGTCGCTGGAGGTGTTCCGGATCACGAAGCGGTCGCCGTACTGCGCGATGCAGGACGAGTCCAGGTGCACCTGGACCAGGGCGGTCCCCCCGCCCGAGAGCCGGTCGCCGTCTATGAGGTGCAGCCGGGCCTGGCCCTCGCAGGTGCCCAGGTGGAAGGTGACCCGGCTCCAGAGGCCCAGGTCGCGGCTCTCGCGGAAGAGGCGCAGGCGGGCGTCGAGCATGCCCGTGCTGCGCAGCGGGCGGTCGGAGATGATCGCCCCGCGGGTGAAGTCCTCGCGGTCCAGGCCCACCAGGTTTATCGAGGCCCGGTCGCCGGCGCGGACCGCGGGGGTCTCCTGGCCGTGCTTCTCCAGGCGCCGGACCCTGAGCTCCCTGCCGGCGGGCAGGAGGTAGGCGGTCTGGCCGGTGCGCAGCATCCCCCCGATAACCGAGCCGGTCACCACCGTTCCGAAGCCCTTGACGGTGAAGATGCGGTCGACGAAGAGCCGGAACACTTCTCCGGCCGCCCGCTCCTCTGTCCTGAGAACCACCCCGGCTATCGCCCCCCTGAGCTCCTCGAGGCCCTCTCCTGTCCGGGCCGAGACCCGCACGACGGGGCAGCCTTCCAGGAAGGTGCCGCTTACCAGCTCCTCGACCTCCTCGACGGCCATCTCCACGAGGTCGGGCTCGACCAGGTCAACCTTGTTGAGCGCCACCAGCCCGCCGCGCAGGCCCAACACGTCCATGATCTGGAGGTGCTCGCGGGTCTGGGGCATGACCCCGCTGTCGGCGGCGACCAGCAGCAGGGCGAAATCGATGCCGCTGGCCCCGCCCACCATGGTGTTCACGAAGTCGCGGTGCCCGGGCACGTCGACGACGCCCACGCTCCCGCCGGAGGGCAGGTCCAGGTGCGCGAAGCCCAGGTTGATGGTGATGCCCCGGGCCTGCTCCTCCCTGTGGGTGTCGCACTCGATCCCGGTCAGGGCCCGCACCAGCGCGGTCTTGCCGTGATCGATATGTCCGGCGGTGCCCATGATCAGGTGCTTCACGCGCCGGCCTCCGCCTCGATGGCCGCGGCGGCGGCGCGGGCGACCTGGGCAAGCTCGTCCTCACCGAGCGTGAGCACGTCGAAGAGCAGCCGGCCCTCGCGCAGGACGCCCAGCACCGGGGAGTCCGCGTCCAGGAGCCGGCGGTAGACCCGCTCGGCAAAGCTCGCCCGGGAATCGCCGATCCCCTCGCGGGGCACCAGCTCCACGGCGGCGCTGGGAATTTCGAGGTTGGGAAGCGCCCCCCCGCCGCACTGCCCGGAGCTCGCGGCCCTGCGCGCCTCGACCCCCAGGTTTTTCAACTCTTCGAGCAGCGCGCAAGCCAGGCGGTCGAGTTCGTCGCTGCTCCGGCTGAGCATCGCGAAGGTCGGGTTGCTGCGGACCAGGTCCTCGTCGCGCAGGTAGGCCCGGCAGGCGGCGGACAGCGCCGCCAGGGTCAGCTTGCCGACCCTCAGCGCGCGCATCAGCGGCGCGCGGGCGGCGCGGGAGACCAGCTCCCCGCGGCCGGCCAGCACCCCGCCCTGAGGCCCGCCGAGCAGCTTGTCGCAGCTGAAGGCCACCAGGTCGGCCCCGTCGGCCAGGGCCCCGGCCACGTCGGGCTCGTCCCCGAGGGGCAGCCCCGCGGGCCTGCGCAGCAGGCCCGAGCCGATGTCGTAGAGCAGGGCCAGCCCGCGGGCGCGGGCCAGCTCGGCGAGCTCCCGGACCGGGACCTCCGCGGTGAAGCCCGACACCGAGTAGTTCGACTTGTGGGCCTTGAGGAGCAGCGCGGTCTCCGGGCCGATGGCTTCCTTGTAATCGGAGAGGCGCGTGCGGTTGGTGGTGCCCACCTCCACCATGCGCGCGCCGCTGGCCGCCAGGATATCGGGGATGCGGAAGGAGCCGCCGATCTCGATGAGCTCGCCGCGGGAGACCACCACCTCGCGGTCGCGGGCCAGGGTGTTCAGCGCCAGGACCAGGCCCGCGGCGTTGTTGTTGACCACCACCGCGTCCTGTGCCCCGGTCAGGAGCTTGAGGAGCTCCCGGACGTGGACGTTGCGGTCCCCGCGGCGGGCGGCGGCCAGGTCGAACTCCAGCGTGGAGTAGCCGGCCGCGACCCGGGCGACCTCCTCGATGACCGCCGCTCCCAGCGGCGCGCGGCCCAGGTTGGTGTGGAGCACCACCCCGGTGGCGTTAACCACCGGCCGGAGCGAAAGCTCGCAGATGGTCTTGACCAGCCCGAGGGCCGCAGCGACCACCGCGTCGCGGTCGGGCGCCCGGCCGCCGTCGAGCACGCCGGCCCGGGCCCGGTCCACGGCCGCGCGCGCGGCATACTTGACGAGGGCGCGGCCGCGCGCGGCCGCCAGCGCCCTGGCCTGCGGATGCTCCAGCACCTCGCTGACGCTGGGCAGGTTCCTCAGCTCGCGATTCTCGGCCATCTCTCCCCGGTTCGCGGCGCGCGCCGGACCGCGCTCAGAAAAAAAGTGGCAGAGAGGGCAGGAATCGAACCTGCCACGGACGGTGTTATCCGCCCGCTACTGGTTTTGAAGACCAGCCGGAACACCAGTCCCATCCTCTCTGCAAGTCTTTACGCAACAATGAGCTACAGAAGATTTCCGCGGGCAGGTCGAGGGGGGGCGGAGGCGGGTGAATTGCGGGGGAAGCACGGACACCTCTCGGTTGGCAGCGGCGGGCCTCATCGGACCGAGGCTGCCCGCGCGCCAGTTTATTTCAGTTCGACCTCCCGGTTAACATTGCAAGCGCGAACCCACCATGCATCTTCAACTTACTCCGGCCCGCAGCGAAGTCAAGCGACAAACCGCCTGAAGCGGCAAGGAGTCACGGACCACCGCACCGAAGCATCGTCCCGGATTCCCTGAGATCAGAGGGAAGGTTTGAGCGTCAGCACCCAGGTCTGATACTGAGCGAAGTACACGATTTGCCCGCCAGCCCGGTCGTACCAGATGGCGGCGCTGTTCCCCGCCGGCGGAGTCTCCTTGGTCTCGATCTTCAGCCAGGTCGTGAGGTGCGGCGCGTAGACCCAGGTGTCGCGGATCGGCTCCCTGCTCTTGCCGTCCCCGCAGAGCACCCAGACTTTCAGTTGCCGGTGGTAGACCATCCGCCCCGCGTAGCGGCCCTTGGGCGAGTCCTTGGGCTCGAGCTTTTCCCACTTGCCTGCGGCCGGGTCGAAGCTGAAGGTGTGCGCGGCTGCGTTTTCCTTGCCCTTCTCACCGAAGACCAGGAAGCGTCCCTTCTCGTCGGGCGTGAAGCTGCCCGAGGCCATGCCCGAGCAGGGCCACCAGGAGTTGAACAGGCCCCACCTGACCTTGACCTGCTTCTCGATCTTGCCGCTCTTGGGGTCCACGAACCCGTAGGGCGTGACCAGTTTGCCGCTGCCCGGGTGGCACCCCAGCGTCACGTATCGCATTCGGTCCAGCTTGGGCCCCTTCTGCCACGACAGCGTCCGGGCATCACAGCTCCAGATCTGCGTGGCATCCCTGCCGGTGAGCAGCCAGTAGCGGTCCCGGCCGGCGTCGTAGCAGAACGGTGTGCAGGGCACGCCCCCGCTCCCCGAAGCCTTGGGCCTGGTCCTGTCGTCCGCCTTGGGATCGTGCGCCTGGAGCAGCCGCCATTCATTCTTGGTCGAGTCGTAGGCCCACATGTCGTTGCGGAAGAAATTGTACGTAGCGCTGCCGTACATGACGCAGCGCTTGCGCTTGGAGTCATAGGCCGCACCGGGTTTCGATATCTTCTTGTGGCCCTCGTCGGCGAACTTGGCCGGCCGGCCGCCGAGGCCCAGGATCTGCGGCTTGAGCCGCTTCCACTCGCCGAGGTACTTCTTGACCAGCAGCGCCACGGCGACGCGCGTCTTGAGCTTCTCAAGCTCTTCGGCCTTGCCCTTGGCGGACTTGGTCGCGCCGTGCTCCTTCTCGTAGGCCCCCACCACGTCCCTGAGCTTCTCGGCCAGGGGTTTGGCGATGTCGCCCTCCCCCGCCGCGGCGACCAGCTTCTCCCAGGCCTTGCCCGCGGCGAACTCGGCGGCGCCCACGCGGGCGATCTGGAGCTTCTCGAGGTAGCGCGGGCTCAGCGGGTGCTCTTTGGCTTTCTCGAGCAGCGCCCCGGCGGCGTCGAGGTCCCTGGCTGCCAGCTTCTTGATGGCCGCGGCCAGGCATTCCGCCGGGGTCTTGGGCACCCAGGCGTTCAGGATCTTGGCGCGGTCGGCTGCCGAGAGCTCGCCAATCTTGACCGGCCACTTGGAGGAGCCCTTCTGGCCTCCGATCCGGAAGTCGACGCGCACCTCGATGGTGCGCTCGTCGATCACGCGCAGGACCTTGCCCCTGGCCGGCGCCGCGCCCCGCTGCTGGACGGTGATCTCCTTGCCGACCAGCTGCTTCCAGGCCTCCTCCTGGGCCTTCTTGGCCAGGGCCAGGGCCCCAGCCAGTTCGCTCAACTGCTTCACCTGCTCTCTGACCGGGACCAACTCCTTCTTAGCTGCCGCGTCCCCGGCCAGCTTGCGCGCGTCCTTGAACTTCCCCGCCGCCTCGTCCAGGCCCTTCTTGACCGCCCCCTCGAAGTCGTCCAGGAGCTTCTTGAACGCGGTCTTGGCCTTGGCCAGTCGCTGGGCAGCCAGGCTGGCCTCGGCGCTGGCGCTGGCCTTGCGCAACTCTTCGAGAAGCGCGGCCAGCTCCTTCGCGCGCGGCGTCCAGCGGGCACTCTCCAGCGCCTTGAGCTTTTCGAGGCCCTCCCCCGGCTTGCCCGCGGCGATGGTGGCCTTGGCCGAGCCGAGGGTTTCCTTGAAGATCTTCTCGGCCTCGGCGCGAATCCCGGTTTTCAGCTTCACCAGCCGCGGCTTGAGCTTGGCGGCCAGCTCCGGCGGGGCGGGGCCGGCGGCGGCGGCGACTGCGCCGTCGTAGTCGCGCTTGGCGGCCAGATCCCCGGCCTTCTCCGATATCTTCGCGAAGGCCGCGTCGGCGGTCGCGTCCCAGGCCCTGCGGATCTTGACCGCCTCGTCGCGGGCCTTCATGGCCCACAGGGGTTTCTTCAGCTCGTCGGCGCGATCGGCAGTTCTCTCGAAGCGCGAGGCGGCTTCCTCGTACTTCTTGGGGTTCTTCCCCCACCACTCCTGGGCGTAGCCGAAGAGCTCTTTGAGCTCCTTCTCCGCGGCCTGGCCGGTCGGCGGCCCGGGCTCGTCGGGGGGCTTGGGCTCGTCCGGCGGCGCGGGTTCACTCGGGGGCTTGGGCTCGTCCGGCGGCTTGCCGCCGTTGGCGGGAGGGGACCCGCTGCCCAGCTCCAGCACCACGCCCAGCACAGCCGCGCCGACCACGGCCAAGGCCCCGCCGATCGCCGCGGGAACAAGCCACCCCCGCCTGGAAGGCACCTCCTCAAGCGGAGCGGTCTCGCGCGTGGAGCCGGGCCGCAGGCGCGCGGCCGTCCGCCTCCGCGCGGGACGCAGGTGCGCCGGCGCGCGGCCGGCCGCGATCTGCTCCAGGTCCTCGGCGACCTCCTCGGCCGACTGGCAGCGCCCGTCCGGCTCCTTCTCGAGCAGCCGGGCGACCAGCGCCGCCAGCGCCGGCGAAACCCCCGGCGCCGCCTGCCCCAGCGGCGGCGGCGGCTCGGAGAGGTGCATGGCCATCACCTTGGCCCCGGTGGCGGCGGTGAAGGGCGGACTGCCGGCCAGCATATGGTACAGCGTGGCTCCCAGGGCGTAGAGGTCCGCTCGCCTGTCCACGTCGCCGCGGCCCTCGACCTGCTCCGGGGCGATGTAGTGGGGCGTGCCCAGTGCGGTGCCGGTGGCAGTGAGGCCCTGGTCCTCCTCGGTGGAGCGCGCCAGGCCCAGGTCGCAGAGCTTGGCGGTCCCGTCCGCGGCCACGATCACGTTCTGGGGCTTGACGTCGCGGTGCACCAGGCCGTGCGCGTGCGCGTGGGCCAGCGCGCTGGCGATCTGCGCGGCGAGGCGCAGGGCCTCGGACTGGTCGAGCTGGCCTTGGCGCTTGATCAGCTCGTGGAGGGTTTCGCCCTCCACGTACTCCATGGCGAAGTAGTAGTAGCCGTCGGCTTCGCCGGCGTCGATCCCGCTCACGATGTTGGGGTGGCTGAGCCTGCCGGCGGCCCGCGCCTCGCGCAGGAAGCGCTCCACGAACTGGGCATCCCGGGCCAGCCGCGGCGGAAGGATCTTGAGGGCCACCACCCGGTCCATGGAGGTCTGGCGGGCCTTGAAGACCGCGCCCATGCCCCCGCGGCCCAGGCGGGAGATGAGCTGGTAGCCGCCTACGGATTCGATCCGCTGCCGCCCGGAGTCGCGACTGCCCGATCCGCTCTCCCCGCTTTCAGCCATGCCCGCCCCAGTGAGTCTCCCAGCCGGCGGCCCCGCCCCCCGGACTGCCCAGTGCCATTATAGCTCATCCGGGGAGCCCGGTCCACAGTTACGGCGGACCGGCTCAGTCCTTGCGGATAGCCCCCAGTGCCGAGCCTATGAACCCCACCGGGTTGAACCGCAGCAGCGCCGACGGCCAGTTCATCTCGTCCTTCTGGCAGATGGTCGCCGGGCCCACCGCCTCGAAACGCTGCATCGCCTCCCGGACCTTCTCCTCCAACTTTTCCGGGACCTCGCTCTCAACCAGGCGGTCGATCTCGCCGAGGAGCTCCCGCTCCCGCGAGATCCTCTCGGCGATCCTGGCGGCTTCCTTCTCCTCCACCAGGCCGTGCTCGAGCTTGAGGCGGTTGAGTTCCAGGGCCGCCTGGTAGGTGACCTCCACCAGCTGGTCGCGGCTCATCCACTTCGTTTCGTAGTTGAGGGTGTGCTTCCAGCTGGGGGCCAGCAGCGCCCGGCGGTGCTCCTCCAGCGTCCGGTGAAACAGTCGATAGCCGTGCTTCTCGGGCTCCTCGAAGGCCCGGCTGCCCGGGTCCAGGAAGGGCGCGAGCGGCGAGATGAAGGGACGCAGCCGGCCCGCGCAGCCGGCGCCTCGGCAGCGCTCCATGAGCTCGCCGCAGTAGCGCACCGTGTCCCGGACGGACCCGGGGGTCTGCCGGGGGATGCCGATCATGAAGAAGACGTCGAAGCGCTTGCAGCCCAGCTCCAGCGCGTCGAAGATGCACCGCTCCAGCGGCGCGTTGGCGTAGCTCCGCCCGAAGGCCCTGCGCACCGCCTCGTCGTGGGACTCCGGCGACATCTGCATGTTCCAGTTGGGGACCGCCCCGGCGATCAGCTCCAGGATTTCCCGGGAGGGCGGCGTGAAGAACTCGAAGCATATGTGGTTCCTGACGCCCTCCCGCCTGAGCGCCCGGAGCAGGGCGCGCGCGTACTCCTCGCCGGCCTGGAGGGTGCCGCCCAGCATCATGATCGGGCCCTTCACGTAGCGGGCCGACAGCGCGATGTCCCGGGCCAGCAGCTCCGGGCTGCGGTAGGCCGGCTTGGCCCGCTTGCAGATCTTCTCGTAGGCCGAGGCCGAGCCCCCGCAGGTCACGCAGTTGTTGAAGCACCCGCGGCAGGAGACCGCCGCCAGGATCGGGTAGCTGAACCAGCTCCTGAAGGGCAGGTGGCCGGCCACGTCGAGGTGCCGGGCGCAGGACTTGATGATCTCCCGGTAGTCGAAGGAGACGCCGTCGAGGTCGGGGGGCACGTGGGTAAGCTCCTGCACCTTGACTTCGGAGCCGTCCTTCCAGGTCAGGTTGGGAACGTCCTCGACGGAGCGGCCCTCCTTGACGGCCGCGAGCAGCCGGCGGAGCGGCTCTTCGGTCGAGTCCCCGCGGAGGACGTAGTCCACCTGCGGGTAGCGGATCAGCTCGCGGTGGTAGTAGGAGGCCGAAAGCCCCCCGAAGATCACCGGCACCTCCGGGTGGTGTTTCTTGACCAGCGCGGCCAGCTCCAGGCTGCCCTGGGCGTGGACCAGCCAGTGGAGGTCCAGCCCGAAAACCGCGGGCCGGAGCCGCCGGATCAGCCTCTCGACGTCGAAGCGCCGGCTCTGGAGCATGCGCAGGGCCACGTTGATGATCCGCACCGAGTATCCGCGGCTCTGCAGGTAGCCCAGGATGGTCATGAAGCCGATGGGGTACATCTCGAAGGCCTGGGTGGAGGGAACCGCGTCGCTGACCGGCCCGTAGAGGATGGACCGCTTCCGGAAGTCGTAGACGCTGGGCGCGTGGAGCAGGACCAGGTCGGCGTCAGGCACTGCCCGCGGTCCTCCAGAAAATCGCGCTTCCGACGCGTATGGCGCCCGGCGCCCCGCCGCAGGCCAGGGACCTCTCCGCGTGCGCGGGGAGGCCGCAGCGCTCGCAGGTCACCTCCCCGCCAGTCGCGAAATCCTCAACAGGCCCTGGCCACGACGTAGTCCGCCAGCATGGCCAGCGAGGTCCGGCTCTCCGACTCCTCCAGCGCCCTCAGCCGCTCCCTGCAGGTCCGGCCGTACTCCATGGCCTTCCGGCGGCTGTACTCAATGCCCTGGTAGCGCTCGACCACCTCGCGGATGCGCTCGATGACTCCGTCATCGACCCGGCCGGACCCGAGAACTTCGCCCAGCCACTCGCCGTCCTTCTCGCTGGCCACGCTCATGGCGTGGATCAGCGGCAGGGTCAGCCGCCCCTCGCGGATATCGTTGCCCAGGACCTTGCCCAGCTTCTGCTCTTCCCCGGTGAGGTCCAGGAGGTCGTCGGTTATCTGGAAGGCCATGCCCAGGTTCAGGCCGTAGTCGGCGAGGACCTCGACCTCGCCGTTGCGCTGCTCGCCGAGCAGGGCTCCCACCCGGCAGGAGCAGGAGACCAGCGCGGCGGTCTTCCCGGCGATCATCAAGAGGTACTTGCCCTCGGTCACGCTGAGGTCCCTGCGGGCCAGGGTCTGGGCGATCTCCCCGCGGGCCATCCTGCCGGTGGTCACCGCGACGCTGCGCATGATCTCCACGTTGCCGTCCTCGGCCAGGACGCGCACGACCTCCGCGTAGAGGTAGTCGCCCAGCAGCACCGCGAGGCGGTTGCCCCAGCGGCTGTTGGCCGTGGCCGCGCCCCGCCTGATCGCGGCGCCGTCAATGACGTCGTCGTGCACCAGGCTGGCGGTGTGGACCAGCTCGATGGCTACCGCCAGATTGACGCTCCGCTGCCCGGAGTAGCCGCAGCCCCTGGCGGCGATAAGCAGCAGCGCCGGACGCAGGCGCTTGCCGCCGGCGCCCAGCACCTCGGAGATGGCCCCGGAGACGGCCGGGTCTTCGGCGCAGGATATCTCGCGAAGGCCGCGCTCGACCAGCGCCAGCTCCCGCTCGACGGGCCTGTAGATATCTTCCAACTTCTTTCCAGCCTATCCTCGGAAACCGCCGGCCCTCCCGCCGAAGCCCTCGCGCTGGGCGACCGGGTATACCGGTTCCCCGTCTCATTTTCCAGTCGCCCCGTCCGCGGCTCGGCGCCGCAGGCCGGGCGGCATCCCGCGGTCCACGAGGCCGGATCGAGGCAGTCCCCGAGCGCCTCGCCCCCGCGCCAGGCATCGCAGCCGCCGCCGGCCTCGGGCAGCTGGGGTGCTTGGTATCCTTGGGCGGGTTGTAGAACTCCGGGACGCTCTCGGGCAGGAGGTAGAGCACGCCCCGCCCGCCGAACTCCTTTTCCCCGCAGACGCAGGGGTATGGGGCTGTTCCCAGGAGGCGGGATGTCTCCGGTCCGCGGGTCGCCGAAAACCCTGTCGCACGGCCAGTGCGTGATAGCCGTCCGGCACAATATTTTCAAGCCTGTTTCCGTCCTGGCACGAAACATCCCGTATCACCGATTGCGGAAGTCCGTTGCGGCCGTTTTTGCACCGGGGCGCCCGCGCGAAATGAAACGCGGTGAGCGCCTGAGCGCTCACCGCGTTCGAACTGCGCTACCGGTGTGCGGAACTTAGAACTTGTAGATCACCGAGAGCTGGACGCGCACGGCATCGCCGTCGTCGTCCGCGCCGTTGTACTCGGTCTCCAGGTTCATGACCTCCAGGCCCATGCTGACGCCGCCGCCCAGGTTGTAGATCGCGTTGCCGAAGATGGCGACGTTGCGCGAGATATTGCCCCCGGCCAGGTCGTCCTGCGCGGGGTCATCGACGCCGTAGCCGATGTTGAAGGTCCAGTCCTCCATCGCGCCCGGCGGGGTGATGGTGGCGGCTATCCAGCCGCCGGCGCTCTCGATCTCGGTGTCGCCGGCGACATTGACGCCCTGGCCGACGCCGACCAGGAAGGTGCTGACGTTCTCGCCCTTGTAGAACTCGCCCTTGAGGGTCAGCCAGTCCAACAGCGGCAGGGTGAGGTCCACGCAGACCATGTTGCTGTCGTAGTCGGTGTTCTCGTCGTCGACGGCGGTGTCGTACTCCTCGCTGTGGAGGCTGCCGGAGATGCCCAGCACGGTGGACTTCTCGGTGAGCAGCTTGAACTTGACGCCGAGGCGCGCCTGGAGTCCCGGGGTCCCGCTGTCCTCGCCGCTGTCGTCGTGCTCGACGCTGGCCGGGCCGATGTTTCTGGTGGCGGCCACGGCGATCTCGACCCGCTCCACCGCGCCTTCCAGGTTGAAGCCCTTGGTCAGGCGGATCTGCGGGCGCCGGCAGCCGGCGTTGCCCTGCCACCGCATCACGCAGTAGTTCAGCGTGGAGGGCATCAGCGGGCTGACCAGGTCGGAGGTCTGCCCGGCTCTCAGCGAGAGGTCGTACTCCTCCCAGTCCAGCTGGAGGTAGGCCTGACGAAGCAGCAGCTTGGGCTTGTTGGTGGCGGCTGCATCGCCGAAGAAGTCGACCTCCACCTTGCCGCTGACCTTTATTGAACCGGCTTCCAGGCCGCCGAGGTTCAGGCCCAGGCGGGTCTGGTTGGCGGTCATCTGGAACTCGTCGTCGTCCTCGGTAGTTGCCGGGGACTCGGACAGCACGTAGTCGGCGAAGTTATCGGCATTCAGCCGCGAGTCCTGGTAAGCGGCATCCAGCTTGACGTGCCCGTAAAGGGTCACGGGCACGCTGCTCTCCATGTTGAAGAGCCGCCCGCCCCCATCGACGGGAGCCGTGGCCGTGCCGGCAACAGCCAAGCCTGACCCGACGACGAGCGCCAGCACCAGCGAACAAAGTCCACCCCTAAGTAACGTCATCAACCAGTCTCCTCCCCAAAGGACCCGCCCTACGTGGCAGGTTTAGCCTATCCCCCCCGCCGTCCGTTCCAAACTCCCGGACGGCCCCTACATGGAGCATGATGCTCATTCCCCGGGCTTTTGTCAAGCCCGCTTCATACGACCGTCCATATGCAACGTGGATAAAGGGCCCCGTGCCCGGATTCCGGGCTTTCGGAGGGGGGGCTCGGCTCGGCCCGGACGGCCGGTGTTTTTGCCCTTGTTACCCGGGCATATATATATGGAGGCCCGGAGCTTGAAAGAGCCGCCTGCGACCCCCAAGATCATGCCCATTGACGACGACGCGGCCCTGGTCAAGGCGCTCAGCTGGCGCTGTAAGGCCCCGGATATCAAACGGATACAGGCTTGACCGAGGCCGGCCTCGCTCAGCTTTCGCTCTTCTTCAGGCGCGCGGCACAGACCTTGAACTCGGGAATCTTGGCCACCGGGTCGAGCGCGTCGTTGGTCAGCACGTTGGCCGCGGCCTCCCGGAAGTGGAAGGGCATGAAGATGGTTCCGCGCGGCGAGCGCTCGGTGGCGACCGTGCGGGCCCGCACCGTCCCGCGGCGCGTGGAGACCTCCACCAGATCGCCCTCGGCGATGCCCTCCCGCGCGGCGTCGGCCGGGTTGATCTCGAACGGCGCCGGCGGCGAGACCTGCTCGATTCCAGGGGTGCGGCGGCTCATCGTCCCGGTGTGGAACTGGTGCAGCACCCGCCCGGTGGTCAAGAGATACGGATAATCCTCGTCGGGCAGCTCGGCCGAGTCCCGGAACTGGACGGCGTGGAATTTGCCGCGGCCGCGCTTGAACCCGCCCTCATGCAGAAAGGGCGTGCCCGGGTGTTCCCTGTCCGGGCAGGGCCACTGCAACCCCTGGCCCTCAATTCGCTCGAAGCTGATCCCCCCGTAAATGGGAGCCAGGCCGGCAAGCTCATACATTATCGCGGCAGGCCCATCGTACTCCATGGACAGGCCCAGCCGGGCGGCCAGGTCGCAGATGATCTCCCAGTCTCCGCGGGCCTCGCCGGGCGGCTCGACGGCCTTGCGGACCCGCTGCACGCGCCGCTCGGTGTTGGTGAAGGTGCCGTCCTTCTCTGCGAAGGTCGCGGCGGGCAGGACCACGTCGGCGAGCTTCGCCGTTTCAGTGAGGAAAATATCCTGGACCACCAGGAACTCCAGGTCCTCCAGGGCCTTGCGGGTGCGGTTGCTGTTGGGGTCCGAGAGGATCGGGTTCTCCCCCATTATGTAG
>CAZONU010000040.1:0-18686 GCA_964581145.1 uncultured Planctomycetia bacterium
GTCTCAGGAAGGGAATCAGACAAGAACATCCTCCTGGGCGGGGCGCTAGTCCATCAGCACGCCCCACTCCCGGGGCTCGAATCCGCGGGCCTTCTCGCCGCTGCGGTTGAATATCTGGTGGTACTCACCCAGCAGCTGCGACTTGAACTCCGCAATGATCTCACCCTTACCGGGACGGCCGGCAAGATTCTCGTGTTCCAGCGGGTCCTTCGCGATGTTGTAGATCTCCTCGCCGTGCGGACCGAGGATCAGCTTCCACTCCCGTCCGCGCACTGCGGTGTAGAGCTCGCCGTTCCGCCAGTACTCGGTGAACGCCACCTCGCGCCCGCGCTCGGGGGCCTCGCCTCGCAGCAGAGGCTCAAGGTCGATGCCCGGCAAGCGGTTGGCGCCCTCGATTCCCGCAACGTTCAGGACCGTGGGCAGGACGTCCACCAGACTGACCAGTGAGTCGCAGGTCGTCCCGGCCTGCGCGTTCATATTCCTGGGCGGTTTGACGATCAGCGGCACGCGGATCGACTGGTCGTAGAGGTTGTACTTGCTGAAGGCCGTGGCGCCGCGCGAGCCCAGCAGTTCGCCGTGATCGGAGAGGAAGAGGATCAGCGATTCCTCGTACAGCCCGGCCCGGTCCAAGGCGTCCAGGACTCGCGAGTGACAGGCGCCGGTCTGGCTGACGCAGGCCATGTACCGGGAGATCACCGTCCGGAGGTTTTCGCGATCCACGCCGTCGAAGTGATGGTAATCGTCGGCATCGGGCAGGCCAGCGGGCGGCTCGGGGGGAAGCGGGACATCTCCGGGATCGTAGACGCCCGCGAAGTCCGCGGCGGCCACGTGCGGCGCGTGAGGATCGATCAGGCTGCAGACCGCCAGGAAGGGGTCATCGGCGTTCTTCTCTATGAACTGGGCGGCCTGCCCCGCACTGAACCAGTCGCACCGTTTGGAGAGCGGCAGCTCCGAGTCGAACCCGATGAAATCAGCGGCGCAGCCGTCTCCGCCCTTGCTGATCCCGTGCTTCTCGCGTTCGGCCATGAACTCCTGCTGCCAGTCGCGATGTGCTGCGGTGAAGTTGGAATCCATCTTCTGGCCGGTCTCGTGGAAGTGCCCCGCGCGGTAGTCGAACCCGAAATATCTGCCGCGTTCCACCTGGGCGTGGTAGGGGAACCAGTGCATCTTCCCGCAAGCCGCGGTGCGGTAGCCGGCGTCCCCGAAAAGCCTGCCCATCGTGAAGCGGGGGATGTCCTCGGTCCGCAGGCAGTGGCTGTTGGAGTACGCGCCGGTCTGGAACGAGTAGAGGCCGTGGAAGAGGTTGTGCCGGCTCGGCAGGCAGGGAGTGCAGGCGCAGGTCGCCTGGGTGAAGCGAACGCCGTCGGCCGCCAATCGATCCAGCGCGGGCGTCTTCAGGGGCCCGTACCCGGCACAGCCCAGGGCGTCATGAGCGTGCTGATCGTTCATCAGAATGATTACGTTGGTCGGTCGGCGAGTGGACATCACGCGTTACTCCAGCGGGACGGTTGTTTCCATCTTCTGAGACTCCAGCGCGGCGGTGAACAGCCGGTGGCTGGCGGCGACCTCCTCGGGCCGCGCGCAGCCGAAGCTGCCCAGCATTCTATCCCCGTGGGCCACCTCGTCGAGGAAGGCCGCGAACATCTGCAGCAGGCAGTCGGAGAAGCCGAACTCGAAGATGCTCCCGGTGATCGACCCGTAGACCGACTTGTGGGGAAGGTCCAGCTCCCTCCAGGCCTGCTCGCCGCCCGCCGTGTACTCCAGGAAGCGCACCGCCTTGGGGTTCTTGGTGCTGAAGGCGGCCGAGAGCTTCGTGCCCGTCACCCGCAGGAACCAGGTGTTGCCCTCGCCCGGGGCGATGCGCTTGGTGGAGAGCACCATCGGGAAGCCCTCGCCGTCGGGCCCGGCCGCCTCGCAGGCCAGGATCGCGTTGTCCCAGGTCTCGCAGGGGACCCGCCCGCCCTTCCCGTCGGGCCGCTCGCGCATCACGTTGCTGAGCAGCGCGCGGACGTTCTTCGGCCGCCAGCCCAGGCGCGCGGGCATGTGGAAGACGTGCATGCCCAGGTCGCCCATGCAGCCGTACTCGCCGTTGACCTCGACCCGGCGCTTCCAGTTGATGGCCTTGTCGGGGTCCAGGTCGCTGGAGTGCCAGAAGCCGGCCTCCACTTCGATGATCCGCCCGAAGCGGCCCTCCCGCGCCCAGCTGCCGATGGTCCAGGTCCCGGGATGGAAGGGGAACTGCGAGGAGCAGCGGACTACAAGTTCGGGGCGCTCGGCGACCGCGGCGTTGATGGCGCCGTTGGCGGCCAGGTCGATGCCGAAGGGCTTCTCGCCGAGGAGGTGCCTGCCGGCGCGGATGGCGTCGCAGTAGACTTGCTGGTGGAGGTTGTGGGGCACCGCGCAGTAGATCGCCTCGACCAGGTCGCCTTTCAGCAGCTGGTGATAGTCGTCGGTGACCAGCTCCACGCCGGGGACCTCGTCCCGGAACCAGGCGGCCGCCTCCGGGTTGACGTCGCAGGCCGCGACGATGCGCGGCGCGAAGTCGAGATCAGTGAGGTGGAACCAGCGCCCCGCGGCGCTGGCCAGCTCGCGGCCCATCAGCCCGCAGCCGATGATCCCCAGGCGAATCTCGCGCTTAGCCATCTTCCCCGCCCTTCCCGTAAAGCGATCGGTAAAGCGTCCGGTACCGCGCGTAGGCTTCCTCGTAGGCGGCGCGCAGCGAGGCGTCCGGCTCGAAGCGCTTCTCCGCGGAATAGAGCGCCGCGGCGGCCTCGGCCACGGTCGCGAACTTTCCCGCGGCGACCATGGCCATCTCCGCCGCGCCCAGGCAGGCCGCCTCGCGGACGGCGGGCCGCTCGACGCGGACTCCGGTGACGTCGGCGATCATCTGCAGCCAGACGTCCGAGCGCGCCCCGCCGCCGATGGCCCGGAGCTCGGCGACCTTTTCGGCCCGGCCGATCAGCTCGAGATTCTCGCGCACCGTGAAGCACAGCGACTCGGCCAGCGCGCGGGCCAGGTGCGCGCGGCCGTGCGCCAGGCTCAACCCGGCAAAAGCCCCGCGCGCCGCGGGGTTGAAGTCCGGCGTGGCCGTGCCCGAGAAGTGCGGCAGGCAGCTGACCCCCGCCGCGCCCGCCGGCACGGAGGCGGCCTCCCGGAAAAGCTCATCGTAAGAAACACCCGGCGCGAAGTTGTCCCGGAACCAGCGCAGCACCACCCCGGCGGTCTTGGCGTAGCCCAGGAGGACGTAGAGCTCCCGGCCCTGCCCCGCCGCGGGGTGCGGCGCCAGGCCCTCGCCCTCCCCCGGGGGAGCTCCTTCACTCTGTCGAGAAGTGACCACCAGGGCCAGCGCGGTGCCCAGCGCCAGCGATGCGCATCCGGGGGTCACGTTCCCGGCGCCCAGCGCGCCGGCGGACTGGTCGTTGGTGCCCACCGCGACCAGGACGTCCCCGGCGAGCCCCAGCTTCTCCGCGGCCTGCGGCGTCAGCGTGCCGGCCTTCTCTCCCGGAGAGAGAACCTCGGGCATCATTTTCTCGTTGAGGCCGCAGGCTTTCAGGACGTCACCGGACCAGCGCCGCTCCCCGGAGTCGTAAGCCCCGGTGGAGCCGGCGGTGATCGGGTCGCTGGCGGCCCGGCCGGTCAGGAGGTAAATGAGGTGATCGGGAGTCACCAGGACCCGCGCGGTGCGTTTCAGCTTCTCGGGCTCGTTGCGGCGGAGCCAGAGAATCTTGGGGCAGCTGGAGATGGCGTTGACCTCGCGGCCGGCCAGGTCGGAAAGCTCCCGGGCCTCGGCCCCGGCGCGCACGTCCAGCCAGCTCACCGCCGGGCGCAGCGGGCGGCCGTCGGCGCCGAGGAGCACGAAGGTCTGCGCTTGGCTGGAGAAGCCGATGGCCCTCACGGCCTGGGGGTCCGCTTCCGGCGCGGCCAGCACCTCGCGGACCGCCTCGAAGGCCAGGTTCGCGTAGCGCTCGGCGTCGAACTCGGCGAACCCCGGCGCGGGGGTGTCGAGATGTATTTCCCGGGAGGCCGCGGCCAGTTCCGCGCCGGAGTCGTCAAACAGCCCTACCTTGATCCCGGTGGTGCCCAGGTCCAGGCCGACGTAGAGGTCTCCGGGCATGTTCTCTATCCTATCCAGACGGGCGAGCAGACCGCCAGCTCGCCGTCTTCCTGCGTCACCCGACAATGATAGAAGGCCGGCCCCTCGGTTGCATCCTCAAGCTCAAGGCGGGCCGAGTTGCCGCCGCCCTCGAACTCCCGCATCAGCTCGGCGTTCTTGAGCACCTGCACCTTGGCGATCTTCCCCGGGGTCCAGGCCTCGACCAGAATTTCGGCGCGGTCGGCGGCGGGAAGCTCGGAGCCCATCGGCGCACCGTTGACCGCGAAGCGCAGGACGATCCGCGCGCGGGTCAGCGCGTAGGTGCGCCGCGCGCGCAGCGCCTCGAATACCGAACGCCGGGTCAGGTCATTCGCCCATACCGCCGCCAGCCCGCCCCAGTAGGGGCGGGGCTCCTTGGCCGACCCGCCGGGACGGCCGCTGTGAGTGTCCGAGCCGGCGACCAGGCCGAAGCGCAGGCCCTTCTTCAGCCCATCCATGGCGCCGCCGGTCCTGTGCGGCCGCACCAGCGACCGGTCCTGGGGATCAAAGCCTTCACTTGAGCCGTGCATCGACCATATCTCAACCAGCCGGTCAACGTCGGTCTCCATCGCCTCCCAGTCAGTGCCGGGGACGTGCGTGTCCAGCACGTAACCCGGGTGGTGGCTGATTATCAGCGCGTCGCTGGAGCGCAGCGCCGAGTACAGTCCCCGGGGCGTTGAGTAGCGCGGGTCGTCGACCGGCAGGAACGGCTGGTCGCCCCCCAGGAAGTGGGCGACCTTGTCGCCGTAGATCGAGTGCTGCCACTCGAAGCCCAGGAAGGTCACGAAGCGACCCTCTTCCAGGAAGCGCTCGTTCACCTGGCGCACCACGGCCCACTTCTCGTTGTCCAGCCAGCCGTGCACTTGCGGGACCACCGAAACGAAGTCCAGCGCGCGATCCTCGCGTGCCCAGCGGTAGGCCTCGTCGGGGTAGCCCTCGGCCGCGCTGTGGTAGTCGTGGCAGTGCAGGTCGCCGACGAAGAGCTGCAAGTCATCGGTGCGGACCGACGGGTTGGAGGTGGCCGCAGCCTCGCCGATGCGCGCCGCGACGCGGGTCAGTGGTCCGGTGTCCGGTGCGATTCGCGCATCCGCGAGCCCGCCGGTCATCGCGGCGGGAATCTCGCCCTCCGGGTCGCCCAGCGTCACCTTGCCGGCGAGGGGTACGCGGTTGTCGAACTCGTCGCGCGCGGTGATTTTGACCGGAAGCTCTTCACCCCCGCGGTGCGTGCAGGGAAGCGTCACCTCGATACCGGCGAGCGCCCGGGGCCGGACCTCGACGACCACCGATTCTGGCAAGCGGCGCTCGGGCAACCCCGGCGAGGAGAGGACCACCTTGAACTCGCGCCGGCCGGCCAGCGGCGTCCAGGTGAATGGCGGCCAGCTCAGCGTCACCTCGTCGCCCGCGCGGAGCGCGCCGCCCTTCACCGCGAAGCCGCGGGGGCGGGCCTGGAACTCGCGGCCCGCCGGCCCCCGGACTTCGGGCGCCGCGTTCCCGAACCCCAGCGGGTCCTGGCCGCGAATGGCGAACAACAGGCTGCCGCCCGCCGGCAGTCCGGCTTCCCCGACGGTGAAGGTGAGGCGCAAGCTGGACTCTTCCCCCGCCCCGACCGCGGCGGGCGCGGCGCGCGCCGAACCCAGTTGCGAGGGCTTGTAGAGCCACTCGTCACCGTAGGCGTCGACGTCCCCGGCCTGCTTGAGGTAGGCCCGGTGCTCCCGGTTGGGCAACCACTTGTAGCGCGGCGGGTGACTCTCGAGCGAGTAGTCGTCCGCGCGCCTCTCGACGTCGGTCAGGCCGGTCAGCTCGCGCCAGGCCGCGGGGGCGCAGGGCCAGCTCAGCTTATCACAGACGTCGCGCCAGCGCTCTTTCATGTCCGGGGCGAAGAGGAAGGGCACGTAGCCGAGCTTGAAATACGTTTTAAGCGCCGCCAGCCGCCAGTCGTCGGTTTTGAGGTATATGCGACGATATCCGGCGCTCAGCAGCCGCGCGGTCGCTGCCGCGCAGACCGTCAGGCCCAGCCCCTTGCCGGAGTGCGCAGGCTGCCCCATCACCCAGCCGAGCGCGCCGCCGGCCGGGTGCCTCCCGTCGGGCGAGTGTTGGGCCATGGCCGAGGCGGCCAACTCGCCGCTCGCGTCGTGCTCGACCACGAAGAACCCCCCGGGCAGATTCCTGGTCATGTACTCGGATACGCTTTCTTCGTCGAAACGGTCGAAGCCCGCCGCGTGGGCCAGTTCGAGGTAGGCGGCCATCTCCCCGTCGCGGAAAGTCCGCAGCGAGTAGCCCGCGGCGACGCTCACGTGCGGAGGCGTGCCCAGCCGCTCTTCCGGCCAGAGCATCTGAAGCTGTTCGGGCTTCGTCGCTTCGCTCATCGCCACTCGCGGGAGTCCGGGACCGGCAGCCAAGCCCCGCCCTCAGCTATCGATAGCTGGCTGACCAGCCCCGGCAGGGTCATGTCCATGGACTCGTGGACCCCGATGTCCGGCGGTCGCCTGCCGGTCGCCGCGTCCACGAAGTCCAGGACCTCGAAGTAGTCGCCGCCGCCGTGTCCGGCATTGCGGGCCGCCTCGGAGGCGCCTTTCCAGAAGTCCGGCAGGAACTCGTCCTCGAGCTCGGCGAGGTCCATCCACTCGTCGGGCTCCTCGCGCCTGGAGCGCAGCCATATCTTGTGCGGCTCTCCCGGAGCGCGCGCCGACTCGAAGGCGCCGTCGGTGCCCTGCAGCTGGTGGTTGTTCATGGCGTGCGGCCGGTCCGAAAGCATGTCCACGCGGATCTTGACCAGCCCCCCGCGGCGCATCTTGCACAACATCACGCAGGAGTCCTCGTTCTCGTACTCGTCCCCCCGCGGATCGCTGAAGTGGTGTCCGCTGCCGGCGCAGCAGACAGTCTCGGCGCGGTCGCCGGGCATCCACTGCAGAATGGGCCCCAGGCTGTGCGTGCCGTAGGTGATCCCGTTGACGCCGGTCTGCCACCTGCGGCGCCAGACGGTGACCTCGTTGAGCTCTTTGAGCTCGTGAAGGTACTCACCCTCGGCGTAGTAGGGCGTGCCGAACTCACCGCGCTTGACCATCTCCCGGACCATCACGCAGTGCCGCGCGTAGGTGTAGTTCTCGGCCATCATGTAGACGCCCGAGCTCTTCCCGCAGGCGGCGACGAGCTCCCGGCACTCCTCGACCGAGACGCCCGCGGGCACCTCGCTGAGGACATGCAAGCCTCTCCCCAGCGCGGCCAGCGCCTGCGGAACGTGAAGGTGCATGGGCGTGCCCAGGATCACCGCGTCGAGGTCGGACCTCTCGAGCATCTCGCCGTAGTCGGTCCAGGCCTCGTCGGCGCCGAGACGCTCCCTGGCGGCGGGCAGCTCGGCCTCGTTGACGTCGCAGACCGCGCGGATGTTCACGATCTCCAGCGCGTCGCAGGCCGCCTTGAAGCTATTGCCCCGGCCGCAGGCGCCGACAATACCGATGTTGAACTGCTCAAGGGCGGTCACCGCCGGCCTCCCCCGTCAACCGATCAGTTCGCATCCCAGCCCGGCCATGCGCGCGAAGGCCGCGACGGCCTCGGCGTGGCGCCCCAGCACCAGCGCGCTGTGGTGCGTCCCGCCCAGGCGGGAGAACTCCTCCAGGAACCCGGCGACCGGGCGCGCGGGGCGCATCCAGCCGCGAATCTTGGTGCGCATCTCGGGATGCGTCCCGTCGCCGAGCAGCTCGACGGGCGCGACTATCAGGCGGAAGGAGTCCTCCGGCCCGGGAGCCAGGTTGGCGAAGACGGCCGGCCCCGGCGCCGGCGCGCAGACCAGGACCGCGGGGTTCTGCGCTTTCGTGTAAGGAAAGGGCTTCTCGCAGACGAGCGGCCTGGACGCCGCGACGGCCGGGTTGATCTCGCCCATGTGCGAGAGGAAGAGCGAGTCGCCGCGCCAGTCCGGGCAGAAAATCTCCGTGAACGTGGTCTTCTCCCACGCGGAAAGCAGCGCGCCGACCAGCGCGGCGGTGAGCACGTCGCCCTCGCCGGCGTAGCCGGTGCCCCGGGCCATGGCCTTGGAGGCCTCCAGGAAGGGCACGGTCGCGTCCGGGGAGTCGAAGGCCAGGAAGTTCATGCTGAAAGCGCCGTAGCCACCCTCCTCCAGAAGCGCGCGCAGGCCCAGCCCCAGGCGGGCCGAGCGGCGGTGGACTTCCTCGTTCACTTCAACGGCAAAAGCTTTTCGGTCGGACGCCAACTCGGCGCTGATCGCTTCGGCCGGCACCTTCTCGACGCTGGCCGCGAGCTCCCCGGCCTCGATCTGCGCCACTGAGATGCCCAGCAGGCTCGCCAGCTTGTCTTCGGGAACAGAAAAGTCGCCCATGCCCTTGAAGGCCTCGCCGACGCGCAGGGCCCTGGTGTTCCGCAGGCAGCGCGCCGCGCGCGCCGCGCGGACAAGGTCCGTGGCGCGGTCCAGGACGTCGGAGCTGCCCGCGTGCCCGGCGACGATCTCGAAGGGCTTGCCGCGGCGCAGCAACATGTTGGCCATGTCCTGCACGCCGTGGATGCCGTGGTTGTACATGATCCGCGCGGGGTCGACGTCGGGGCCGAAGCCGGCGTCGGGGGTGGCGTCCAGAATTACGATAGGAAGCGCGGTCTTTGAGAGCGGGCCGGCCGATTCCAGCGAGGGCGAGTAGGCCAGGTGCAGCGTGACGATTGCGTCGACGCCGACCTTTTCGAGTTTCGCGACCGCCGACTCGAACTCGGCCTCCAGCCGGCAGACCGGAGCGGTCTCGACCTCCAGGCCGCGCTCGGAAAGGCCCTTGGCCACCTCGGCCAGGAACTTCTCCAGCACCGCGAGGGCCTCCGGCGCGGCCTCGTCGTAGAGCTTGAGGTAGAGGGGCAGGAGCCCCGCGCGCGGTTTTCCGCTCACTGCACGCTCTCCTTCACTGACGCCACCAGCCGTTCGGCGTTCGACCAGAAGACGCCCTCGACCTCCGCCGCCGAGAGCCCGGCCCTGCCCGCGGCCTTCTTGATGGCCCGGGCCATCTCGTAGGCGAAGAGCGTGCAGCGCACCTCGTAGCCGTCGGGGTCGACGTGCGCGCTCCACTTGTGGGGCCGCTTGGTGAAAAAGTGCCGCTGGCCGTTGATGCCCAAACATTTACCTTTTTCCTGGGCGACCGGCAGGTCCAGGCCGAAGAGAATCTTCCCGCGGTCGAAGGCGTTCATCACCGACTCGACCACCTCCCAGTCCTGGACCATGCTGAGCTCGGGATAGAGGTTGTCGAGGTCGGCGAGGCCCAGCCCGTCGCCGACCGCCTCCGGGAAGTAGCTTCTCCCGAAGTGGGCCAGGACGATCCTGGCGCCCGGCGCGTCATTGCACAGCCGGCGCAGCCCCGCGATGTTCACGGGATCGGCCAGCCGGCCGGGACGGGGGATGTGCGTGGTGATTATCAGCCCGCCGCGGTCAGCGGCCTCGCGCATCGCCGGGGTGACCATGTCTTCGAGGGTGACGTCGTTCTGGGCCTTGTCCCTGACGAAGGTCCAGTAGGGCTTGAAGCCCAGGAAGCCGCCGGCGCGGATTTTGTCCAGGAGCGTGCCGGCGTCGTCGGTCATCGCCGGGACCATCAGCGCTTCCCAGCCGTGGGCCCGGGCGGCCTCGGCGGCATAAGCGTTGGTGGCATCGAGGTCGACGTCGGCGGCCACCGTGCCGAAGACCAGCGCCCGGACCTCCCGCCCCGGCCACAGCCGCTTCTGGACCTCGGCATAGACCTCGCGGGGATATTCCTTCAGGCCCAGCGAGGGCATCGACGGATTGAGGCTGGCCCTGCCCCTGGAGGGCGCGTGAGAGGCCAGGTACACGTGCCCGTGGAAGTCGAAAAGGCGCGGCGGCAGGAAGGGGTCGAGCTCCTCCCGCCAGACCCGCTCGTCGACCGCGTCGTACTCGAAGACCGGGTTGAGCTTCTCGAAATCGGTCATCCCAGAAGCTCCTTCTCGGTCTCCCCGATGGCCTCGTCGATGATGTCCATGGCCTTGGCCGCGATGGGCTGCTCCATTATCAGCGGCGGGCTCATGCGCAGTATGTGCCCCGCGGGGATCCACGCAAGCCCCTTCCGGAAGGCCTTCTGGTAAACGGAAACGCCGGCCTCATCAAACGGCTCCTTTGTAGCCCGGTCCCTGACCAGTTCCACGCCCATCAGGCAGCCCTTTACGCGCACGTCGCCGACGATGGGGTGATCTTCCTTCATCTTCGCGAGGCGCTTCTCGAAGAACTCACCGAGCTTCTTCGAGTGATCGAGCAGCCCCTCCTCCTCGATGACCTCCAGGCAGGCCAGCGCCGCGGCGCAGGCCATGGGGTTGCCTCCGTAGGAGGTCGAGGCGCTGATGGCCTCGAAGGACTCCTTGTATTCGGACCGGCAGATCATGGCGGTGACCGGGAAGCCGTTGCCGAAGCCCTTGCCCACGGTGACGACGTCGGGGACCACGCCGTAATGTTCGCAGGCCAGCCACGTCCCCGTTCGGCCCATGCTGTTGAGCACCTCGTCCGCGAAGAAGAGTATCCCACGCTCCCTGCAGAACTTCGCCAGCTTGGGCAGGAAGTCGTCAGGGGGGAAGATCGAGCCCGCCCATCCCTGGATAGGCTCGAGCACGATCGCCGCGACCTGCCCGGTGGTCGCCTCGGCGATGAACTCATCATAGAGCGCGAGGTAGCGCTCGGTGTCCAGACTGCCATCCTCGCGGGTGAAGAGCGGGCGGTAGGGATCGGGCCGCGGCATCATGTAGAACCCGCCCGCGCGGTGCGGGCCGTTGACCGGTTTCATGCGCGCGAGCGATACCGAGTGCCCGCTCTTGCCGTGGAAGTCCCGGAAGAAGGAGACGAACTCGTGCCTGCCGGTGGCCGCGCGGCAGAGGCGCAGCCCGGCCTCCACCGCGGTGGTGCCCGAGTCGTAGAGCTGCACGCCGTCCAGGTCCCCGGGGAGCACCTCGACCAGCTTCTCCAACAACCTCAACTTCACCGGCGTGGTGAAGTCGTGGCAGTTCATCAGGGTGCTGGCGGCCTTCGCCACGGCCTCGGAGACCTTGGGGTGGCAGTGGCCCAGGTTGGTGACGTAAATCCCCGAGGAGAAGTCGATGTACTCGTTGCCGTCCACGTCGCGCAGGGTGACGCCCCTGCCGGACTCGAAGCACACCGGGAAGAGCTTGACCTGCCCGGAGTAGCCCTTCATGATCCGGGCCGCGCGCTCGTGCATCTCGCGCGACTTCGGGCCCGGAATCTCCGAAGTGACCAGCTTGGGGTACTCGGACACGTCTATCGACGCCCAACCTGCCGTGCCTGCCGCCATCTTCGTCGTCCTTTCCGCGTTCAGGCCCGCGCCTCTTTCATTCCGGGGCGTCGCCCCAGTCGGGGACCTCCAGGACCTCCCCGCCCTTGAGCGCCGACTTGTGGGCGGTGGCCCCCGCGGCGGTGTAGCGCGCCGCCTCCCAGGCGTTGATGACCGGCATGCGGCCCTCGGCCACGGCGCTCACGAACTCGTGCGCCAGATACGCGTGCGAGCCGCCGTGCCCGCCGAGGAAGTCCTCGCGCTCCTGGGGGCTGAGCTTGGCGGCGCCCTCCTCGGAGCCCATCTTCTCGGTCACGAAGGCCTTGCTGACCTCCTCGGGCAGCCGGTCGCGCATCTCCTCGACGGTGAGCGGGGTCGAGCCCTGCTTGTCGCACCAGCTGTCGTGCTCGAAGGAGCCCTGGTTGCCGTATATCCGGAACATCTCCCGGCCGCGGTGGCCGATCTCCCGGTACTCGCAGATGCGCACGGTCGCGCCGTTGGACATCTCGAAGAGCGCGGTCTCGTTGGCCGGCCCGCCCCCGTGGAACTCCTCGCGGGTCTCGCTGTAATAGGGCCAGGCGCAGACCTTGGCCATGTGCGCCCCCATCACGCAGATGGGCCCGGCGGTGGAGTGCGTGGGATAGTGCATCGGCCCGCCGACGATCCCGCGCTCCTTGTACTTCTTGGCCCGCTCGACCCATTCCCGTCCGCTGGTCGAGCCCTCCCGCCGGGCCTTGACCTCGCGCAGGCCGTGGTCCACGTCGTGGAAGTACTCGCCCTCCGCGTAGACGAAGCGGCCGAAAGCGTTTTCTGCCGCCTTGCGGCGGCAGAACATGGCCTGGGGGCGGTAGTAGGTGGTTTCCCCGAACATGTAGCGCTGGCCGGTCTTCTCGACGGTACGGATGATCCGCTCGCACCAGTCGAGGATCTCGTCGCTGTCCGGCACGCTCATCACCGGCACGGCGCTGTAGACGTGCTTGCCGCTCTCCATGGCCTGAATCGCCTGGGGCGCGTGCAGGAAGTGCTGGGTGATGATCACCAGCGCGTCCAGGTCCGACTTGCAAATTTCCTCCAGCGTCCCGTAGCTGTCCTTGGGATCGAACTTGTCCCCGAAGGACTCCTTCTCGGCCCAGGCCTTCAGGCGGTCGGGTTCCCGGTCGCAGAGCCCGATCCGGTCGACCAGCGGATGGCTCTTGAAGAGCGGTGCGAAACTGCTTCCGAAGGCCCCCAGGCCTACGAGTCCAAGGCTGATGCCCACAGTATCAACTCCTTAATCAATCGGGCTCCGGGCCCGTTCCCATCAGTTCCTGCCGTGCTCCCTGTAGTAGTGCAGCCCCTCGACGAGGGTGTCCAGGTTCTCGGCCGGCACCCCCGGCGCTATCGAACTCGAGGCCCCCAGGAACAGCCCGGTTCCCGGGCCGTTCTCGACCAGCCACTTGAGTTCCCTGCGCACGTCGTCGGGCGTGCCCTGGGGCAGCGTGGTGGTCACCGAGACGCCGGCCTTGATGACCAGCGGGTCGCCCTCGCGCGTGGTCATCCTGCATATATTCTCGTAGTCCATGCCGTCCTCGTACTGGAAGCCCTGGAAGCCGGCCAGGCCGGCCTGCAGCAGTCGCGGGACCATTTCCATGAGATTGCCGTCGCAGTGCCAGATGAGCTTTATCCCGGCCCGGAGGTAGGGCTCGATGGCGCGCGCGAACTGGGGGAACCATATCTCGTCCAGGCTCTTGATGTCCACCAGGGTGCTGCGCGAGTCGGCCATGTCGTGGTCCAGCCGCAGGAGCGGCGGGAGTTTGCCTTCCCGGTAGGCGCGCGCCGCCAGCACGTTCTTCCTGACGGCCAAGTCGGCCTGCAGCTGGAAGTCCCGGGCCACGACCTCCGGGAAGAGCGCGTAGGCCATGAAGTAGTTGACGTAGCCGTACGCCCCGTAGCGGAAGTGCGGGAAGTTGTTGAATCCTTTGCCGTAGGGGACCTTGAGCATGTCCGCGCCCAGGAAGGCCTGGACCCGCCGCTCCTCCGCGATCAATTCCCGAACCGGCTCCGGGGCATCGACGTCGCACGCGGCGGTCGCGGCCTCCAGCGCCGGGAAAACATGTTTCTCCATGTGCTCGGCGACCGCTTCGGGCGAGTCGATCAGCATCCCGTCGCGCTCGATGCGCTCGGCGCCGGTGGTCGCCCCGCGCTCGGCCTGCTCGTAGCCGCGGGCCCCCATGGTCAGGGGGTTGCGCGGGATCCACTGGTCGACCGAGCAGGCGCCGAACCGCTTCTGCATGCCCAGGTAGGTTTCTTCCGGCTCGGCGGGGTAGCTTCCCGGCGGAGTGCCCGCCAGGCGTTCCAGCTGCTCGTGCTCCATGACGTTGAGCATCCAGGTGGCGATGCCCTCCGTCGGCCGCTGGTTGATGGTGTCCAGCGCCAGCCGGGCGCGCGCGCCCAGCTCGATCGCAGCACAGTCAGCCGAGCTCATGCCGGTCAGTCCTTCAGCTCGAACCGCCGGGCAGCCTCCGCGGCCGGAGCGCCGCGCTTGACCACCTCGCAGAGGGCCTTCTGGAAGGCCGGCGGGTCCGGCACCTGGATGGCGTTGCGCCCGAAGACCACCCCGCGGGCGCCCTCGTCGATTTCTCGACGCGCCAACTGCAGGGCCTCGAGCTGCGTGGGGCACTTCTCCGCGCCCAGCCCGAAGACGGGAACGGGACAGCCGGCGACCACCTCCGGGAAGTTGGCGGTGTGGAAGGTCTTGATGCAGTCGGCGCCCAGTTCGGCCAGTATCCGGCAGCCGTTCTTGATCTGCCCGTGCATCTCCTCGGGGGACAGCTCCGCGACGTTGCGCGGGAAGTACTCGCCGATCACCGGCAGGCCCAGCGCGTGGCACTGGGCCCGCAGCCTGGCGAAGAGCTCCACCCCGCGGGCATCGCGCTCCTCGCTGCCGGTCTTGAGGGTCAGGCACACCAGGGCGACGTCCGCGCCCAGGCGAACCGCCTCCGCGGCGCTCACCGCCTGACAGGCGGCGCCCTTGCGGTAGCCCCACTCGAAGCAGAAGTGGCTCGACCAGTTGAGGCGCATCACCGCCAGCGGCGCGCCCTTGGCCCCGAAGATCCGCGCCGCGCGCGCGACGATCCCCGGCGAGAGCAGCACCGCGTCCACCCCCGGGTCTATCTTCGCCAGCGTCTCGTCGATCCTGACCATCCCGGGTATGGGCCCGTCGAAGAACCCGTGATCGGCGGCGATGATCACCGCGTTCTCGTCCCCGTTGAAAAGCCGCGAAAGCCGCATTTCCTTCCCCGCCACTGGGGCCTCCTTCCTCACTCCCCCTCGGGGCTGACTAGGATCGTCTCGACGCCGGCCGCGCGGGCTCGCTCCAGGAGCTCGGCGGGCATGCCCGCGTCAGTGACCAGGCAGTCGAGCTGGTCGAGCCGGGCGAAGGTGATGAATGACTTCTGGCCGGCCTTGGACGAGTCGGTCAGCAGCACGGCCTTCGAGGACTGCTCGACCATCAGCGAGGTGGCCCGCGCGACGCGATGGTCGGTGGTCATCAGCTCGCCCGTGTCGGAAAGCCCGTCGCAGCCGATGAAGGCCAGGTCCGCGTGGATGCGCGCGAGGTTGTCCTCGACCAGCGGCCCGTAAAGGTCCGGCGAGGTCTCGCGCACGGTGCCGCCCACCAGCATGCACTCCACCCCGCGCGCGGGCAGCAGCGCGGAGACGATCGCCAGGCTGGTGGTCACCACGGTTATGCCTTCCCGCGTGCGCAGCTCGCGGGCCAGCGCCAGTGTGGTGGTGCCGGTGTCGAGGATCACCCGCTGGCCGGGCTCGATGAGCTGCTCGGCCGCGCCGGCGATGGCCGACTTCGCGGCGCGGTTGACCTTGCTGCGCTCGTAGACCGCGAACTCCAGGCGGACCATGCGGGTGGGCACCGCCCCGCCGTGCTGGCGCCTGAGGCGCCCCTCGGTTTCCAGGCGGGCCAGATCGCGGCGGACGGTCATTTCCGAGCAGCCGATGTCCGCGGCCAGCTGGGTCACGCTCACGAAGGACTCCCGGTCCAGGCGCTCCAGCACCGTCTGTCGGCGTTGTCCGGCGCGGGCCATCTCAATCCCCCGTAATGTTCGATTACGTTCTTCTACACCGAAATAACACATCTGTCAACGCCATTTCCCCAAAACACGTCAGTTTCTGCCATATTGAGAAGGGGTTGTATCGCGATTCATGAACATAGCGCGTTGATACATAAGGTCTTACGTCAAGACGACTCTGGCATCGCTGATCGCATAGAGACGCTTTCAACATAGTGTAATATGCCGCGAGTCTCTCCTGCTTTCCCGTGTTGACCGCGCACGCGGCGGGTACTAGAAGGATGAAAGCCCGATGACCGACGCTGGGTGATAAAGGGTATCTACGGGCGGCTGCGCTACTCGCCCATTGACAACGTGGCGATCTTAGTCATCCACGGGGGCGTCTGGGCCTACAAGCCGCTGAAGGAGTACGAGCCCGCGAAGAAGTAACCGCGAGCCGCGTCCCTACTTCGAGTCGGGGTCCTCGCGCGCCACCAAAGCCACGTTGGTCTTGTTGAGGTAGCTGCAGCCGCACTTGTTGGTGAAGTCGGGCATCAGCACCATGCCGCCGGCGGGGATGGCGTTCACCCAGCAGCCCGGGCGGATGCCGCCGAAGTGCTGGGTGCGCCGGCTCTTGCCCAGTTCCACGTAACCCAGCACCGCCGAGCGGAACAAGAGCAGGTTCTTCGCGGCGATGAACAGCCCGCAGCCGTGGTAGCGATGCAGGCGCCACGCCATCTTCTTGCCGGTCAGGAGGTCGAACTTGTCGCGGGTCAGGTAGACCGTGCGGCCGATGATCACCGGGCGGTGCATGTGCCGGCCGGTCGACTCCCACAGCTTCTCCCCGGCCGAGGCCCTGAAGGCGGCCAGCTTGTTCACCTGGTCGGAGGTCAGCCCGAAGCCCTTGAAGGCCGGCTGCCCGCTCATGAGCAGGACGTCGTGCTCCAGGCTCAGCGCCAGGGCCGTGCCCCAGACGTTCTCCTTCTTGCGCCAGACCTCCTTGCCGGTCTTGGCGTCGAAGACGATCAGCTCACCCGCCTTGTGGGGCCTGGTCAGCTTCTTGTAGCGGGCCTGCTCGCCGGCCTTCTCGCGGTCGATGAGGTAAACCCGCCCGCCGCCGATGGCCACCGCGTTGTGGCGGATCGAGCGCTGCGGCTTGTAGCTCCACTTGAGCCTGCCGGTCTTCGCGTCCATCGCGAAGAAGAAGGTCGACTCGGTGAAAACCCGGCTCATGTCCGCCTTGCCGTAGTAGTAGGGCACCCGGTGCCCGGTGTCCGCCGCGCTGCCGAAAAGCACTCCGCCCTCGCAGGCCACGAAGCCCCAGACGCCCTTCCCCCCGCCGCCGGCCGCCTCCGGCAGCGGGAACTCGCCGAGCTTCCTGCCGGTGGCGCGGTCCAGGCGGAAGCACCTGCCCCCGCAGCGAACGTAGACCCCCTCGGGCGCGACGCACAGGGTGCTGCCGGTTCCGGCCACTCCCAGGAGGTGCTCGCCGCTGTAGGGCTTGCCGATGCCCTTGAAGGGGTGCTCCCAGATGAAGCGCCCGTTGTAAGCATCCAACGCGCGCAAAGAGTCGCAGCCCATCACGTAGAGCCGGCCCTCGAAGAAGAGCGGCGCCGGCGGCCGCCCGTGGCGGTTGGGCACGTTCAGGAAAGGGCCGCCGAACCAGAACATGCTCAGCGGTCCCCTGACCAGTTCGTCGCTTGATGAAACCGGGTTGGCCGCGCTGCCGTACTGATGGGTCCACTGTCCGGCACCGGGCAGGGCCCCGCGGACCGACTTCTTCATCGCCCCCGGCTTGCCCACGCAGATGACCCCGCCCCAGGGCCGCTGGGTGCGCCCGGCTTCCTTCTCCGCAAGCGCCCCCGTCCCCTCCGTCACCGAGCGGCCGGAGACGATCAGGTTGGCGAAGTACCTGGGGTAGTTCGTCTTAGTCGGGTCGCCCTGATGGATTGCGACCCTCACGCCGTAGAGGCCGGCGGCCGACAGCTTCCTGCGGGCCGCGGCCACCATGGCGGGGTTCTTCTCAATTCCGTAGACGAAGAGCCTGCTGCGCCTGGCGAGCTCATAGGCCAGCCGGCCGTCGCCGCAGCCCAGGTCCAGGCAGTAGCCCTTGCGAACGCCGGTCTTCTTGAGGATCTCTTCCGCGGCCGCCGCATAGGCGCCGCCGGAGCCGTAGGGAGTGGCTGCCGGGTTTTCTTCGTTGACCTGCCCGCCGGCTGCGCCGAAGCAGTAGATGGTGCCCCGGTCGGTGCTGACGTAGAGCCGCCCGCCGGCCGCGGCCAGGCTGCGGGCCTCGCCGTCCACGTCGGCGGACCAGACGATGGACTTGTTTCCCGCGTCGATGGCCACCACCTTTTTCCTGCCCGCCGAGTAGACCGTCTCCCCGGCGATGATCAGCGCGCTTCCGCCGGCCCTGCTGTTGCCCGCGGTCCACCTGACGTTGGCGGCGGTTTCGATCCGTTTGCGCTTCTTGTTCTCCTTCTTGACGTAGGGGGTCTTGCGGTCCAGGGCGGTCACCGTCAGCGAGTAGCTGTGCACGATCCACTCCGGCGAAGCGGCCATCGCCCGCGGGCTGATGCCCCGGCTGAGGTACTTCCCATCGGCGGCGTTGAACACGTAGCCGCCGTCGAATACCAGAGAGTCCACCACGGCCACGTCGACCCCGCCGTTGCCCATTATGCGAAAGTAGCGGAACCTGCCGGTCTTCCTGTCGAACGCCGCGGCCAGCGACCGGCCGGTGGGCACCAGGACGATCTCTTTGCCCACTGCGATGTAGCCCTGGAAGCCGACGCCGCTTTCGTCCTTGAAGCCGCCCGCGTGGGGATGCCCGCGCCGGAGCGCGCCGGCGACCTTGTTGCTCCAGAGCTCCTTGCCGGTGGCAGCCTCCAGGGCGTAGAGATACACGCCGTCGGCCGGCCAGATGCCCGCGGCGAAGTAGACGACGTCACCGGCTACCGCCGGCCCGCCGCGCGCCGGCCACCTGGAGACCATCCGCCCGTTGCCCAGGATCATTTCGTCGCCGGGCCCGCCGCGCTTTTTCCAGAGGAGCTTGCCGTCCTTCGCCGCCAGGCAGTAGAGATAGCCGTCGTCGCTGGCCGCGAAGACCCGGTCCCTAGAGATTGCCGGGGCGAAGCGCACCGGAGCGCCGGTGAAGAAAGTCCAGCGCTGCTTGCCGGTGGCGGCGTCCAGGGCGCGCACCTGGCAGTCCGCGCTGCTCCCGAAGTAGAGCGTCCCGCCGGC
>CAZONU010000041.1:0-16342 GCA_964581145.1 uncultured Planctomycetia bacterium
CCAGTGGACCGGACGGTAGGGGAAAGGGAATGAGCGAGGGCGGACCCGCGGAGAGGAAGCGCTCCAAGCGCCTGTATGTGTATTGGGGCGTAGCGCTGGCGCTGCTGCTCATGGGGGCCGGCTGGCTGATTAGAAGCAAGCTTGTTTACAGCGATCTCTCCAGGCGCTACAAGGCGATCAAGCCGGGCACGACACCCGAGGAGGTCCGCCGGCTGTTCGATGGCTACGAGGTCAGCGCTCTCCGTTCGAACCCCTTCGCCAAGGCCGATGCCGACAAGGTACAGCACATCAGCGTTCCCAATGGGTTCGTCGTGGATAGCTTCGTGGTCTTCTACAGGAACGGAAAAGCCGGCGGCAAGATCGTGGTGAGCGCAGACCCCTATTCTACGGAAGACTTCCCTCACCTCTGGCCCAGCGCCGAGGAGCAGTCAAAATGACTGAAGAGCAACCCGCCGTCCCCAAGCCTTCCAGGCGCACCTACGTTCCCGGAGGCGGCGCGCTGATCGGGCTGCTATGCGGGTGCCTGGGCGGCGCGGTGATGGCCTATCCCTACGCGCACATCGCCGCGTGGATCCCGGTGTTCTACCTGCCCGTGCCCTTCTTCTTCGGGTGGGGCATCGGCGCGGCCTGCGGACTGGGCAGCCGGCTGGGCGGCCGGCTGCGCCTCTGGCCCGGCCGACTGCTGGGCGGACTCTCCGGCATCGCGGCCATGTACGCGTCCTGGGTCTTCTGGATACTGGCCACCTCCAGCTACAAGGTCTTCCTGGTCAACCCCGCCGCGATGTACAGGCACCTCCTGGGCATGGCCCGGGAGGGAGTCTGGACGGTGGGGTTCTTGGGAGCGGGGGGCTGGACGCCCAAGGGCAGCGTGCTGCTGCTCATCTGGGTGCTGGAGTTCCTGGTCGTCTGCTGGATGGCCGGGGGCTGCGCGGGGATGTACTGCAAGGAGCGCGAACAGGAAGTCGAGCGGGAGCGGAAGCGCGTGTTCTGACCTCCGCCATCCCCCGGCAATCAAAGGGCTTACGAGGAGCGCGAAATCCCCGTGTACCTGGCGCGCCGGGCGCGGTTAAGTAGTACGGTCAACTTGTTGGAGAACGCGGAAATGAAAAGCCTATTGCGCTGCGCCGTCCCCGTCTTTGTCATCTTCCTGGTTGGCAGCGCCTTCGCCGGCGAGCCCGCCAAGAAGCCCGAGCCCGCCAAGAAAACGCCCACCAACTTCGAGAAAGCTGTGGCCGCCTGCGCCTCCGGCGAGATTCCCGCCAGCCCCGCAAAGGCCGACGGACTGGAGGCTCTCAAGGGCTGGCGGGCCGCGCGCTGGGCGGACCTGGCCCTCTGCCGGCAGTTTAACGTGGCGAAAACGAAGCGCACGCTGCTGTACCTGGCCACCGGCGGGGGCAAGAAGGGCAAGGCCGCCGCGGGGCTGGGCCACGAGTTCATTCTCGCCGGGAAGGGCGCGGTCAGGCTCTCGGTCTACAACCGCAGCTCCGCGCCGGTCAAGGTCGCGGTGGCCCTGTGGACCGGCGCGCGGTCGACGTATTACGAAACACCTGCGCGCGCGGTCCCCGTCGGCAAGTGGCAGCAGCTTTCTTTCGACCTAACCGCGAAGGACTACAAGTGCGCGGCCAGCAAGTGGAAGCACTCCGCGGGGCTGGGCAGGGAGCGCCGGCTGCGGATGCTGGCCGTGCTGCTCTATCACGGGGGCAAGACCTGCCGCGTGCTGGTCGACGGTCTCACGGTGGACGGCAAGCCGGTCCCGGAGCGCAAGCCCCCGGCGGAAAAGAAGAAGCCCGAGCCGAAAAAAGCCCCGCCGGAGAAGGCCGCGCCCGAGGAGGAGCCGGAGTAGCCCCCGGCTCGTAACTCGTAACTCTCAACTCGGAACTGTGGGTATTGTCTTGCCCCGCGCCCGCGCGCGCGGTATGCTGTGGTGGCTATGAACCAGGAACGGCCCGGGCCGATTGCGGACTTGGGATTGCGGATTGCGGACTGAGGGAGACGGGGAAGTGAGCGGTTCCGAAGTTTTACCCGCCGTGGCGGGCCGAAGTCCGAAATCCGAAATGGGGAGGCGCAAGGGCCTAGTCGGCTTCTACGTCGGTATGGGCGCGGTGCTGGCCCTGGTGGTGACCTTCTACTTCGCCTGGACGCCGCTGCGGGCACTCTATTGGGAGCGGGAGGTGAGAAAAGTCTTCCCGCCGCCCCCCAAGAGGGCCGTGTGCAGGTGGGGAGGACGGGGCTTTGTCGCCACGACCAACTTCCCCAATGAGGAGATACTGATCTTGACCTACGAGCAGGCCGCGGAGCGCCCGGTCGGGGAGCTGGTCTCCCTGGGCCCCGCGGCCGAGCCGGCGCTGCGCAGGCTGCTGGCGCTCTCCAGGGCCCGAAAAAGCGTGTTGGTGCTCCTCGGCAAGCGGGGCGCCAGGTGGGCGCTGCCGCTGGTGGTGGAGCATCTCGCCGCGCCGGACGAAGACCCGGGGGCTGGTGCCGCGGCGGTCTACGCCGCGGAGCGCTTCAGCGGCGAGGCCTTCTTTCCCAGGCGGCCGGCGACCGGCAAGAAGACGTTTGTGCCCGTCATGCCCGAGCCGGACAACGTCGCCAGGGCGCGTCGGGCGGTCCTCGACTGGTGGGAGCGCGAGGGCCGGGCCAGGTACGGGAGAGGCGGGGAGTGACTGAGCCGCCCCCAGCCGATAAGAAGCGCTCCCGCCGAGTCTACGCCTATTGGGGCGCGGCGCTGGCGCTGCTGGTCCTGGCGGCGCTGGCCTGCTGGGGGTTCGTCGCCCCGGTTCTCAGGGTCCGCCGGCTGGCTGGCCGGGTGGCCAGCTCGGGGAAGCTCCCGCAGGGGATCGCCGACGACGGGGGCGAGCAGGAATGCGCGGCGGCGGTGGGCCTCTACCTGTGGCTCCCCGCGCGCTGGGCTCCCCACCGCCGGGATGCGGTCTGGCTCCTGACCCGCTGCGGCCGGCACGCGACCCCCGCCCTGCGCCGGGCGCTGGGGGACGACGACCCCGGGGTGCGCAAGGCGGCGCTCCACGTGGCGCACCACCTGGGGGGCCTGGCCGCGGAGGCCGTGCCCGAGGCGCTGGCCATGGCCGACCACCCGGATGCCGGGGTGAGAGACGACCTGGTCAGTTTCCTGGGCTGGGCCCTCGCAGCCTGCGAGGGCTCCGGGAGGAGGGGCGGCGTGACGGGGATATGGGCAACTGCGGGCGGGGGCGGGGGCGGGAGCCCCGCGCCGGACGCCCCGCCCGTCGGTGCGTTCAGCTACCCCATGCCGGACACGCCGGCCTTCCGTCGCGAAGCCCCGGCCCCGCGGGAGCTGGCTCCGGGGGCCGTGCGCGTCCTGGTCTCCGCGCTGTCCGACACCAGCTGGGTGGTCAGGGTCAACGCCAGCGCGTCGCTGCGCCAGGCCGGTCCCCATGCGGTCTCCGCCGTCCCGGCGCTTGCCCGCGCGCTGGAGGACACACAAAGCGGTGTCAGAGCCAACGCCGCGGCCGCTCTCTGCGGGCTGGGACCGGCCGCCGCCCGGGCCGCACCGGCACTGGTCAAGGCCATCAAGGATGTGGACGGCTCGGTTCGGGCCAACTCCGGCGCCGCCCTGGCCATGGTCGCGCCCCGGAGGCCCGACCTGCTGGAGCTGCTCGGCCCTCTGCTCCGGGACTACGACCCCCTGGTCCGCGCTTCCACAGCGCGGGCGGTCTTCGAGGCCAGGGGGCGGGACGGCCCGGGGCTGGATGTCCTGATCGCCATGCTGAGCGACGGGTCAAGCAAGGCCAGGGCCCACGCGGCGTTTCACCTGGGGGCAATCGGACCGAGGGCGAAGCAGGCGCTGTCGAATCTCGAGATGCTGCTGAAGAGCGACGCGGACGACAAGGTCCGCGCCGCCGCCGCGGCGGCCCTGAAGAAGATTCGCGGGGAGCGGAAGGACTAGGCTGCCTCCCCCGCCCGCTGCTACTTCCTGACCCTCCCCGCCCCCCGCTGAATCGTGGTCCCGATGCCCAGCGGGGGTTTGACCAGCTTTGCTGCGAGCAGGAGTTCGGCCACGTCGGTGCCGTCGGCCAGGCGCATGCGGATCAGCTTGCGGCCCCGGGAGTCCTTTTTGACCGGGGCGTGCGCGTAGTTGATGCTGACCATGCGGTTCTCGACCAGCCCGCGGAGCGCCCGGACGGCCAGCGCGCGCCTGGCCCGGTCGCGGGGGTCGGCGTTGATGCCGTGCAGGCGGTAGCCCTCGCCGTTTATCTCCACGACCTCGGCGCTGACGACGCGCGTGACCACCTTGCTGCCCGGTCCGTAGCTGTCCGGCGCGCGCCAGATCCACTTCTGCTGATCGTCGTAGAAGCGGATCTGGGGGCCGAAGCGGGCCGAGGCGGCCACATTGGCCGCGGACCTGGAGGTCGGCGAGGTCAGGCTCAGGAAGGAGGTTTTGTCGCCCGCGTTGAGCTCGCACTGACCCTTGCCCTTGGGACTGCTGAGGCGGAAGTAGACCCCGCCGTTGGTCTGGAAGCCCACTCGCACGCGGGTCGCGCCGGTCTGGTCCACGATCTGCAGGCCGCTGCCCACCAGCGGCGGGGGCAGTTTCTTGGCGCCGGCCCGGGCGCTCGCCGGCCCGGAGACCAGCGCGCCGCCCAGCGCCCCGCCGATCAGGCCCGCGACCAGGGCCAGGCCCACCGTCACCCGGTTGCTCTTGCTCTTCATCTGCGCTCTCCTCTCTGGAATTCCTTGCCGCGGCGATTATCCCCGCGGGCGCGCCGGTCGCAAGCGGCGGGGCCGGGTGAACTCCCGCGGGTGTACACGCGTTTTGCATATATGGCGGGCCGGTGTACAGGGTTGAGCGGAGCGGCCGCGCAAGCGCCGCAATAAGGCGGCTTGGGCGGCGCGAAAAGGCCCGCCGGCGGGGCACGTGACTTGCTTGCCTCTCGCCGGACAGGTGGATTCGCGGAGGCCATTGTGATGCGCACTGTCGCCAAGCTTTCTCTCCTGGCTGCCGGGCTGTGCCTGGCCGGCGCGGCCGCGGCCGGGGAGCCGAAGAAGAAGACCAGCCTGAGGGCCAAGGTGGTCTCCGTCTCCAAGGACGGCAAGACCGTGAAGCTGGCCGCCGGGAGCAAGCAGGGGGTGGCCGAGAAGCTGCCCTTTCTGGTCAGGCGCGGCTTCGAGGACGTCGCCTGGCTCAAGGTCACCGCGGTGAAGGAGGGCTCCGCGACGGCGGAGCTGACCGGCGGCGGGGGCGTCCGCGCCGGGGACGTGGCCGTGCAGGCCTTCCAGATGGGCAAGGTCATCTGGTACCGCCCGGAGCGGCGGCTGGAGGTCCGCGGGCGGATCTGCCTGCAGGAGGGCCCCCTGGAGTACCTGGCGGTGCTCAAGGGCGGCAAGGAGTACGAGAGCGTGATGGCCTTCGACTGCAGCGCCATCGACGTCAACCTGGGGCTGATCCTCTCCGGCTACAAGCGGGTCCGGGGGAGCGTCAAGAAGGTCGGCGACCCCGACGTGCCCAAGGGCGATCCGCTCTACTTGCACGTCGAGTGGGTCGAGGAGCGGGAGGGCAAGCAGGTCGTCAAGCGGGTGCGCGCCGAGGACCTGCTCTGGAACCAGATCACCAAGAAGCCCATGCGCCGCAGCGCCTGGGTCTTCAGCGGCAGCAGGTTCGTCAAGGACCCGGAGGACCCCAAAAAGCGCTACTTCCTGGCCCAGGTGGAGCGCAAGCTGGTGGCCGTCTTCCGCGACCCCGGGGCCATCTTCAACTGCCCCCTGGACACCGGCGACGAGGACGTCTTCTACGTGGTCAACAAGAAGGTGGTTCCCAAGAGCACCGAGTGGACCTGTCCCAAGCACGCCGACACGGCCTTCAAGAAGGACGGCGAGTGCTCGCGGATCGTCGAGCGCGACGGGAAGCGCGAGAAGTGCGGCCTGAAGCTCCGGCCCCTGGGCCGCGAGGTCAGGCTGATCATGGCCCCGGCGCCGATGAGCGCGCTCAAGCCTGAGAACCTCAAGGACGGCCGGGACCTCTTCAAGTCCACCGGCGAGGAGAACCCCCCCGGCTACAAGCCGGTCCCGGTGCCCAAGAGCAAGGACGGCGACGGCAAGAAGCCCGGGGAGAAGAAGTAGCCGGGGAGATACGTTGGGTCGATTATGGGGCCAGCCTTCTGTTGGCCTCATCTGCGTATCGCCCGAAAGGCTCACTCCTGCTTGGCCCGTTTCCCTCCTAATCCGATACGCTTCAGCACCGAGCCGGCGTTCTGCCGCACATACTCATCTTTGTCATCGCAGGAGGCTTTGCGCAGGGCGGCTACCACGGCCGGGTCGTCACCGGCCGCTCCCATAATCTCTATCACCGCGCGACGCACCTCGGTGCTGGTGTCCTCCAGCAGGAGCTTGCAGAGTGGCGCGACAGCACGGCGGTCAAGTATCCCATAGCCAGAGGATGCCGCGATCAGACGCACGGCTGCCGTGCGGACCGCGGGTTCGGAGTCGGTCAGGAGCCCGATGATTCCCGGGAGAGCGTACATGGCGGTCGGTTGGTCGTACCACTGTGACGAGTAGTGCCAGAGGTATTGCCACTTGAGCACCGGGCGGAGGAGCTTGGCTCCGTCGGCGGCCAGGAGCTCCCGAGCGGTGCGGCGGAGTTCCGGATCGCGGGAAACCAGCAATGCGTGGACCGCGTCGGGGCGGCCGGCGCCCGCGGCTTTCACCAGTTCCTCCCCCGCGCTCTTGCCTGCCAGCGCGGCATACTGTATGAGGGCCTCGCCAGCGGAGTTATGCTTGTCCGGCTGCGCCCGCTTCGAGGCCGCCAGGAGTGCTTCAGCGTCGGCCGGCCGGCCCAGCGCGCCCAGGCTCCAGGCCGCCTCCGCCCGCACCAGCGCGTCGCTGTCCTTGAGCGCTTCCCGCAGAGCACCCGCGGCGCGGACCTGACCGTGCAGCCCCAGCGCGTGGATGGCCGCGGCCCGCAGCATGCGGTCGTCAGACTTTGCACAATCAAGCACGGCTTGGACTGCCCGCTGGTTCTCCATGGCGGCCAGTGCGTGCAGGGCAACGCCTTTGGGGGCTATTCGCACCGGGCCCGGAGGATGCAGAATCCCGGCCGCGGCCAGCGAATACCAGCCGCCGCACAACTCCTTGTCACGGGACTTCAGCACTCTGATGAAGGTCGGCACCGACTTCTCCGAGCCGATCTCCGCCAGCAGGTTCAGGACGTTGGCGTGGTTGCGAGTTGCGTGCTTCTCTGCAAAGGGCAGCAGCCATTCCCCGCTCGCTGGCGGGCTCACCCGAGCTAGCCACGAACAAAGGGACAGACAATCGTACTTGGGCAGATCGGCCATGGCCTTTCTGCCCGCCTCGACCCCTTTGGGTGCACCGATGAGCAGAAGTGACCGTATGGCACAGGCGCGGTCGGATGGGAGCTTTTCCTTCTCGACGTAGTCCATGAGCGGCCGGACGGCCTCGACGTTCCCCGGCCAGCGCAGGACCCTGGCCGCCTGGAGGCGAAGGCCCCGGTCCGCGCTGCTGTTGAGGACGTTCAGGAGGACCTGCCGCGCCTTCGGGGTGCGCAGCCGGCCCATCTCCTGGAGGACATACACCTTGTTCTGTGGCAAGGCCTTCTCATAGAGTTCCACGAGCGCGGCCTCAGCCTCTGGTCCGCCAATCTCACCCAGTGCCCGGTATGCGCCGTTCAGGTAGCTTATTCCTCCCCGCCATACCCTCCGTCCTTCGACGGCCTGGAGCCACGCAATCTTCTTGAGCGGCTCGACCGCCGCGGGGTCGCCCAGGTCCCAGGCTAGGTCAATCCACTCCGAGAGCCCTTCGCCCGACTTGCGGTCAATGGAATCCTGTATGGCACTTGCGATCACACGGCCTGTGCCGCGGGGAGCCATGAAGGCCAAGGGATTCGGACGGGCGCGGTCACCGTAAGACATACGCCAGCTCTGGACCAAGGACCGCGCGGCGCAGTAACCCACCTTCCGGCTGGGGTCCGCCAGGAGCTTCGCGGCCAGGACCAAACCCGGCTTGTTCCCGAGTTTCGGCAGCCAGCGCGCGGCGATCCAGCGGTGAGCCTCGGAGTCGCTGGCGGCAAGCTTCTCAAGCGCCCTCGCGGTTGCCGGGTCCGGCCGGTCCCAGAAGGTGACGACGACCCCACCGCCGGCCTCGCGCACCTCTAAATCCATATCGAGTTCGCGGGCCGCCTCGCTGAGGACCTTTCGGACTGTACTAGTCCGAGCGAACGGTCCAGCACGCCGATACAGGCAGCCCGTCTCGCCGGCCCAGGAGAAACCCTGGGCCTGATGCAGTCTGCCGGCAAGCTCACGGAGGGTCAGGCGCCGGCCGCCCAAGTCCACTTCCCGGGCAAGCGCTTCGCGCGTGGCCTGCGAATCCTGTACGACCAGTGCCGGCTTCGCCGAAGTGGCCGCTTCTCTACATCCGGCCGCAGCGAGGGCCAGAGCTATCACCATTGCATGAGGCACCTGGAGGTGACTATTCATAATCTCCCTCCACCGGGATTCCCATCAAGGGCGCTCGGCGCCGGGCCTACAGCCCGCTCTTCCCGCCCATGTCGCGGGCCTTCATGCACAAGTTGAAAAGCGCGGGGTGCTCGAAGATGGTGATGTTTATCAGCGCGCCCACCGCGGCCTTGACGTCCAGCAGCTCGGAGAGGGTGCTCTCCGGGCCGCTCCAGACCTCCTTGAGCTCCTCCAGGAGCTCCTCGGCCGCCTGCCCGGAGGACATCTTCGTCAGCTCCTCGCGCAGGTGCCCGAGAATGCGCGCGAACTCGCCGCCGTCCAGCCACGTCCCCCGGCACTCCGGGCACCAGTCGACGGCCACCCCGGAGTCGCCGAGGACCACCGCGAGCATGCGCTCGTCCGGGCACTTGGGGCAGGAGCGCGGGGAGCGCGTGGCCCGGCTCTTCCCGATGGCCTCGACTTCGTCGTCCATCCAGCTGAGCGTCCGCCAGGTGCCGGACTCGGCCTTGTCCTTGAGCGTGCGCAGCTCGTCGCGGCCCAGGAAAACCCCCTGGCACTCCGGGCAGCCCTCGATTTCCATGTCGTAAACTGTGTAGACGCTGAGCCCCGCGTCGCAGGCCGGGCAGCCGTGCCCGGTCTCCCCCTTGAGCACCGCGCCCTTGATCGGCGCTGCGCCGGCGTCGGAATCGCTGCTCATTCTCTCGTCCCTTTCCCGATGGTCTGACCGATCTCCGCGGATTGTACCTGGGCGGTTCCCCGGTGCCAAGCCCAGAGTTGCGGCCCCCTCCCGCCTGCCCTTGACCTCCGCGGGCGGCGGGCTTATCCTTAACGCCCGCAACGCGGCGATTGTTCGGGGCGCGCTGGAAGACATCGCGGTATCCGGAGCTGAGGAGCGCCCGACAGGCGGGGGAACGTATCGGGAGGTCTCTCATGGTCAGCGACAGGTGGGAAGACGACGTCTTCAGCGAGCTGGAGCGGCTGGGCACGCTGGCGGAGCGCACCGACGCCGCGGGCGACGTCCACAAGACGCCGGAGCTGCGGGTCATGCTCGAGGAGGACGGCCGCAGCGCCAGGGTGATGGACAACCGCACCAAGGCCTTCGTGGTCCGGCTGGAGGCGGACCGGGTGCTGCCGGCCCTGCGCCTGCTGGCCGCCGGCGCCGGCGCCGACGCGGCCATCGCCGCGCTGAAGAGCGCCGCGCAGGGCGGGGCCTGACGGGCGGCGGGCGGAGGTTTTCCGGAAGGTCAAGGGAACGCGGTACTGATCGCCAAGCAGGAGCACTCACTCAAGGGAGAGCCTGAAAGACCTGTGAAGCCGCTCGGCGTCGTCTGCCGCCTCCTTGTCGCCTTCAACCGTCATGAGGGACTGCGTGAAGTACATGCGCCCCTTGGCCAGGACCATGGTATGCTTCATGGTCGCGCGAACGGGGGTCTTCGGAATCAGGAGCCGCATCACTACGATGCGCTCGGGAAAGCGCCCGAGCATTCCTTTTTCATCCCTCACCAGCTCTGCGGCGAACTTGGCGACGGTGGCGTCGCGCGCTCTATCGAAAAGCGCGTCAGCGCTACCGCCTACGGACGCCAGGAATCCCTGCGGATATTCGGAGTAGGCCGCTGCGTAGTTGACACGCTTGGTCACAAGCTCATACGTGTGAATCTTGATGCTACCCTGCGGCACGGCTACTGAATGCGTGGAGGACTTGGGCTTCCCAGGCATTTCCACCGAGAAAACACCTTTCCGAACGTCAATCCTCCGCCACTCGGCCTTGACCGGTTTCCTTCCCGTTTTCCGCTTGCCGCCGCGGACCTCCACCACTGATGAGTAGGTGAATGCGGCTCCCCAGAGGAGGGCGATGGCGACGACGATCCCGATCCCCGCGCGTCCCGCTGCCCTTAGCCCGCCTCTCCCGGCATATCCATATCCGGCAGCCTTGAGCCTGCGGGCTTTGAAGGCCGCCAGCAGAGCTATCAGTGCGAAAGCCGCGATGGCCGCGGTCAGCCCTATCCCCGCCCACATGGCTTCGGGCGCCTTCACGCTGCGGCTTGTCAGTTGTTGAATCAGGGAATAGAGGAACATGAGACTGAAGAGCGCCGTCAAGGCGTAGGTTGTCCACGAGTAGAGTCGTATCGCCAGGACTCCAAGGCTGATGTAGAGGACAGCGAACAGCACGAGCGCAACGAGGTGGGGCGCGATAGCCCTCAAAGCACCGACTTCTTGTGCGCGAACGACTGCCTTGACCTGAAAGACCACCAGACCCGCGCCCACGAGAATCAGCACGACCCCCAGGAAACGCATGGCTAGGCGATAGACGCGGAGGTCATTCTCAATGTTCGGCCCGGACGTACGTTTCGCCGGCTTGCTGTCTTCCGGGATTGCTGTTTCGCGTTCCTCGCACTGGGGACACTTGAAAGCGCCTCCCGCCCAGTCCTGAGGGGCGTCGACCATTGTCCCGCACGACGAACAGCGAACCTGCAAGATACGCCTCCTAACGGTGTGCGCGGCCATTGTCCGCGGGACGTGCTAAGAAGGCAAGGAAATACTCCGGAAGGCTTACCGTCGATCCCCGGCTCCCCAAACTCCCAAGCGCCCTTCACTTCCGGCCCCGTCCGGCGATAATTTCCCCCGGAATTCCTGCATGAGCCCGGCCCCGCGCCCGCAGCCGCGGCCCGCGCCGGAGGTCTTCTGAGCGGGTTGAAGGGGAAGCGATCAGTCAGGTTCGCGGGAGTCAGGCGGACGGTGTAACTCCCTGTGGGCCAGGAAGGCTTCCAGGCGCCCTTCCAGCCGCGGCATCATGAACACCGCAGCGACAGCCGTACCGGCGGCAAAGGGCAGGAATACCATTGGCCTGCCCTCGAGCAACGCGACGATGAATCCGGCCACCGCGCACGTGTGAGCCACGCCTGTCAAGAGCGGCGCATAGTGAACAGACTTCCTGGCGAAGTTGTATAGCCCCCGTTCCTGCTCCGAGAGCCGGGAGATGATCAGTGCCTTGACTTGGTCGACCTGGCGGGTCCGCACGTTCCTGGCCAGTTCCTCGGGCTCGGGGACCGACCGCATGCACCTGGCGATGCGCTTCTCCGAGAAGAGGACGTAGTGCATGACCAGGCCGAGCGGAACGGAAGCGGCGCCAATAACGCCCAGGAGCACCGTGGCATAATCGGGGATGTCCTTGCCAATGTCCGGGCCGTGCCGGGACATGAGATAGCAGATCACGAAGTAGGGCGCAATGGGCACGATACACCCGGACCAGAAGAGCCAGCGGAAACGTGATATCGGCTTCAGCAGCCCGCGAAGCTCATCCGAAAACACCGCGCGTTCTCTCCTCCCTTATTTTCCCGCCTCGCGCCGTGCCGCGTCCGTCCAGCCGGGGGGAAGGGCGGCCCGGCACCCCGGCGCGCTAGTCGAACAGAAAGGACAGCCAGCCCAGGAAAGTTCCCTGAATTCTCCCCGTGTTCTTCGCCCGCCTGAGACCGCGGCGCTGGTACTTGGTGATCCTCTCCTTGATGCGCCGGATAATCTTCTCCAGCTCGCCCTTGTCCAGCCAGACGCCGTGCTCCTCGCAAGTGTCGATGGTAATCTCTTCCTTCTGCTCGAGGACCATGGTCCTGCCGCACACGGGGCAGAGCTTGTCGCTCTCTGGAGCGCCTCCCGGATTACGGTTGTGGTCAGGATTCATTGAAGCCTTGGATGAACCGGTCATAGCCAATCTCCTTCCGTAACCGCGCACAACCGCGGATGATGCGAAGCGTCACCCCTTGGCCACCTCGCGCCGCGACGCGTCCGTCCAGCCGGGGGGGGAGGCCGGACCCGCGTACTTCGCGCCCTGGCGCGTGCCGCGGCGCTCCAGCTCGCCCTGGATGGCCTCCAGCACGCGCAGCTTGCCCTCCCGCCACTTGGGGGCCACCAGGGTGTCGCCCTGCACGTCGCCCACGAAGCGCTGCAGCACGGTCCAGGGGGGCAGGCGTTCGAGGACGTCGGCGGCCAGCGCCGCGTACTCGCTCATGGCCAGGAGCTTCACCTCCCCGCGGTGGTGCATGGCCTCCAACTCGGTGTCCCGGACCACGTGCAGGTGGTGGAGCTTGATGCCGTCCACGCCGAAAGACGCCACCCGCTCGGCGGTCTCGCGCATCATCGCGGGCGTTTCACCGGGCAGCCCCAGGATGAGGTGCACGCAGATGAAGATGCCCCGCCGCTGGGCGCGCGCCACCGCGTCGGCGAACTCCGCGTAGTCGTGGCCGCGGTTGATTTTTTCCAGGGTCGCGTCGTGGGCGCTCTGCAGGCCGTACTCGACCCACAGGTGCGTGCGCCCGGCGAGCTCGGCCAGGTAGTCGAGCACCTCCGGCGGGGTGCAGTCCGGGCGGGTGCCCAGGCTGAGGCCGACCACGTCGGGGGCGGCCAGGGCCTCCTCGTAGAGCGCGCGCAGCTTCTCCACCGGTCCGTAGGTGTTGGTGAAGGGCTGGAAGTAGGCGATGAACTTCCCGGCCTTGTAGCGCCGGGCGGCCAGGCGCTTCTCCTTCTCGATCTGCCCGCCGACGCTCAGCCGCGACCCGGCCGCCGGGCTGAAGGAGCGGTTCTCGCAGTAGATGCAGCCGCCGGTGCCCCTGGAGCCGTCGCGGTTGGGGCAGGTGAAGCCGGCGTCCACGGTCAGCTTGTAGACCTTGCAGCCGAAGCGCTCGCGGAGGAACTGGCTGAAGGGGTAAAAGCGCCGGCCGCCGGCGTACTCAATGGAGGGGGCCGCTGCGGACTGGGTCATGCGGGCCATTCTAACCCTTCCGCCCGCGCTTGCCAGCTCAGGGGCAGGGCCTTGCGCAGGCCGCGCTGCACCTCCCGTTTTCGGCCGCCCCCGCCCTCAACCGCCCCCTTTGAAACTCCCTTGACTTTGGCCCACCCCGGCCCTAGCATCTATTTATTGCGCCCCGGGAGCCGGAATTCGCGGCCGGAAGCGGTCGGCCGCGCGGTCCGGGGCGGTGGCGTGAGGCTTTTCCCGGGTTGGGGGAGGTTATGACCATGCGCAAGCTGCGCCTTGGAATCTTCCTGGTTCTCTCGTGCTTCTGCCTGGCGGCGGCGCTGTCGGCCCGGGCCGGCGACAAGGTCGTGGAGGACCCCGACGCCAAGCGGGTCAGCGGGAAGCTCCCCGACAAGAAGGTCGACCTCAGCGGGGTGGACGTCGAGGAGCCCCCCAGGAGGCACCAGCCGCGCGAGGCGGGCGCGGAGGGCCCCGACGGGACCGCCAGGAAGAAGGAGATCGTCCGCTACAAGGCCGCGACCCTGGTGCCGGAAGGCGCCGGGGTGCTGGTGGAGTTCAGCGAGGTGGCCCGCACCCGCCGCTCGGTCAAGGACAGCCCCCTGGGCCGGCTGATGGACGAGGAGATGCTCGGCCGCGTCTGGCGCAAGGAGGTCATCGACACCCTGCGCAAGGTCCCCCCCGCGCGCAAGGGTCGGCCCGGACCCGGCGGGATGGTGGACATCCTGGTGCGCATGAGCGAACTCCTGGGCGGCGAGGTCATCGTGGCTCTCTACCCGCCGGCCGGCGGCAAGGGCGGCCACCGGCTGCTGCTGGTCGGCGAGATGGACGAGCGGGAGATGGACGCCTTCCGCGACTCCGTGGAGGATCTCAAGAAGTGGGCCGGCCTGGATCGCGAGTCCAGCATCAGCACGGCGACCCGCGGGGACTTCGAGTACGACCGCATCGTCTTCCAGAAGCGCGAGGCCGTCAGCCACGGCTTCGTCGGCAACCAGCTGGTCATCGCCGTCGGCGGGGGGCTCTACGAGAAGGTCCTGGCCGCCGCGGTCAGCAAGGGCGACCACAGCATCTCCCGCGACCGGGAGTGGACCGGGGTCCGCGAGCACCTGGGCAAGAACGCGGACGTCTACCTGAGAGCGGACGTCAAGTCCCTGGTGGACCTGGCCGCCCGCGAGGAGATGACCCCCGAGCAGCGCAAGGCCGCAAAGGACGCCTGCAAGGGGCTGCGCTACGTGGCCGCCGCGGTGAGCTTCTCCACGGGCGCGGTGCGCGAGAGCTTCTTCGCGGCCCTGGAACCGGACAGCGCTTTGTTCAAGATGTTCCCGGCGACCGGCCCCAGCGAGGCCCTGGCCAAGCTGATCCCCCTGGACGCCCTCTATTACGAGCTCAAGAAAGTGAACGTCGAGGCGCTGGCCAGGTCCTACCAGCTGCGCGGTGAGCTGCAGAAGTCCCTGGCCCCGGCCGGCGCCGCCGCGCCGCTCCAGTTCCAGGGCGACTTCCTGGGCAAGCTGGCGGCCCTGGCCAGGAAGGCCGGGCTGTCCATGGAGGAGAAAGTTCTCCCCGCCCTGGCCGGCGACTGGGCCGTGGCGGTGACCGTCACCGGCATGGGCCCGAGCACCAACGCCGATCTCCTGCTGGTGGTCCAGCCCCAAAACCTCAAGGAGACCGAGGAGGTGCTCAAGAAGCTGGAGGGGGTCTCCAGGCAGAAGTTCCGTTCCGAGAAGTACATGGGCGCCCGGCTCAAGTTCTGGATCAAGCCCCCGAAGAAGGCCGGGAAAACGGCGGCTCCCCTCTCGGTGCCCAAGCTGAGCCTCCCCGGGTTCGAGAAGCTCAAGGAGAAAGGCCCCCTGGGCGGCCCCTTCAAGGCCTACGCGCTGGCCAACCGCTACTTGATCCTGGGCACCAGCGCCCGGGTGGTCAAGATGGCCGTCCGCCAGACCGACCCGGACCGGCAGAGCTCCTGCATCAAGGACAAGCCCGACTACGACGCGGCCCGCGCCAAGCTGGACACCTCCAAGCAGGAGGTCAGCCTGGGTTACGCCGACCTGCGCCGGGGCGGCGAGCTGCTCTACGCGGCCGGCGGCTTCCTGGGCAAGGACGTGGACCTGCCGCCCGCCGACAAGGTCCTGGGCGAGCTCAGCGGCGCGGTCTGGTCGGTGCGCCGCGAGAAGTCCCCGGCCAGGACCGGCCTGACCGTCGAGGTGCACAGCCCGGTGGGCATGCTGCCCCTGAGCGCCGGCGCGGGGCTGCGCGGCTGGGTGGAGGCCATGAAGGCCGCGGCCCAGCGCGAGGAGACCGCCCACACCTACAAGCTCAAGGCCGTCTGGCGGGGCCTGGAGACCTTCGCCACCGACTTCGGCCGCTACCCCATCAAGCTCTCCGAGCTCTACAAGGTCTACGTGGCCGACAGCTCCAACTTCCTGACCCTCGAGCAGGAAGAGGCCAAGGTCAAGATCACCAAGGCCGCCGAGGTCAACACCAAGACCGGCTACCGCTACGTGACCGGGCGCAGCCCCAACGCAGTGGCCAACACCGTAGTGATGTACTCGGCCAAGGCCGACGCCCGCGGCGTGCACTGGTGCCTGTTCTCCGACGGACGGGTGGGGGCGGTCACCGCCGAGAAGCTGGCCAAGCGGCTCGGCAAGAAGAAGTAGCGGACGCAGCAGACGAAAGGAGCTCGTCCCCGGCCGTGAACTGCCCGCGCTGCAGCTCCGAGATCGCCGAAAGGCAGATAGGCACCGGCCGGGCCGGGGTCTGCTCTTCCTGCCGCGGTGCCTGGGTGCCCTTCGCCAGCATCGAGGCGGTCATGCCCCGCCTGGGCGAGCTGGCCCCCGAGAAGGGCGCGGAGGTCCCCCCCGCGACCCCCGGCGGCGAGAAGCTCAAGTGCCCGGAGTGCGGCGGCGACCTGGTGGCGGTCAGGAGCGGCGAGGTCCGCGGCGCGGCGCTGCGCACCTGCCTGGTGTGCTTCGGCCGCTGGGTCGACGGGGCCGAGCTCGTCCGCCTGCGGGGCGGGGGGCTGCTGGCCCGGCTGCTGAGCGTTTTCAGGACCAAGCGCCGGCCGGCGGCGGCCGCCCGGGAAGCGGGGGCCGGGCCGCCGGAGGTGCCGCCGGCCGAGGAGAGCGCCCGCACCGAGGCGCCCGCCGAGGACGGGGAATAG
>CAZONU010000041.1:16352-18576 GCA_964581145.1 uncultured Planctomycetia bacterium
GAGCGGATCGAGCGCAACGTGGACACCGCGGTGATGGCCCTGGTGGACAGCAACACCCGCTTCGCCTACGAGGTCATCAGCCTGGACACCGACATCGACGAGATGGAGATCTTCATCGACCGCGAGTGCCTGGAGCTCCTCTCCGGCGAGGCCGGGGACACCGAGAACTTCCGCTTCCTGACCGCGGCCATGAAGATCAACAACGACCTGGAGCGCATCGGCAACCAGGCGGTGGTCATCGCCGAGCAGGTCCTGGCCCTGGCGCACATGCCGGACTCCGGGCCGGACCAGCCGGACCTGGGGGACATGCTGGAGCGCGTGGAGGTGATGGTCCGCCAGAGCGTGGAGGCGCTGCTGGGCCGCGACGTGGACCTGGCCTGGCAGATCTGGGAGGAGCACGCCGGCGCCGAGGAGGACCTCCGCCAGGTCATTGACGGGCTGGCGGCCGCCGCCGAGAAGCGCCCCCGGCGCATCCCCCGGGCCATGCGCATGGCCCGCGCGGCCCTGGCCCTGGCCCGGGTGGGCGAGAACACCAAGGATATCGCCGAGGAAGTCATCTACATGCGCGAGGGCATCATCGTCAAGCATCACGAGCGCGAGTTCCGCAGCCGGACCAGGGCCCGCGTGGCGGAGCCCGCCGAGCAGAACTGATCCGAAACTGGAGGAGGGACCGGCCATGAAGCTGAGCAAGCTGCTGCCGCTGCTGCCGCTGGCGGTCCTGGCCCTCTGCCTGGGCGAGGCCCGCGCCCTGGTGGGGGTGGAGGTCAAGCTCTGGCAGCCGGCCATGGACAGTAAGGTCTCCAGCACCACCGACCTGCTGGAGGGCACGGATGTCAGCCTGGAGAGCGACCTGGACATGGACTCCCAGGACGACATCCCCTTCATCAAGGTGTGGTGGGGCGCCGCCGGCCAGCGCGTCACCCTCTCGCGCATGAAGGTCGAGCTCTCCGGCGACGACCTCCCCGAGCTCCAGATCGACTTCGGCGGCGAGACCTTCGTCCTGGGCGTAGAGGTGGAGTCCGACATGGAGACCACCATCTACCGCCTGGCCTGGGAGAAGGACTGGATTAACACCAGCATGATGCGCCTGGGGACCATCTTCGGCACCGAGTACCTGGAAGTCGAGGTCTCGCTGGAGAACAGCCTGGTCGGCAAGGAGAAGGCGAAGTACGACGCGCCGGTGCCGATCGTCGGCCTGCAGGGCGAGGTCACCCTGGTCGGGGGCCTGGGCATCTACGGCGAGGTCGCCGGCCTGTACGTCGGCTACGGGGACTTCGAGGGCTACTTCCTGGAGTACGAGGTGGGCCTCAAGTACGGCCTCGCCGGCGGGCGCTTCTACGCCTGCGCCGGCTACCGCGCGCTGGAGATCGACGTGGAGTCCGGCGACGACAAGGCCAAGGTCGGCTTCAAGGGCTTCACCTTCGGCGTGGGAGCCAGGTTCTAGGCCAGCGTCCGGGAACGGTCCGGCGCGGCGGGAAGTGCCCCCCGCGCCGGTTTCTTTAGGGGACCGCAGCACCATGACCGCCCGCGCGCCGCGGGGCATCTTCGTGACCGGCACCGACACCGGGGTCGGCAAGACCTTCGTGGCCGCGGCGCTGGCCGCCGCGCTACGCCGCGCCGGGCTGGACGCCGGGGTCATGAAGCCGGTGGCCTCCGGCTGCCGGCGCGTCCGCGGGCGACTGGTATCCGGCGACGCGGAAATCCTCCTCGCCGCCGCCGGCTGTGACGATTCTCTGGACGACATTAACCCGGTGCGCTACGCCGCCCCTCTGGGCCCCTCGGTGGCCGCGCGGCGCGAGCGCCGGCCGGTCAACGCCAGGAAGATACTCGCCGCTTTCGGGCGCCTGGGGAGCCGCCACGAGTTCATGATCGTCGAGGGCGTCGGCGGCCTGGCCGTGCCGCTCTCGGCGCGCCTGGACGTGGCCGGCCTCGCCCGCCGGATGAAGCTGCCGCTTCTGGTCGTCGCCGCCGACCGCCTGGGGGTCTTGAACCACACCTTGCTCACGCTGGACTACGCCCGCCGCAAGGGGCTCGACGTCCCCGGCGCCGTGCTTAACTGCCGGGCCCGCCGCGCCGACGCCTCGCGGGCCTCCAACGCCGGCGAGCTCCGGCGCCGGGGCGTCGAGGTCCTGGCCCGGCTGGGTTACTGCACGTCCCTGAAGGGCGCGGCCCGGAAGCTGGCGCCCCTGGCCCGGAGGCTGGCGCGTTGAGCAGGACCATCACC
>CAZONU010000042.1:0-16392 GCA_964581145.1 uncultured Planctomycetia bacterium
GGTGTAGGCCGCGTAGTTGCCGCCGTGGCCGGCGATGATCCGCATGTTCTCGAAGGCGCGCTGGTCGCCGAAGAGCAGGTAGCGGTCGTAGACCAGGTCCATGGTCATGTGCGAGGGGTTGGGCAGCTCCCAGTGGTTGCGGTAGTACTTGCCCTGGGAATACTTGGTGAGCTCCTCGTTCTTGGGCTGGGGCCGGCCGGTGTACTGCTCGCTGTTGAAGTTCTTGCGGAAGGCCGTCCAGCTCTTGAAGCCCAGGGGGTTGACCCCCTCGATGCGGTAGTTGCGCACGTCGCGGAAGTTGCGGCTGCGGCGCTGGCCGACCAGGTACCAGTTCTTGAACCCCGTCCAGTACCAGCGGTAGAGGTAGAAGTCCTCCTTCATCGGCTGGCGCGCGCCCTTGGTGGAGTGCCCGCCGAAGGCCTGCCAGGTGCTGCCGAAGACCTGCCAGCCGTAGCCGTTGCCCCAGTAGGCGTCGGGCATGGACTGGCGGCGATTGCGGATGTCAAGCTCGTAGTTAGTGCCGCCGACGGTCGTCTTTACCGAAAAATTCTTGGGCACCGAGGAGGGGCCCACGTCGGTGAGCGCGCCGGCCGCGGCGATGTGCGCCAGTTCCGGCCGCGGGAAGACCGGGTAGTCCCAGCTGTCGGCGAAGACATGCGGCCAGGGCCGGCCGTTGCCGGCGGTCGCGTAGCCGCTGGGCTTGCCCTTTACGTAGAAGAGCAGGTAGAGTTCGTGGCCCTTGCCGCTGCCGTCCTCTATGAAATGAGGCAGCTTGCTCTCGCGGGGGAAGGCCCCGAAGCGCACGGTGCCGTCGGGGCTGACCCCCACCGCCTTGGGGAACTGCTGCCAGAAGTCGCGGGTGTGCACCACGACCCCGGCCCTGCCGTTGCCGGCGGCCAGTATCCCCCGGGCGCGGTCGCCGCTGGCCAGGGTCTTGGCCCCCTCGCCGGCGCCCTGGAGCACCTTGTAGCCCCGGAAGCTGACCGTCTTGCCCGGCGGGAAGTTGGCCCCGCCGGGGCCCCGGCCGGCGTAGCCCTGGCAGCGTTTCCACGTCTCGGCCCCGTTGGAGTCCTGGTAGAGATTCATGGCCCCGTCGGCCAGAGTACCGTTGAAGGGCCCCATGCCGTAGACGGTGTAGCCCCCGGCGCCGCCCTTGAGCCTGAGGAGCAGCGAGGCGTCCTCGAAGGTCGGCGCGCCCACTGACTTCGAAGGGTTGTTGCAGACCACGTAGTCCACGTAGACCGCGCTGCTGCCCGCGTAGAAGTGCATGAAGACGTCGAACATGTACATGCCCGGCCCGTAGCCCTTGCCCTCGGGGTTGACGTGACGGCCGCGCGCGCGCACGCAGACGCGCATGGGGCCTTTCTCGAGGACCTTCACGCTGGTCGTCCCCGCCGAGGAGAAGTACTTGTTGCCGTAGGTGTCCTCGACTACTGAGCCGGTGTCCGCCGCTCCGGCGACGACCTCGACGCCGGCGACGGTTACTTTATCGAGGAAGTTGAACTTCTTCCTGTTGATGGTGAACACCGCGCGGCCGGTGCTGACGGTGACCGCGTCGTCGGTCTCGGTCACGGTCGCCGGGGCCTTGGGCGCGGGCGCGGCGATCTCGGCGTCGGTGATGTAGAAGACCTTGGTCTGGGTGTTGCCCATGGTGGTCACGAAGTCCACCAGCACCCAGCGGATGCTGTTGTCGGCCCGCCACCAGCGGGCCAGCACCCGGAACTGCGCGGGCACGGCGACGAGCTTGCCGTCGCGGCCCTTGTAGGCCAGGCGCAGCTTTTTGACGTCTTTGGCCTGGCCGGGGAGCAGGGGCACGCCGCCGGTGACGTGACGGACGCCGCCTTGGCCCCACTTTTCGACGACGTTGAGCTTGACCTCCCACCCGGCGGCCCGGCCGGCGAGTCCCGCCAGCACCGCCCCCAGGACTACCGTTCCCACCATGCGCCTGCTGAGCATCATGCAACCTCCCCAAGTGCGCAGATTCGCTTGCTAATATTAAGGATACACCACTTGGGGCCTCCGGTTCAAGGAAATGTCCGGTCAACCGCACAAGCGGGGACAGCGGGGTTACGGGGCCGCTTTCGCAGGACCGGTTTGTTGGTCATTGCCTCTTCTCTTGTTCAAGGAGGTCAAGAATCCTCTAGGATCTTCCACAAAAGAATAAGCATCGGAACCTTGAATGTCCTCTATGACCAATGGTTCTATAGGTAGAAGAGGTCGGCCATGCTCCAATGGTACGATCATCAATTGCTCTCTTGCGGCAAGGTTCAAGATGGAATCCAGCAACTCTCGATTCGGGGCTCTCAAGTCCATGCGCACCGATATATTGTCACCTTTCCAAAGCTCTACTTGGTCACCACCACTAATGCCAAACATCAATGCATCATCACTCCATGATTCTCTTTCTGGGAGCAGAGAGCGAAAGTCATCGCTAAAGTTCTCCGGCGGCGCCACTCCTTGCCAGTAGTTGGGCAGCTCCGCTTCCGGGTCAAATCCTTCATCGTCCCATACACCTCGAAAACTCTCAACGCAATCAGGAATGCATCCATGGACGGACTCTATTCCTGCCTGGGGAACCATGGTGAACTTGTACTGCCAGACAGCCATGAGCTTGCAGCCGATTCCTAACTAATTGTGGGTGAGTCGCGTCGCCCTTAGCCTACTTGCTCCCCACCTTGAGTTCCAGCTCGAGCTCCTTGGTGACCTGCTTGCCGTCCTCCTCGACGCTGCGTTTTATCTTGAGCTTGAGCTTCTGGCCGGGGCGCACCCGGCGCAGGGCCAGCATGGCCGCCCGGGGATTGCTGAGGTCCACACCGCCCAGGTGGGTGACCAGGTCGCCCACTTGGAGTTTGGCCTTGGCCGCCGGGCCGCGGGGTTTGACCTCCGCGACCACCAGGGCGCCGGCGGTCCGGTCGTAGCTGTAGCGGAAGCCCAGGTCCGCCCGCTTGCCGCGCGCCGGCTTGATGGTGAAGGCAATCTCCTTGGTGACCTTCTTGCCGTCCTCCTCGACCTCGCGCTTGGCCTTGCCCTTCACCGGCAGCCCGGGCTCGAAGCCCCTGCGCATCATGGCCACCACCCGCATGGGGTTGTCCAGCTTCACCCCGGAGAGCTCGGTGACCACGTCCCCGGCCTTCAGCCCGGCCTTCTCGGCCGCGCCGCCGGCCTTGACCGCCTTGAGCTTGATGCCCCCGTCCTCCTTGAGGCTCTTGGTGCTGAGCCGCTCGGCGGTCCAGCCGAACTCCACCGGGCCGGGGATGGGCCGGAGGTCCAGCTTGACGGCCAGGTCCTGCTTGGCGTCGCCGCGCCGGACCTGCACGTTGACGGTGGCGCCCGAGGGGTAGGTGCCCAGCACCCCCGCGAAGCGCGCGTAGTTGACTATCGGGTAGTTGTCCACCGAGAGGATCACGTCGCCGGGCTGGAGGCCGGCCTTCTCGGCGGTGCTGCCCTTGGCCACGCTCCGGACGATGGCCTTGTCCTCGCCGCCCAGGCTGGGGTTGAAGCGCCGGAGGATCAGGCCGCGGATGGTCCCGTGGTGCACCTTGCCGCCCTTGGCGGCCTTGAGCGCCGGCAGGAAGCGCTTGATCTGGTTGATGCTGATGGCGTAGCCGATGCCGGTGTTCGAGCGCGTGCCGAAGCGGGTGTTTATCCGCCCGTTGATGCCGATGAGCTTGCCGTCCAGGGTCAGGAGCGGCCCGCCGGAGTTGCCCGGGTTGATGGGCGCGTCGGTCTGGATGGCGTCGGAGTAGTTGCCCTGGTAGCGGTTGGTGGCGCTGATCACCCCGCGGGTGACCGTCGGCGAGTCGTCGGTCATGCCCAGCCCGAAGGGGTTGCCGATGGCGATCGCCGTCTGGCCCACGCGGACCGCGTCGCTGTCGCCCATGGCCACGTGGGCCACGCCGTCCGCCTTGCGCATCTTGAGCAGGGCCACGTCGCCCACCGGGTCGGTGCCCACGAGATCCGCCACGTAGACGTCCCCGCCGGCCAGGCGGACTTTCCATATTTTGGACTTGCCGGCCACGTGGTGGTTGGTCAGCACGTAGCCGTCCGGGCTGATGGCCACCCCGCTGCCCCCGCCCACGAAGACGTAGGCGGGCACCAGCTTCCTGATGGTTAGCGCCATGTCCCTGTCGATGGCGGACGCGCCCGTCCCGGCGCGCGCCGGGGCGGAAAGGACCAGGGCGGCCGCGAGCGCCGCGGCCAGGGCGGTGATCTTGGACGTTCTCATTCGCTGCTCCCCAGCGTGACCTGGATTTCCAGCGTCTTGTTTCCCCGGCGGACGGTGAACTTGACCTGCTCGCCGGCCCGGCGGCCGGTTATCTGGCGGACCAGGCGCGACCAGCTCTCCACGCGCACGCCGGCGACGTGGGTGATGGTGTCGCCGGGCCTGATGCCGGCCTTCTTGGCGGCCGAGCCGGGCAGCACCCGGCCCACCGGGGCGCCCAGCAGGGTGGGCTTGCCCCGCCCGGGGCCCACCCCCAGGAAGGTGCGCCGCGGGGGCTTGACCTCCTTGCCGGCGGCCAGGTCGGCGTATATCTTGCGGATGGTCGCCGCCGGGGTCACGAAGCCGATGCCGGAGTTGAGCCCCCGGGTGGAGCGGTGGCTGACGTGCCCGCTGACCCCCACCAGGTTCCCGGCGATGTCCACCGCCGGCCCGCCGGAGTTGCCGTAGTTGATGAAGGCCGAGGTCTGCACCGTGCCGCGCCGGCCGCGGCCCACGGCGCTGACCATCCCGCGGTTGGCGGTCACGGTCTTGAGGTCCTCGCTGCGGCCCAGCACGGTCAGGCAGTCGCCGACTTCGACCTTGGCGCCCCTGGCCAGCTCGGCGTGAAGGAAGCTGTCCGGCGCGAGCTGCCCCTCCCCCCTGCCGATCTCGACCTTGAGCATGACCAGGTCCAGGCTCTTGTCGAAGCCCAGCATCTTGGCCTTCAGCTCCCGCCCGTCGGCTAGGCGGACCCTGATCTGGTTGCGGTTGACCTTGCCGGTCAGGTGGTAGTGGGCGGTGAGGATGTGCCCCCCGGCGGAGACCAGCACCCCGCTGGCCGGGCCGGCGGGCCGCATCTTGTATCTCTTGGCGGCCTCCGCGCGCATCTGCGGATAGGTGAGCCCCTCGCGCTTGGGGGGCACCTTCTCCTCGCGGCCGACGAAGACCTGGACCACCGCAGGAGCCACCTTGGCGATGGCCTTCTGCCAGGCGGCCTCGCGCAGGAGCACCGCCGCGGGCGGGACCAGGTGCCTGTCCGGGGGCTTTTTCTTCTTGAGCTCCTCGAACCTGGCGGCGATCCGGTGCGTCGGCACCACCGCCCCCAGCCAGCGCCGCTCGGAGTAGCCCAGGCTGATGATGCCCAAGAGCCGGCCCTGCCCGTCGATCAGCGGGCCGCCGTCGGAGCCGGGGTTGACCGCCGCCTCGGTTTCGATGACCAGGTCCCGGTACTTGGACTGGAAGTCGCCGTTCTCGGCCAGCTTGTAGACCCCGCTGATGAAGCCGCTGGAGAAGGAGACCTTGTCGTCCGAGCTCAGCGTGCCGAAGGGGTTGCCGAAGGTGTAGGCCATCTCGCCGGGCCGGGCCTTGGCGGAGTCGGCCAGGGGCACGAAGCGGAGCCCTTTGGCGTCAACTTTTATCAGCGCCGCCTCGGTGGCATCGTCCAGGCCGACGATCTCGGCCTGCTTCTCCATGGCCCCCCGGAAGAAGACCTTGATGTTGGTTGCGCCCTTGGGCACCACCGTGGTGCTGGTCAGGATGTAGCCGTCGCCGGAGACGGCCACCCCGGTGCCGAAGTAGCCCTGGGTGGGGCTGGTCCGGCAGGTGATGCCCACCACCGCGGGGCCCACCGCTTCGTAGACCCGCCGGTCGTGGGCCTCGACGGCCCTGTAGCCGGCCGGCTCGCCGGGAAGCGCCCGGCCGGGCGGCAGCGTCAGGATTACGGCGGCGAAGAGTAGAAGCGGGAGACAGACGGCTTTCGGCATTTCAGCCCTCCAGAAGCTGGCGGCTATAAACTAATGATAGGCGCAGCCGGTCACGGCGCAAATGGCGAAACTCCCGTTGAAAGCTGGCCTCGACCGGTTAGATTCCCACCCGGTAGAGATGGTCGTAGGAGAGCGTTGATGAGCCAATACCTGATTCCCGGTCTCCTCCTGCTGGCAATCGCGGTCTGCAGTTCGGCGGCTGTGGCCGGCGAGCTCGCTCCCGCCAGGCACGTGCGGTCCGACGAGCAGTTCATTGAGAAATCGGTGCGCTTGGACGCCCCGGAAATGGCGGAGGTCAAGAAAGCCCTCGGGGCCGGGGACGCCAAGGGGGCTTGGGAAGCTCTGCTGAAACACTACCGCGGGCGCAAGAAGCCGGTCGATCCCCGAATTTCCGGGTGGTCGAAGACCGGCGAGAAGGCCGTGGCCAGGGCCGTCAGGGGGGCCGCCCGCAACCTGTCCGCCTGGCGCGTGAAGGGCAAGGTGGACTGGGAGCACGGCAAGCGCCCCCCCAGGAAGATGTGGGAAAACTACTGGGGGCGCAATCGCCTGCGCTTCCTGGGCAGCTGGGTGCCGGCGGCCGTCGCCTCGGGGCGGGCCGACCTGCGGCAGGCGGCCGCCAGGACGTTCCTGGAGTGGTACCGGGACTGCCCCCCGCCCAAGCTGCCGGTCAAGGGCTGGTGGCGGCAGAGCGTCGACGGCTTCGCGTGGCGGGAGATCGAGGTGGGCATCCGCGGCCGCCTGCTGCTCAGCGTTTTCATGGCCAGTCGCGGATGGAAGGACGTGCCGGCGGAGTTCCACAGGTCTCTGCTGGTCTCCATCCAGCAGCACATGGATTACCTGTCCAGTCACTTCGCCAAGATGGGGCCGCGCAAGGGCAACCACCAGGCGCACCACGCCCCCGCCCTGGTGGCCGCCGGGGTGCTGCTGCCCGAGTTCAAGAGTTCCGCCGCCTGGAAGCGGCTGGGGCTGCGCATCCTTCGCGAGCACGTCAAGCTCGACCACGACCCCCAGGGCGTCCAGAAGGAGAACTCCCCGTCGTACCACGCGGGTGTGCTCGGCCTGTATCTCGATCCCTACGAGGTGTTGACCTCCAACGGCGGGAAGCCGCCGGAATGGATGGCCAGGTCTCTGAACCTCATGGCCGACTTCCTGCTGCACTCCACGGCCCCCGACGGACGCCTGGTTCCCCTGAACGACTGCTGGCCCAGTCCCAGCCAGGCGTTGCGCCAGCGCGTGGGCAAGGTGCTCGGCCGCCCGGACATGCTGGCCGTTGAGGACGGCGGCAAGGCCGCGGGCGCCAAGCCTCCCCCGACCAGCCGGGCCTTCAAACATGCAGCTTTCGCCTTCATGCGCTCCGCGTGGGACAAGACTGCGACCTGCGTCGTGCTGGACGCCTCCAATCACGCCTCCGGACACTGGCACGCGGGCAAGCCCAACCTGGTCATTCACGCCGGCAGCCAGGTGCTGGCCTGCGACCCGCAGCTGGGCAACTACGACGATCCCAGCTTTTACAGGTACTTCCACACCGCCCGGGGGCACAACACCGTGCTGGTCGACGGCCAGGGCGACGGCACACCCCAGAGCTACTGGAGTTACAAGCACATCTCCCGCCCCAAGCTGACTCTCTTCCGCGCCGGCCGGGCGGCGGACATCGCCCGCGCCACCACCGACGGCTTCAGGCGGCTGAAGCCCTCCGTTTCCTTCGAGCGCACCGTGGTGTTCGTCAAGCCGGGGCTTGTCTTCGTGCACGACGTGCTGGTTTCCAAGGGCGAGCACGACTACGAGTGGCTGCTGCACCTCGTACCCCAGAAGCCGGTTGTCGACAGGAAGGCCATGAGCATGTCCACCGCGTTGGGCGGCCCCTTCGAGCTCTTCTGCGGGCCGGCACCGGGCGCGACCGACGGCCTGGCTGGCCCGAAGGTGCTCCAGGGCAAGTACGCGAACCGGACCGGCGGCATGAGCGCGGGACGCGGCAAGCACTGGTCGCCCCCGGAGAAGGGCAAGAAGCCCGCCCTGCTGGTCAACGCGCCGTACGGCATGTGGAAGCGCCGGGGCAGGGGCCGGGTGACCTTCGACTTCGTGCTCCAGGTGCTGGGCAAGGGTAAGAAGCCTCTCGCCGTCGAGCGGGTGAAGGCCAGCGCCAAGTCCGGCGCCGCCGCCTACCGCGTGCGCCGCAGGGGCGGAGAGGTCCTGATCGTCTTCGATGACCGGAGCGCTAAGGACCGGGGGCCGCTGACCGCCGGGGGCCTCAGGCTCTCCGGGCGCGTGGGCGTCGCGGTCCTCTCGGGGCCGAAGCCGGAGCTGCTCTCGGACGGGAAGCTATCGCGTTAGCACCGCCGCGGCGAAGCTCACCGCCGAGCGGGTGGGCTCCTCGTGCCAGTTGTGATAGGCGGCCTGGCGCGCGCGCGTTCCCGCGGGCAGGAGCTCCAGCAGGCAGGCCAGCGCGCTGAAGCCGCAGACGTTGAACCTGCCCCCGGCGCGCCGGCCCTCGGCCCAGAAGGCCGCCGCGTCGAGGGCGGTCAGCGCTGCCAGCAGCTTCCGGTCGTGCTCCTCGCTCTCCTCGGCGATGGCCCGCGAGGACATCTCGTCCCCGAACTTGGGCCCCACGTGGGAAAGGTCGGCGCCGGCGACCAGCAGCGTGCGCGTGCCCTCTTCGCTGACTGCCTTCTTGAGCGCCGCCAGGAACGCGCCCACCCCGGGGACCTCCGCGGCGCGGCCGTGCTCCTCGAGCGCGCCGCCGAACGAGCCGCAGAGCACGGGGACGGCGCGGAACCCCGCGCCCAGGACGTGGGCCAGGAGCGCGGCCTGGAACTCCACCGAGTGCTCCCCGCGGAAGGCGAAGTCGTCGGGCGCCGCGGCCTCCCCGGCCGCCGCGCGCAGCTCGCCGACCAGCTCCCGGTCGCAGGGGAGCGTCCCCGCCGGGGTTTCCACGTCCTTGTCGGTGAGAGCCAGCGGCGCCTCCCCCAGCGAGTGGCCCACGCCGAGGATGACGACGCGGTCGTACTGGCGCCCGCGGAGCGGCACGTAGGCCGCGGCGTAGACCCCCGCGCCGACCCGGAAGTCGATGTGCGGGGCGACGACCGCGACGATCTCCCCGTCCTCCGCCTGGGGAGCTTCGCCCTGCGCGAGCAGCCCCTCGGCCCAGCCCGCGAAGGCCCGCGCGTCGGGAGGGAAGGCCTCGCCCGCGTGGGCGCAGGGCAGGGTTTTCTGCGCGACGAACTCGCGGACCACGGCCGCGCGCGCCTCCCGGTAGCGCTCGCTGTCCAAGAGAAAGGACTCGTCCAGCTTGTCAACGGCGGCCTGGACCTGCTCGCTGGTCACCAGCACGCCGCCCCGGCGGGTCAGCTCGGTCTGGATGTCCAGCACGGAGTGCCCCCCGTCGAGCATGGGCAGGAGCGCCAGGGCCTGGCCGCCGAGGAGCATGGGCTTGGCCAGCAGCCCCAGGGGGTCCTGGATCACCACCGCGCGGACGCCGCCGGCCTGGGCGGGCAGCAGGCGCAGGTCGTTTCGCAGCCGGGGCTTGGCCTCGTCGCTGAGTGCCTTTACGCCGGGGATTATGCCCGCGGGCCGGGCCGGATGCAAGCGGGGCGCGCGGGGCGCGTTGCAATCCGCGGCCGGGTCGCTAAGATTGCCCGCCGCACGGAGTTGCGGGGGAGGCCTGGCGTGGACGGCGGCGATTTCAGCCTGGCGGAGCGCGTCGAGTCGGGCTTCGACGTCCTCAAGCTGCGCGGCCGGCTGACCCCCGAGGCCTGCGACGACCTGATGGCCGCGGTCCAGGGCAAGCTCGACGCCGGCGCGGTGGGCCTGGCCGTGGAGCTCGACGAGCTGCTCCAGATCACCAGCTGCGGGATCGGCACCCTGATCTGGATGAACGCGGAGTGCAAGAAGACCGGCTGCCGCTTTTTCGTCGTAAACAGCAACCCGCACATCAACCGGGTGCTGACCCTCACCGGCCTGGACGTGCACTTCCCGCTCTACAAGACGTTCCAGGAGGGGGTCACCTCGCCGTAGGGGCGCTCCGGCCGGTCAGCGCCTCCCCGCGGCGGGGGGGCGGGGGCGGTCATTCGCTACTTGTCCTTCTCCTGTGCTGTCTTGATTCGCCTGAGAGCTTCGGCGGCGGCTTGGCGGACAGTCTCGTCCTCATCCTTGAGTGCCATCATCTTAAGCACAGCCGTAACCTCTGGGCCTTGGGGCCTGATGCTAGCGAGTCCGGACGTCACCCACAGACGCACACCACGGTCAGGATGGTCCGTCAACGACAGAAGTTCCGGAACTGCGGGTTCACCGCAGTAGCACAGCAGGAAGGCAGCCCTATCAGCGTAGGAGATCGCCATTGACCGCAGATTCCCCTCATCAGGCACCTTGTCAGCGCCGGTCAGCCAGGTTGGCAGCCGCAGGAAGAGATTCAATTTGCGCGCGGCACTCACCTGCCCGCCCAACTGTTCTATGATGGGCATGACCTCTTTCCGGCTGGTTGGCGGTATTCCGAAAGACAAGTTGGCGTCGTCCTGCCATTTATTCGCATTGGGGAATATCTCGTCCTCATCATGCCACCAAAGCATGTAGACACTGCCGACCGGCTTCACCGCCTTTAGCACTTCCATTACCGGCACCACCACCAGCCAGCAGAACAACCCGGCAGCGACGAGCAGCGTAAGCGAGATTCCCCACAGGATGTAAACACGCCTGGACCGGCGCTCTTCTAGGGGACTTTCCACAGGCGCGGGCGGTGCCCCGCTGTGGGGAACTGGGGAAGGGGGAGTGGGGGTGGGAGTCATCTCTGAGGAATCGGGAACCAGCCTTGACGGTATCGATACTTCTTACCGTCAAAGAACTGCATGATGCCAAAGGGCGTCGAAATTCGTTCGTCTGGTTCCGTGTTCCGGACCAGTTTGCCCTCGAAAACCAGCATCCCCGCACGCACGCTGGAGCGGCCCTTCGGCGCAAGAACAGAAACCGTGTAATTCCACCTTCCCGATTTGTGCTCGACTACCTCGGGGTACTCAAGGTAACGCAGGTCAATCTTGACCGCCGGAGCATTTTTCCCAAGGCGTTCTGCCTCTTGAGCGACGATCCACTGGGGCACAGGTTTGGCCTCACTCTGGTCCTGCTCGCCCTTGAAATACGGCATCACCACCTTCCAGCAGAGCAGCCCGGCAGCGAGGAGTAGTGTGAGCGCCACGCCCCAATACACATACAGCCGCTTGGAGCGCTTGGCAGGTCCAGAAGGGGCGGGGGCGGTCATCATTTCTGCTTCTCCGGCTTCTTCAGGCCCAATTCCTCTGCTAGCCCGACGCGGTAGCGGTGAACGACAGCAGTCACCCGTGGATTCGCCTCTTCCAGTTCAGCGATGCGTGCCGGGCTCGATATCACTAGGCGCAGCGTAGGTGTCCTGGCCAGGCCGTCGTCCCGCTCGGCGATCGTCCAGCGGGCACCAGCGCGCCCACACAGATCTTCAATGACCACAGCGGCGCGCACATCCGAGTACTCCAGATTGACATTCTTGTCCCAGTCGAGGCCTTCGGCGTTCTCGATGGTCGGACCCAGATTCACGATACCTTCAAGCTCGCTCATCGCTGACCCCAGCGATACATTGACGACTTGGAAGCTCACGCGTGTGTCCAGGCCACGCATGTAAGCCCGCAGAACCTGTCGCTCCCTGTACCACGTCCTGAAGGGCGTCCAGGCGATCCATCCGCCGACAAAGAGGGCAAAGACCACGCCCGTGCCGATATAGAACGCCAGCATCCCGCGGCGCTTCTTGCCCACAGGCGTTTCCACAGGCGGCCCGCCCTGTGAAGGCGCAGGCTCCTGTGGCGACGCTGGGGAAGGGGCGGGGGTATCCACTACTTCTGCTCCTGTGCGGCCTTGATCTTCTTGAGGGCCTCCGCGGCGGTTCGGCGGACGTCCTCCTTTTCGTCCTTGAGCGCAGCTTGCAGTGGCTCGACGGCTCTTGAATCGCCGATGTTCCCGAGTGCTCTCGCCGCATGGTAACGCACCAGCCAATGCGAGTCCGTGAGCACCGCCACGACGGGCTCCACAGTTTCGGGGCCACCCATGGCGCCTATCCCCTCTGCAGCATTGCTGCGTACTCTCCAGTCAGCATCCTTGAGCGCGGCAACAAGCGGCCGGACTGCTCGACGGTCCCCGATGTTCCTCAATGCAATGGCGGCGTTGTAGCGCACTCTCGCGTCCTCGTCCTTGAGTGCAGTGACCAGTACATCAACAGCTTGGCAGTCGCCGATCTCGGCCAATCCGCACGCTGCCCACGTGCGTACTCCCACGGCTTCATTCCTGTCTGCGAAGACTCTCAGACACTCAGCGAAGCCATCCGCCCCGCAGTGGCCGAGCAGGTACGCGGCCATCTCGCGGTTCGGCGCTATGCTCCCGGGCAGGCGCAGGTAGAAGGCCAACTGCCGCGCAGCCGCATGCGAGCCACCGAGCCGACCGACCTCTGCACGAGCTCGTTCCAGGAGTGGATATCCAGTCAGGTCCACGCAACGCTCTGTGGCTCTGCGGACTCGGAAGTACGGCAAGGCAATCTGCCAGCACACCAGCCCTGTGACCAGCAGCAGAGTGAGAGCGAGGCCCCAAAGGACATAGACCTTCCTCGACCTCTTGTCCACAGGCGGCCCGCTCTGTGGCAACTGTGGTGAAGCTGGGGAAGCCCCCTGCGCTCCTTCGGAGCTTCGGCGGGCCAAGGGGGCGGGGGCGGTCATCTCAGTCATGCGTGTCGTCCGTCGAATACGTTCCATTCTCTAGAATCGGCTTCAACATCTTAGGGTGCCATCTCCCGGACTCGCCGAGACCTGGGTAGTAGAGCTTCGCAACCGCCTGCTGGGCCACCATCCGAGTTGCCTCATCCGAGTCCTCGAAGAAACGCCTCAAGGCCTCCTCCGCTCCGTTTGCACCGGGTCCCAACTCTCCGAGAGCCCACGCAGCCCAACGGCGTATTTCCACGTCCTGGTCGTCCAATAGGCTGATGAGTGTTTCTGTTGCTGGCGGTCCACAGCGAGACAGCTGATAGACAGCTTCCTTGCGCTTGGCGCCCACCCTTGGAAACATCAGGTAAGTATGGAGCTTCCCCGCAGCTGCCTCTGGACCTCCGAGCACCTCAATCGGGTCGGCTATCGGCGGGTCTCCCACTGCCCGGCCCCAACCGCCCCTCATTCCTATCCGCCAAGCTCCCTCCTCGATCCTTCTCACATTCAAGTTATAGCTCTGGCGGGCAAGAGCCCTCCGCACCTGCCACACCGGCACCACCACCGCCCAGCAGAACAGGCCAGCACCGATGAGCACCGCCAGCGCCACGGACCAGTAGATGTAAATGCTCCGACTGCGCTTCATTTCCACACCGCCGCCCGCCTGTGGCGAAGCTGGGGAGGGGCCGGGGGTCATTTCAGCGTCAGCCATTCACCAAAGCAAACGATGTTCTTCATCAGGAACAGCCGTGGATCTTTCTCCTGATAGACTGTATGCTCAGTCTTGTCTCCCGGCATGTGGTATTCCAATTGCCACTTCTCAGTCCTGTGCTCTGGTCCCGACCCGGTCCACCGGATAGTCCGCGAAAGAACGTAGATCCGGACGAATCGCTTTCTTCCTTTCGTGTCCAATTCCAGAAAGGCTGTACAATCAACCCTCTTTGCGGGCCCTTTGCCGGTGCCGTCACTGACTTTGCCCTTGTCCTTGTCGATCTCGACTTCGGCCATGCCCATGGGAATCACTGCTTTTCGCTCGCGGCCGCCATCCATGAACACGTACATCGTTTTGGTCCAGTTTTCCGCCGCAGACCCGATGCCCTGGTCTTCCGTGTAGCAGAAGATCAAGTCTGGCTGATCATTATTGTCCAAGTGGCAGGTTAGGACTCTCGGTTCTGGTACCAGGCCCGACAGAAAGGCGTTGTCCATCTGCCAGAGGACGAGCTTCCCAGTTTCCGAGAAGGCTGCCAAGATCAAGCGAGGTAGCTTCCGGGGTGCGGTCCTCTCTTCATACAACATATATGTCTTCCTGTTGCTTTGCACCGCTGCGATGACATTCCCGCGAAACTTGCTCCCGAGCTGCTCAGTGACCCACTTGGCGGAAGGTTTGGTGCCAAAGACGACGTTGCGCTGCTTGCCGACTAAGACCGATGGTCTACTAGGTCCTGCTTGTTCAGGAGCGGGCAACGATCTCTTGCGTTGGCTATCATCTGTACTTGCTTCCTCTCGGGCGCAACCGCACAGCCCGACTGCAAGCACCACCCAGGCGAACGCTCTCATGACCTTGCCTCCGAAGTCAGCCTCCTCTTAATTATAGGAGCACTACTGGTCGAGGCTTTCGGAAGAAACACGGCTCTTCCGGAGCTTTCCACAGCCGCGCTCCCCTGTGGAGGCTGTAGGGAAGCTGGGGAAGGGGCGGGGGCGGTCACTACCTACTTCTCCACGTTCTGCTTGGGCTGGGCGGCGCGGATCTTTCGCAGGGCCTCAGCAGCAGCCTGGCGGACGTACTTGCTCTTGTGATTGAGTGCCGCTGTTAGCGCATCAACAGCATGCGGGTCCCCGATCTCTCCTAATGCCCGGGCAGCGATCTCAGCTACCTGGATTGACTGGTCGTTGATAGCCTCCTCCAGTCTCGGAACAGCGGAGTGTGCCTGCGGGCCGATCATGCCCAGTGCCTTCGCGGCATCGCTTCGGACGAACTTCGATATGTGCGAAAGCAGGTTGATGAGCTTCGGCACCGCTCGCCGCTCTTTGAGTTCGCCCAGTAGGAGTGACGACTTCCTGATCACATCCGGCTTGGGACTATTCAGGCCGGCCATGAGCGCGTCGGTGGCAGGCGTTCCCATTATGCGCAACGCTTGCTCCGCCCCCTTGCGCACCTTGTACTTGTCGTGCCCCAGAGCTTTCACCAGGAGTGGAGCACCGCGAGGCGCGCCGAGCTTGCCCAGCGCACCCATGGCGTACATGCGGTGCGGATCCGAGTCACTCGCAGCGATGGTCATGAGCGGGTCCGTGGCCCTGAAGTCGCCGATCTCACCTAACGAACCTATTGACGCAATTCGGATAGTCTCGGGCTGCTTCTCCAGGAAGCCAATCAGTACGGGCACGGCCTCAGAAGCCTTCAGCTTGCCCAGAGCCCGAATAGCTAGAACGCGGATCCATTGGACCTCGTCACCTTGAGCTGCTACCAGGAGCGGCGCCACCGCCTTAGCGGAACCGGTCTTGCCCAGGCCTCGCGCAGCCCACTTCCTTACAGACTCCTCGTCCTTGCCGTTAAGGACTCCCGCCAGTGGCTCTACGGCCGGTTCACCCAGCAAACCCAGAACGTGGGCAGCCGTTCCCCTGATGCTGCTGGACCCGTGTTTCAGAAGCTTGACCAGTGGCTCGAAAGCGGGCTGCCCGAGCCTCCCCAGAGCCTGGATCGCCGTAGTTGCCGCCGTAGCTCTCTCACTCGTGAGGCCCGCTCGAGCGTGAATCACCTCGACCAGCCAGGGGATGACCCGTGGGCCTCCCACATTGCCAAGAGTAAGCGGCACCCAGTAGTCAATCACCATATGCTTGTGCCCCAAGAAGGCCTTGACCTCCTCCAGACCTTTCTCGCCACAGCACCCCAACATGAGCATGGCGGGAATGGCTTTGCCGGCCTGGGACTTCTTGCGCGGCGCGTTGATGTAGGCCCGCAGCAGCCAAATGGCCCTGCGAGTGCCACCGAGGCGCCCTATTTCTGGTAGCGCCGCCTTGCGGAGGTCACCCGTGCGGGACCACTCCTTCCACACGCGTTCCGACGCGAGTTCAGCCTCGTGCAGTTCCTGCGTGTTGGGCGGCCTGTCGGGAACACGCCTGCAGCCGACGGCTGGCAGGAGGCCGAGCAACACAGCAATTACCAGCAATCGCTTGGAGCGACTCCTGGCGGGCGGATCAAGGTTGGAAGAACTCGGCTCGGTCACCTCTGGCCCTCCTGGCGTGCGCATACCCGGATGTGCGCCGTTTTATTGTACAGCCGGGAGGGCCAAAGGCAACGGCCCGGCTCCAGGCCCCGGGCCGGCGGAGTTCCCCCGTCCGGTTTTCACTTGCAGCGGCTACCTAATTATGTAATAGTCTCGGGCGGGCGAGGGGTGCCGCATGCCGGAAACGGACCACGTCGTCGACAGCACCAAGAAGCGCTATACCACCGAGATGGCCATATTGGGCAAGCTGCTCTCCATGCTGGTGCGCCGCTACCGGACCCGCGACTGGGTCATGGGCCCGGAGGTGATGGCCGCGCACCTCAAGGAGATGGGCATCACCCCGGACCGCCCCGACGCGGAGATCGAAATGGAGATCGAGAGGCTGGTGGAGTCCGGCGACCTGGTCTACACGCCCGAGGCCGAGGAGTAGCGCCGGCGGGCGGGGACCTCCCTACTTATTTCTCAGCGCCGTCCTTCTCGTCATCGTCGTCATCGTCGTCGTC
>CAZONU010000042.1:16402-18486 GCA_964581145.1 uncultured Planctomycetia bacterium
CATCGTCGAGTTCGACCTTGAGCACCTTGCCCGCGGGGGTGACCTTTATCTCGTAATTCTTGCCCCCGGCGGTGCCTTCCACCTCGTAGTAGAGAATTCGCGAGCCCCGGGTGACCTTCTCCGCCTCGGTCAGCTTGATGCCCTTGACCGCCTTGCGCGCGGCGTCCTTGACCACCTCCGGCACCTGGTCGAGGGGTACGTCCTCCTCGCCGGCCCCGGCGGGGCCCGCCGCCCCGCAGCAGAACAGCCCCATCAGGGCCGCCGCCAGCAGGCGCTTGCCGATTCGCTCCATAGTCTTTTTCCTTACAGGCGTTCCGGGCGCGGGGGTTATTATCCCCGCCGGGCGGCCCGGAATCAAGACCCGGCCCGGAAATCGCGGCCCCGGCGGGCGGCTACTTCATCTTCATGCCCCCGCTGATGTTCAGGTTGAGCATGCGCCGGCAGCCGTCGATGTGCATGTCGCAGTCCCGGACGCGGCTCTGCAGCTTCATGTGCCCGGGGTGCCGGCGCAGGGCCTTCCTGTAGGCGCTCCGGGCGGCGCTGAACTTCTTGATGGCCGCCGAGAGGTTGCGCTTGCGCTGGCGCTCGGGCACGCCCACCCCGCCCTTCATGTACAGCTGCTCGCCTTCCTTGTAGAGCTTGTTGGCCTTGCCGAGGTTGACGCCGCGGACCTCGACGTCGTGGGCGTAGGACCTGGGCCGGGTCAGCTTGGCGGGGCCGTAGGCGGGCCGGTCGGAGCCTCCGCAGCCGGCGGCCAGCGCGGCCAGGACGGCCAGGACGGCCAGGGCCGAGAGCCTGGCGGTCTTCATGCGGTCACCTCCTGCCCCTCCTGACGCGCCCGGCGCCGGGAGGCTTAGACACGGTTGTCCCATTTCCCTACCCGCCGCGCCCGGCCCGGTCAAGGGTGTACTTGGGGTTTAGGGTCTGGGGTTCGGGGTCTGGAGAGCCCGATTCGGAACCCGCCTCCGGCGGGTAACCCCCGGCGAAGTCGGGTCCGGCCCGGACCGGCGATTGCCACGGGGCGGCGGCCGGGTACAATGTTTCGCGCGGCGGAGGGCGGCCGCGCCGCCGCGGGACTGCGCCCGGCGGCCACCGGGGGGATGCCGTGCCTGTGGACCCCAGGGAAACCAGCAGCTTCGACCGGCTCAAGGCCGTGGCCGACGGCCTCAAGAAGCAGATCACCCAGAAGCGCTCGCTGACCGTGGCCCGCAAGCGCCAGCGCTACATGCTGCCGCGCCTGCCCGACGTGGCCGGCTACGAGTTCGCCTACGTCTACAGTCCGGCGGAGCACGTCTCCGGCGACTTCTGCGACGTCATCGACCTGGGCGGGGGGCGCTGCGGCATCCTGGTGGGGGACATCTCCGGGCACGGCGTGGAGGCCGCCCTGATAATGGGCGCGGCGCGCAAGGCCCTGCAGATCTACGCGCGCTCGGCCGAGGGCCCCGCCCAGGCGGTCGCCCAGGCCAACGAGGACCTCCGCCACGACCTGGACCGCGAGACCTTCCTGACGGTCAGCTACGCGGTGCTGGACACGGCCAGCGGCTCCATCCGCTACGTGCGCGCGGGCCACAACCCGCCCCTGCTGCTCGGCCCCGACCGCGGCCAGTGGAAGGAGGTCAAGCCCGGGGGCACCTCCATCGGGGTCACCCGCGGCGAGCAGTTCAGCAGGCTCCTGGAGGAGGTGGAGCTGGAGCTCGAGCCCGGGCAGGCTTTCGTCCAGTACACCGACGGCGTAGTCGAGGCCCACGAGACCGGCGGCGAGGAGTTCGGCGTGGGCCGCTTCGTCGGGTACCTGGAGCGCCACGCCCGCGCCGGCCGGCGCATGGCCCAGGCGCTGGAGAGCCTGCCCGCCGAGCTGGAGGCCTGGACCGAGACCGCCGCGCAGGAGGACGACATCACCGTCCTGGCGGTGAGGCGCCGGGCGTAAGCGAAGTTCCGAGTTCCGAGGTTTCGAGTTTTCCGCCGCGGCGGGCCGTCCTCCGGCGGGGTCAGGGGAATTCCGGAATTCCGGAATTCCGGGGGAATTCCGGGGGAATTCCGGGGACAGTTTACCTATTTTTTTCAAGCCCACCATCCCGCTTGCG
>CAZONU010000043.1:0-18379 GCA_964581145.1 uncultured Planctomycetia bacterium
CGGCGGCGCGGCGCAGCTCGCGCGCGCGGACCTTGGCGTTGTAGCTGGCCTTGTTGGGCCCCAGGTGGGCCAGCACCCGCGAGCCGTCGATGCCCCGCCACCAGAAGGAGGCGTAGGGCATCTCGTTGGTTTCGTTCCAGTCGACCTTGACCGTGAAGAAGTAGGGCAGGCCGCCCTTGGCCAGTATCTGGGGCAGACTGGCCGGGAAGCCGAAGACGTCGGGCAGCCAGCAGACCGGGGTATCGACGCCCAGCTCCTCGCGGAGAAAGCGCTTGCCGTGAAGCACTTGGCGGACCAGCGCCTCGCCGCCGGCCAGGTTGCAGTCGGCCTCCACCCACATGCCCGCGGCGGCCTCCCAGCGGCCCTCGCGCACGCGGCGCTTGATGCGCTCATAAAGCTGCGGGTAGTGCTCCCGGGTGTAGGCGTAGAGCTGCGGCTGGCTCTGGGTGAAGACGTAGTCCGGGTAGTCCTCCATGTACTTGAGCGCCGTGGAGAAGCTCCGCGAGCACTTGCGGACCGTCTCGGCCAGCGGCCACTTCCAGGCCACGTCGATGTGCGCGTGGCCGTTGAGGGTGAGCTCCACCGCGCTGGACCCGTTGCGGGCGGCCAGAACCGGGGCGAGCTCCTCCCGTGCGCGGCGTGCCCAGGCGGCCAGTTCGGCCTCGCCGCCGTCCAGCGGGCAGCGGTTGAGAACGCCGTTCAGCGCGGCGACGAGCCGCCCCCGCCGGGCCGCGGTTTCGGGCAGGCATTCGGCGAGCTGGAAGAGCGCGTCGATGTCGAACCAGGCCGCGCGCAGCGGCTCGTTGACCGCGACCAGCTCGGCGTACTCGAAGCAGCGTCCCTCGTGCCGGCCGAAGGCGCTCAGCGAGCCGGCCTCGATAAAAAGTTCAAAACGCTCGCCGCCGCGGGCCCGCCGGGCGAGCAGGAACTCGTCGCGGTTGGGGTCCAGGCCCTGGGCGGGCGCGCCGTCGCGAAAGATGACCGCCTCGCCGCCGGGCCGGACCCGCAGCTCGGCGCGCCGCCCGCGCCAGGCGCGGGGGATCGCAAAGCGCAGCCGAATCCAGATGGTCTCGGCCTTCCGGCCCCAGAGGACCGGCGGCCGGCAGTTCCGGTAGCGCGCGCGCACCGCCCGCTCGACCTTCTCGCGGTCGGGGGTCCTGCGCCAGGCGACGTCCTCGACAGGCAGGCGCGCGGCGTAGACGCGCTCGCGGAGGGCCGCCAGGCGGTTCCCGATCTTGGCCAGGTACAGGTCGGTCTCCGAATTGATCACGCCGAAGTCGGGCATGCGCCAGCTCCCCGAAGGGGATTACTGCTCCCCGTCCTCGTCCCTCAGCTCCCTGCCCACCGGCGCGGCCTCCAGCTCCCGGCCGCAGCCGGAGCAGACCGAGGTTTTTCCGGGGTCGTAGAAGAGCCCGCAGTTCGGGCAGGGCCGGCGGCGCGCGGCGCTCCGGCGGGCCAGGACGGCGACGGCCACCAGCGCCCCGGCGACCACCAGGACCAGGAGCACCGCCAGCCCGGAGAGCAAAGCGGTGGAGAGCCACTCCCCGGTGCTGGTGTGGCTGTGGCCCAGAGCCGGAATCATTCCCCGCCGGCCTCCGCGTCGCTCTTCGGCTCCCCGAAGAGAGCCTCGAGCCTGGCGCGGGCCGCCGCCGAGCGGTCGGGCGCCGCGCCGGCCGCGCCGCGGTCGGCGAACTGGAAGTACTCGCAGAGGTTGCGGGCCGCCCTGTCGCGGACCATCTCCGCCTCGCTCTCCAGGCAGTCGTTGTGGTGGCCGGGCGCGTGGAACTTGCAGTTTTTGCAGCAGTGCAGGTACTCGCCGCATTTATCACATTGGGCGGAGAAGCCGGGGTTCTCCCGCTCGGTCCACTCCGCGCCGCAGGCGTGACAGGCTTTCACCGCGCGGTCCCCTTCTTCTTCCTGGCGCGCAGGCGCTTGGCTTCCAGCTTCCGGGCCAGGCCCGTGCGGTAGAGCGCCCGGCTCACCGCGCCGGGTCCGGTGGCTCGCCCCGGGCCACTTTCCAGTTTGCGCGCCTGGCGGAAGGTGTCCAGCGCCTTTTCCCATTCGCCGGCCAGGCGGTGGGCGTAGCCCTGGAAGAGGAGCAGCTGGGCGTCGTCCGGCTCGGCGGCGACCGCGCGCTGCATGAAGGCGAGCGCCCCCGGGAAGTTCTCCCTGGCCACCGCGACCATCGCCCGGCGGTAGAGGACCGCCGCGTTCCCGGGCTCGTCTTTAAGGACCTCATCGAGCCTGGCGGCCAGGGCCTTCAGCACGAAGCGCTGCCACCTGAGGCGGTTGGGGTTCTCAAACAGGATGGAAAGGTGGATGGCCTCGTCGCCGACCCGCCGGCTGGTCTCCAGCGCCCGGCGGTAGAGCGCCAGCGCCTCCTTGCGGCGGCCGGCCAGGAGCTCGGCGTCGGCCCACTCGATGATGTACTCGGCCTTGAGCGGGTAGAGCTTGACCAGCTCCGCGTACTCCTCCGGCGCCAGGGGGAGCTTGTCGCGCCAGTAGACGTAGAAGCGGGCCAGGGCGCGCCGCGCCGTGGTCCGCGCCGGGGCCAGCTTGACCGCCTCCCGGTAGCGCTTCTCGGCCTGCTTGAAGAAGACCAGGCGCTCCTCTTCGCTGGCCGCGCGGGCGGCCACGTCCACGGCCGCCCGGCCGGCGTGGCGGCGCAGGTGCCAGTTGTAGGGGTCGGCCTCGATGGCATTCTCGACGCTGTCGGCCAGGAGTATCTTCTGCTCGCGGCCGGAGAGCACCGGGTCTTTGCTCTGGCTGGCGATCTCGACGGCCTGGAAGGCCACCCCCCGGCGCCACTCGCGGGCGCCGAGCAGCCCCGCCGCGCAGGTCGCGGCGGCCACCGCCAGCGCCCCGATCCAGCCCCGGCGCCCGGAGAGCGCCAGCTCGCGCCGGCCCGGACCGGAGAGCCCCAGCGCGGCGAGGATCAGCGCCGGGCCGATCAGCGAGCGCAGGCTCATGCCCATGCTCCCGGCGGAGTGCATCAGGAAGGCGGCCAGCGCGGCAAACAGCGCCCAGTCGGCCAGGCGCGCGGAGCGCTTCCCGCCGCCGCCGGAGAGCGCCAGCGGCCAGGCCACCAGCACGAAACACCCCGCCCAGATCAGCGCCATGATGATCAGGGCCTGCCAAGTAATCCTGGGAAGCGTCAGCCGGGCGGCGGCCACCGTCGCCCCGGTCCCGGCCAGCAGCGCCGCGGCCAGCCACTTCCGCCGGGCGGACTCGTCCCCGGGCTCGACCGCCTCCGGGGGCGAGGCGATTCGACGATACATGCGCCACATCACCCAGCCCCAGAAGGCCAGGAGCAGCGTCAGCCCCAGGAAGCCCTGCTCCGCGGCGGTTTCCATGTACGCAGAATGGGCCGACTGGCTTTCTTCGGACATGGGCAGCTTGAGCCGCGGGTAGTGCGCGCCGAAGGTGCCGGGTCCCAGGCCGAAGGCGGGGTTGTCGCAGGCCATCCGCGCCGCCGGGCGCCAGTAGCCCATGCGCACACTGACGGAGCCGGCCATCTCCGAGCGGCCGGGCAGGCCGGGAAATAACAAGTAGCTGGCCGCCCCGGCGAACATCAGAATCAGCGCGGCGCCGCCGGCGGCGCGCAGGATTTTCCGGGCGCGGCCCTCGGCCGGCGGCGCGGCGAAGAGCGCCCCGGCCAGCCCCCCGGCCAGCGCGATGTAGGCCCCCTTGGAGCCGGTCAGCCGGAAGGCCCAGGCGAAGAGAACCGCCAGCGGCAGCCAGGAGAGCGCGACGAAAGCCCGCCCTTGGTAGGAGCGGCGCACCAGCATGCAACCGGCCAGCAGTCCCGCGCCGGCCAGCGCCGCCGAGGCCATCCAGCCGCCCAGGGCGTTGGCGTGCAGGAAGGTCGTGAAGGGCTCGCCGGAGAGCAGCCGCGAGACCGCCGCGGGGTTCTGGGGATCGACGCTCCCCCCGGCCACGCCGCGCTCGACCCACTCGCGCATCTGGGGGAGCTTGACGTAATACTGGTAGAGCGCCTGGAAGCCCTGCACCGCCAGCGAGGCGGCCACCGCGGCGACGAGCACCCGCCGGGCGCGGCCCAGGTCGGCGACCAGGATAACCAGCGCGAAGACTAACAGGTTAGACAGCCAGGCCAGCGTCTCGCGCTGGGCCTCGTAGGGGTGGTCGCTGAAGGCGCCGCGCAGCGCCACGTATAAGAAGCAGGCGGCCAGCAGCCCCAGCGCGGCCGGCTCGGGCACGACCAGCCGGCCGGTCACCAGGACGCGGGTCAGGAGCACCAGGCCCAGAAAGGCCAGCACAATCAGGAAGTAGCCGTCGCCGGCCAGCACCCGGGGCAGGAAGCTGTGCACCGAGCCGTAGGCGGTCTCGCCGCGGACCACCGGGGCCAGGACCACCAGCGCGGCGACGACCAGCATCTCGCCGAGGCCCAGCGCGCGGCCGAGCTCCCCGCGGGAGAACTCGCCCCCGGCCTTCACTTCCCGCCGTTCCCGCGGCGGCCCAGCCCCTCGAGGATGGCTACCACCGCCAGGATGGCCGCGGCCTGGGCCAGGATCAGCATCCCCCCGGCGATGGAGAACTTCTTGAGGAGCATCGTGAGCAGCATCGCGCCCAGCCCGCAGGCCAGGGTCAGGAGGTAGATGGTCAGCACCGCCTGGCGCACGGACAAGCCCATCTCCACCAGGCGGTGAGAGAGGTGCGAGCGGTCGCCCACCCAGGGCGGGCGGCCCTCGCGCAGGCGGATCCACAGGACGGTGGCGGTGTCGAAGATGGGCACGGCCATGATCAGGAGCGGCACCCCCACGGCGAGCATGACCGGCGAGCCGGGCTGCCCGCTCCGATAGAAGGTGGCCTCCACGGTGAGCGCGGCCAGGGTGAAGCCCAGGAAGTAGCTGCCCCCGTCGCCCATGTACAGCCGCGCCGGGCGGAAGTTGTGGACCAGGAACCCCGCCGCCGCCCCGGCCAGCAGCGCCAGGGCCAGGCCCAGGAAGGGGCCGGCGGCCGCCGCCGCCACCATCGCGAAGATGAACGCGGCGATGGCCGCTATCCCCGCGGACAGGCCGTCCATGTTGTCCAGCAAGTTAAAAGCGTTGGTGATGCCCACCACCCAGAGAACGGTGAGCAGCACCGAGACCGCGTAGAAGGGTACGTGCGCGGTGACCCGCACGCCGCCGGCGACCAGGAGCAGCGCGGCGGCGATCTGGACCAGCAGTTTGTACAAGGGCTTGAGCGAGCGGGCGTCGTCAATCGTGCCCACCGCGAAGACCAGCAGGCCCCCGCCGGCCACGTAGCCCAGGCGGACCAGCTCGGCCCGCGCAGGCAGCTCCAGCTCGGGGAAGGTCACCTCCAGCCACTCGACGGCCGCGCCGCGCTTGGCCAGGCACGCCCAGACCAGCGCCGCGACCCCCAGCGCGAAGGCCGCCAGCATGGCCGGCCCCCCGCCGTAGGGCACGCTGGCGCGGCCCTCTTTGCGGTCCAGGTCCGGGCGGTCCAGGAACCCGGCCCGGCGGGCCAGCGGCCGCGCGCAGGCGCCGAGCAGCGCGCTCAGCGCCAGGGCGGCGAGGAAGGCGACCAGCAGCCCGATGCCCATAAAGCGATAAGCCCCGCCTCAGTCCGCCGCGGCCGCCGCGGCCGCCGGAAAGAACATGGCCTCGGCGAAACGCTCCTGGAAGTCCGGCCGCCCGGAGAGCTCCAGGTAGCGAATCTCCCCCGCGATCTCCCGCGCGCGCCGGCGCACCGCGCTGTCCAGCAGGGCCAGCCGCGCCCCCGTCGCGCTGGTGTTGCCGGCGACCACCACGTCGTGGACGTCCGCGTCGGCCGCGCCGGCGGCCTCCAGGCACTCCCGGAGGATCCCGCTCATGCCTCCGGCGACCAGCCCCTGGAGCTTGCGGAGGTCGGCCTCGCCGCGCGAGGCGCGGTCCGCGCGGCTGATGACGTCGTCGCCGCACTCGCGCTGGGGGTTGGTGCGGCTGGCCGAGGCCAGGCGGGCGCCGGAGGCCAGGTCCCAGAGCTCGCCGACCAGCGTGGTCGTTCCCACGTCAAAACTGGCCCCCAGGAGCTTCGGACGCCCGGAAGCCGGCCGCGCGGAGACCAGCCGGCCGCCCCCGGCGTCCGAGTCGCGACACGCAGTGACCGCCACCTTCCCGCCCTCGGCGCGGACCGCGCCGGCCAGCTCGCGCAGGAAGCCCGGTTCGGGGACGAGATCCTCGATCTCGCTGCCGGCGGCCAGCAACCGGTCGAGATCGCTGCGCTGGTCGGCCAGCGACGGCGCGGGAACCTCCACCTCCACCTGGAAGACCCGGGGAGCCAGGTGCTGGAACTCGGCGGCGCCGCCGGCCACGATGCGCTCGCCGTGAATGCGCCCCTCGGCGGGGACCTCCACGACCAGGTCTACATCGACGGGCACCTGGCAGGCCAGGCGCCAGCCGGCGTCAAGCTTCTCGGATGAGAGCGTCTCGCGGCAGCGTTCCGAGGAGGGAACCTCGCCGGAGAGCAGGCGCACCGCGCACTTGCCGCAGTTGCCGCGGCCGCCGCAGGGCGCTTCCACAATAACCCCCGTGCGGGCGATGGCCCCCAGCAGGCGGTCGCCCCCGGCCACCTGGGCGCTCCTGCCGTCGGGCTCGACGCGGACGGTGGGCATTCGGCGGCTCCTCGAAGTTACGTGGAGCGGGGCTCGTGAAGCGCGAAACGCACGCGCTTCACGCTTCACGCCTCACGCTTCACGCTTCGCGCCCAGGTCCCGGCCGGCCATGGCCATGGCCGCCAGCAGCGCCCGGGCCTTGTTGAGCGTCTCCTGGTACTCGTCCTCGGGGACGGAGTCGAAAACCACCCCGCCGCCGGCCTGCACGTAGGCGACCCCGTCCTTGATGACCATGGTGCGGATGGCGATGCAGGTGTCCATGTTGCCGCGGAAGTCGAGGTAGCCCACCGCGCCGCCGTAGATGCAGCGCTTCTCGGGCTCCAGCTCGTCGATGATCTCCATGGCCCGGACCTTGGGCGCGCCGCTGAGCGTGCCGGCGGGCAGCCCGGCGCGCAGGGCGTCGAAAGCGGTCAGGCCCTCCCTGAGCCGCCCGGAAACGTTGCTGACGATGTGCATCACGTGCGAGTAGTTCTCGACGGTGAAGGACTCGGAAACCCGCACCGAGCCGTACTCGGCCACCCGGCCCACGTCGTTGCGGCCCAGGTCGACCAGCATGATGTGCTCGGCCCGCTCCTTGGGGTCCGAGAGCAGGTCCTCGGCCAGCGCGGCGTCCTCCTCGGGGTTGGCCCCGCGCCGGCGGGTGCCGGCGATGGGGCGGATGGTCACGGCACCGTCCTCCACCCGGACCATCACCTCCGGGGAGGAGCCCACCACGTCGAGGCCGTCGAGCTTCAGGTAGAACATGTAGGGCGAGGGGTTCACCGCGCGCAGCGCGCGGTAGATGTCGAAGGGCGGGGCGGGGCAGGGCGCGCTGAGCCGCTGGCTGGGCACCACCTGGACGACGTCGCCGGCGACGATGTAGCGCTTGCAGCGCTCGACGGCCCGCTTGTAGTCCTCCTTCTCGAAGTTGGAGGTGAAGCCCGCCCCCTCGGCGGGCACCGGGCCCAGCTCCTCCAGCGGCTCGGCCGGGCAGCGCGAGAGCCGCGCGGCGATCACCTCGATCTCGCCCAGGGCCCGGGCGTAGAGGTCGTCGGGGTCGGCGCCCTCGGCCGCGCGCGCGTGGGTGATGATCTTCACCGTCTTGCGGGCGTTGTCGAAGGCCACCACCGTGGGGCAGAACATGAAGTAGAGGTCGGGGACCTTCAAGCTGTCCGGGGGCACCGCCGGGAGGCGCTCGACCAGGCGCACCGCGTCGTAGGCCGCGTAGCCCACCGCCCCCCCGGCGAAGCGGGGCATGCCCTCCAGCGGCGCCGGGCGGTAGCGGCCCAGCTCCTTCTCCAGCTCGGCCAGGGGGTCGACGTTCTCGCGGCGCTCGGCGGCGCCGTCGGCGCCCAGCAGCTCCACGTCCTCCAGGTCCGAGCGGAAGACCAGCTCCGGCCGGACCCCCAGGAAGGAGTAGCGGCCGGTGCGCTCGCCGCCCTCCACGCTCTCGAGCAGAAAGCCGTGCCGCTCGCCGGCGGCCAGCCGCCGGAAGGCGCTCACCGGGGTGAGCGTGTCGGCCAGGAACTCCCGGCAGACCGGAACGTACTCGTACTCGGCGGCCAGCGCCGCGAAGCGGTCGCGGTCGGGGGCAAGCACCTCAGCTCTCCGCCCCGCCGCCGGTGCCGGACGGCTTCATGGCCTTGATGCTGGGCACCCGGCCGGTAGCCAGGCCCTCGAGCACGTCGCGGATGTCCGCGCTGGCCGCCGCGACCGTGGCGTGGACCACCGCGCCCTCGAAGCTGGCCGCCCGGCGCCACCCGTCACCGGGCGGCTCGGGGTGGGCCGAGTGCTGGATGAAGGGCCATATCTCGCGATTGGCGGCGATCAGTTCCGAGGCCACCTCGGATATCTCCCCGGCGAGCGCGCCGTCGTCGTCCTTCGACTCCACCGCCGAGCGCAGGCCAGGCCCGTGCCTTTCAGCCACTTGGCAGGCCGCCTCGTAAATCACCTTGAGCCACTCCTTGCGCTCCATGGCGGCGATTATAGACCGCCCCGGGCCGGGACGCAACCGGCACCCCGGTCCGGGATCGGCGTTTCCCCGGAAAGCCTTGCTCTCCGGGCCTTTTTCGGAGATAACCGCGGCAGGGGACGGCACATCCTTTCATGGAGAGCCCCATGGCCGAGGCCGGGCACGAGCTGGAGTCACTGGTAAGCGCCCACGGAAAAGAGGTTTACGGGCTGCTCCTGGCCATCACCGGCAACCGGGCCACCGCCGAGGAGCTCGCCCAGGAGGTGTTCTTGGTGGCGCTCAGGAAGGGCATGCGCGCCGGAAGAGGGATGCGCCTGTGGCTGCGCGAAGTGGCCCGGCGGCTGGCCCTCAACGAGCTGCGCAGGAAGCGCCCCGCCGCTCTGGGCGCGGAGGCCGAGCTGGCCGCGCTGGCCACCGCGCCCGCCGAGACGGGGGCCGCGCCCGCCGACTTCAACGAGGAGCTGGCCGCGCTGCGCAGGTGCCTGGCCGAGCTCGGCGGGGACGACCGCGACCTCCTGGCCCGGCGCTACGAGGCGGTCGAGCCGCTGGCCAGCATCGCGGTGCGCTGCGGGCAGTCAGCCGGCTACATCAAGCAGCGGCTGTTTCGCCTCAGAAAGCGGCTGGCCGGGTGCATCCGGCGCCGGCTGACCGGAAGCGGGGCCGGCGGTGTCTGAGCGCGAATCGCTGATCACCGGCTACCTGGGCGGCGACCTCGACGAGGCCGGCCGCCGGGAGCTGGCCGCGCTCCTGGAGCGCGATGCCGGGACCGTCCGCGAGTTCGACGCGGCCCTGCGGATCGAGGCCCTGCTGCAGGCCGCGCACGGCGAGCCGCCTTCGGATGCGCGTCTGGCCGACGGCATCCGCGGACGCAACAGATCCCGCCGCTTCCCCAGGCGCTTGGCGGTCGCGGCGGCCGCGGTGCTGGCCGCGGCGGCCGGGGCATGGCTGGGCAGCCGGGACCGGGCGGGCCACGAGGTCTTGGCCGGCCGGGTGCTGGTCGGCGGCCGGGAGGTGCGCCGGGTTCCGGATGGCGCGGCGCTGGAGGTCGCCGGTAACGGGCCTGCGACCATCTGCCTGGCCGACGGTTCGCGGACGGAGCTCTCGCCCGCCAGCCGGGCGGTACTGCGCGGCCGGGTGGGCGAGCTGCGCCAGGTGGTGAAGCTCGATCGCGGCAAGGGCAGTTTCAAAGTGGAAGAGGGTGCGGAAAAGTTCCGGGTGGACACCCCGGTCGGGAAAGTCACTGTGCTGGGCACGAGGTTCAGCGTTGAGCTTCGGCCCGCCGCTTCGAAAGGAGAGAACAAGATGAAGGGCAAGATGGCGTTGGCGCTGGTCGTGGCCGTGACGGCCGGCAGCGTGCGCGTGGACTTCGGGGGGAAGGAGCACGTTCTCTCCGTCGGCCAGCAGCGGGTGTTTGGGGGCGAAGGTGAAGGACACAAGAAGGAGGAGTCCGGCCTGCCCGAGTCCGTGCGCGGCTTCAGCGGGATGGTCCGCGGAGTGGTGGTCGCCAAGGGCGAGAAGGACACCTTCACGTTCAAGGTGGGACGCGTGCTCAAGGTCTGGAAGGGCAACAAGGCCAAGAAGCCCGCGGCGCTGGTCGGCCGGACCATCAAGGTCGGCCCGGGTTGGCGGAAGAGCAAGCGCGGCAAGTGGCACAGGGTGGAAATCCACGTGCTCTTCATAAGGAAGCTCAAGGCCGGCCAGGAGCTCAGCCTCGAGGTCCGCAACGTCGAGCGCGACTACTTCGCCATCCTGGAGCTCGGCGCGGAGCAGCGCGCCTGGGCGCTCAAGGGAGCCGGTGAGCGCGAAGGCGAGAAGAAAGAAGGCGAGCACCGCGAGGGCGAGAAGAAAGAGGGCGAACACCGCGAGGGAGAGCACCGCGAGGGCGAGCGCCCCCGGAGATTCGTCGTCTCCGAGGGCAAGGCCACCGCGCGGCTTCTGGGCGTGGTCAGGGGCCGCAAGAAGTCCGTGCTATTCATCAAGATCGAGAAGATCACCGGCCAGACGAAATGGCGGAACTCCAAGACCGGAACCCACGAGGCCAAAGCCGGCGCGACCGTGGGCTTCGCCGCCCAGTGGGAGAAGAGGGGGGGCCGCTGGCGGCCCTCCCACCGCGAGATGAAGGTCTTCACGGCGCTGAGGCCCGGGAACCGCGTGGAGTGCGGCGCCTACTTCGACGAGCACCCTCGGCTGCGCACCGTGGAACTGGCGGGCCGCGGCGAGAAAGAGCGCGAAGGCGGGAAACGCGAGGGAGAAAAGAAGGAAGGCGAGAAGAAAGAGAGCGAGAAGAAGGAAGGGGAGAAGAGCGGCGACGACTGGGACTTCTAGACACAGGTTGTAATCACGCGGGGTGCCCGGCTGGTGCCGGGCGCCCCGCCGCGTCTCGGGCTCGCGCCGAAAGACATGCTGCGCGGGCCGGCGCCTTGCAGTATAATGCGCTGCGGGCGCGCCGGAGGTCGCAGATGGCCGACGAGGACGGCAGGAAGCAGATCAAGAGCCTGGGGGGCTTCGAACTCCTCAGCCTGCTGGGCCGCGGCGGCATGGGCGCGGTCTACAAGGCCCGGCAGACCTCGCTCGACCGGGTGGTGGCCCTCAAGGTCCTGCCCCCCTCGCTGGCCCGCAACCGTGACTTCATCCAGCGCTTCCTCCGCGAGGCGCGCGCCGCCGGCAAGCTGAACCACGCCAACATCGTCACCGGCATCGACGTCGGCGAGGCCGACGGCTTCTTCTACTTCGCCATGGAGTTCGTGGAGGGCGAGAGCCTGGGCGCCAGGCTCAAGCGCGAGGGCCCGCTGCCCCCCGCCGAGGCCATAAGCATCGTCCGCCAGGTGGCCGAGGGCCTGCGCCACGCGCACGAGCACGGCCTGATCCACCGCGACGTCAAGCCCGACAACGTGCTCATTGACAAGGGCGGCACCGCCAAGCTCTGCGACCTGGGCCTGGCCCGCTCGGCGGCGGCGGAGGACTCCTCCCTCACCCAGACGGGCACCGCGCTGGGCACCCCCAACTACATCTCGCCGGAGCAGGCCAGGGGCGAAGGCGACATAGACGCCCACACCGACATCTACAGCCTGGGGGCCACGCTCTACCACCTGGTCGCCGGACGGCCGCCCTTCAGCGGCAATACCGCCGCGGTGGTGATGACCCACCACATCAACGACCCGGCCCCGCCGCTCACCGAGGCCGCCCCGGAGGCCGGCCCGGGGCTCGCCGCGGTGGTGGCCAAGTGCATGGAGAAGAGCCGCGCCGACCGCTACGAGTCCATGGAGGCGCTGGCCGCCGACCTCGACCGGGTGGCCCGCGGCCAGGCGCCGGAGGCGCTGGCCGCCCGCAGGCGCCGCGCGGCCGGGCCGGGCGGCACGCGCACCACCGTCCCGGTCGCGCCGATAACCGGACGGCACGGGGCGGTCCGCCGCCGGACGGAGACCGCGCCGGGCGGCAGGCGCGCGGGCCTCTTGATCGCCGCCGGCGCGGGACTCATGCTGGCCGTCGCGCTGGGCGTTTGGGCGCTGACCCGCGGAGGCGACGTTCCTACGTCGGAACCGCCGCCGCCGGTGAAGCCCGTGGATCCGCCGCTGGTCATTCCCAAGAAGCCGCCCGACGCGGGGCCGGACCTGGAAAAGATGCTGGACGCTGCGGAGACGTTCTGGAAGGCGCACCCCGGCGAGTACGACGCGGCGATCCGCGAGTTCGAGAAGGTCGGCGCGGCGGCGAAGGGCACCCCTTACGCACTCGACGCTTCCGGCCGCATCGAGGAGATCAGCGCGCGGCGCGACGCGGAGGTCAAGAAGGCCGGCGACCGGCTGGAGGCCGGCGCCAAGGGACTCGCGGGAAAGGGCGACTACGACGGGGCCATCGGCGCCTGGGGCAAGCTGCCTCAGAACCTGGCCGGGCGGCTCCGGCCCCGGGCCAACGCTGCGGTCCGGGCGCTCAGGAAAGAGGCCGAGGGAAAGCTCACCACGATCATTGACAAGGCCAACGGTCTCCTGACCGCGGGCAAGCCGGACCAAGGGTTGAAAGCCCTCGAAGCCTCGAAGGACGTAAAGTACGGCGCCTGGGCGCCGAAGATAGCCGGCCTGCGCTCCAGCCTGGAGAAGGCCCAGACCAACGCCGCCGAGCTCGCCCGCCAGCAGGCGCTGGCCGCGGCCCGCAAGGCCCTCGGCAAGTACCTCGACGACTTCGACGCCGCCGCGGTCAAGGGCGACTTCCCGGGGGCCGTCCGCCTCGCCGGCAGGGCCAAGGCCGACCCGGCGCTGGCGGTCATCGCCGGGGACGTCGGTGCGCTGACCGCGGTGTCGGGCGCGCTGTCCAGGGCGGCCGCCGCGCAGAAGGCCGCGCTGGAGGAGCTCAAGGACGGCAAGCGGCGCACCTTCATCACCAGGTCCGGCAAGGTCCGCGGGGTGGTCGTCAAGGTCACTCCCAAGGAGATCGTGATCTCCGTGGCGGGCAGGCTCAACGGCCAGCCCATCTCCTATGAGAAAAGGATCAGGATCGCGGACCTGGCGGGGAAGGACCGCCTGAAGCTGGTGGGGAACTTCGCGCCGAAGGCCCCCGCCGAGCACCTGGCCGGGGCCATCCGCGCCTTCGCCGACGGGGACATGGCCGCGGTCGCCGCGGGGCTGGTGAGGGCCAAGGGGCACCCGCTGACCCCGCGCTGGCAGTCGCGGCTCGACGAGCTGCGCATGGGCAAGGCCGAGGCCGCGGCCAAGCGCGCCTGGGCAGCGCTCGCCGCCCGGCCGGAGGCCCAGCCCGCCGCCAAGCTCACCGAGAAGACCGCCAAGGGACTCCTGACCCAGGTCGGCGCCTATGAGACGCAGCACGGCGCGACCAAGTTCGCCGCCTCGATCGCCGGGAGGCTGGCCGAGCTCAAGCGCCGCGCCGGGGCGGCCGGTTCCAAGTGGGTGCGGGTCCCCGCCGAGGCCATCCAGGTTCTCTTGAAGGGAGGCGCGCAGTCCTCCGCCGACAAGGATACCGGAATCCTGACGGTGACGGTGCCCCCCAAGGGCAAGGCGATGGTCCCCGTGGCGGTCAACACCCGCGACTTTCGCATGAGATTCGAGTACCGCGGGCCGGGGATAGAGATGTTCCTGCGCAAGGTCAAGTGGCGCGGGTGCGTGCTGGCGTTGCTGAGCGACAAGACGACCAAGGTCCGCTACTACCCCGCGGAGGAGGACGGCAAGGGCGCGCAGGACGTCACCACGCTCCGCAGGGGACACGCGGCCGGCAGCTGGCACCGGCTCGAGGCGGTCATGGGCGGAGGGAGGTTCTCCCTGCGGGTGGACGGCAAGGTCGTCGCCGGGTCGGAGAATCTCTCCGCGCTGGTCCGCGGCGACGTCTACCTCCTGATCTGGGACACGCGGGGGAAGGGCCTCCAATTCCGCAACCTGGCCCTCGCGATCTCGGAGAAGGACACGGCCACCGCCCCCAGCGGCGGCATAGTCACCGGGATACTGGACCGCATGGACAAGAGGGCCGGCTGGTTCGAGCTCCAGGCCGACGCGGACCGCAAGGTCGAGCGCTACGTCCCGTTCGAGGTGGGCGGCAGGCCCAACCCCAAGACGGTGGAGACCGTCGACAAGAACCTGTTCAGCTGCAACCGGGCCACCGTGATCTGGAAGTCCCACAAGGGCCAACGCCGCGTCACCGCGGCCTGGATGCAGATCCCCAAGGAGACGTCCGGAACGGCAACCGGCACGGTCAAGGAGGTCTTCACCACGGCTCGCGGCCCCTGGGCGACCTTCGACCTCCAGCCGGACGGCGGCGGCCCGGTGGAGTGCTACGCCCCGCGCTGGCAGCGCGGTGGGCCCGAGAAGGCAATATCCGCGGCCATCCGCGGCTTGAAGGCCGGCCAGCGCGTAAGGGTCAAGTGGATATACGAGCACCGCAAGCGTGCAGTTAACATTGAGCGGATCAAGTAGCAGCTTCAGCCCCGACCGGTGACATCATAGTAGCGCCGCCCTTCGCGCTCGGCCGTGCGAAGCGCATCCCTTGAGACAAGCTCATTGAGGTGGCGGCGCGCTTCGGCAAGCTCGACCCTCAACCCGGCGGCGACGTCCTCGGCGGTGCAGGGCCGCCTAGCCAGCATTTCCAGAACGTCTTGGCTCCGGGCAGCCGGCTTCCCGCCGGGGGCGGGCCCGGAGAACTCGGCGATGACCTCGGCGGGAGGGTCGAACAGGCCGGCCAGGCGTCGCAAGCGTTCCGCGGGCACCGGCCGCGCCTCCGCGTCCGCCGGAGGGCGGACGACCGTGCCCAGCTGCACCCTGTCCGGCCGCACCCGCGCGGCGCAGGCGGCGATGGCCCGAACCTCCTCGTCGCCATCGGTGACGCCGGCCAGGAGCAGGACCTCCAGCCACAGCTGCGGGGACAGGGACCGGAAGCCCGAAGGGATCGGTCCCCGTCCCCGCCTGTCACGAAAAGCGACCAGCCCCGTGAGCATCTTCTCGAAGGTCAAGCCCGGGGCCGGGCGATTGACCCGCGCCCAGGAGTCCGGCCGGCCGGCGTCGAGCGAGGGGCAGACCCGGTCCGCGCGGGCGGCCGCGACGGCGACCTCCTCGTCCCAGAGCAGCGCGCCGTTGCTGAGCAGGGCCACGGGCACGCCCAGTGGCTTCAAGCCCTCGATGAGCTCGCCCAGGCGCGAGTAGAGCGTCGGCTCGCCGGAGCCCGACAGGGTGACGTAATCCGGCTGTGCCCCGGCGGCCAGCTTGCGCTTCACCTCGTCGAGGACGTCTTCGAGGGGCACGAACTCGCGCCGCTCGACGCTGTGGACCGTCGTCCGGCCGATCTGGCAGTAGAGGCAGTCGTAGGGACAGGTCTTGTGGGGCACCAGGTCCACGCCCAGCGAGCGGCCCAGCCGCCGGGAGGGCACCGGCCCGAAGACGTGCTTGAACTCCGGCTCAGCCACGGTTTTTCCGGGGACAGGATGCGCCCGCCACGGCGGGCAAGCTTCGCGGACTTCCGCTTCCTGTCCCCGTGTATTCCTCCGCCCGCACCTCAGTCCCCCGGCGCGCGGCGGGTGAGGGGGGTGGTTATCAGGATCTCGGGGGTGAACTTGGAGGTGACGCCCCGCAGCCCCAGGGCCCGGACCCGGTAGTAGTAGCGGGTGTCGCGCTTCAGGCCGTGGTCCTGGTAGCCGGTCACGTTCTTCTCGCGGCTGACCACGAACTTCCACTGCTTCTCGACGGCGCCCACGAATACGTAGCAGAGGCCGTAGCCGCCCTTCCAGTCCCGGTGGCAGGGCAGGCTCACGCTCCCGGTGGCCACGGTCTTCTTCCAGATGCTCCACTCCTTGTGCAGGGCCGACTGGCAGCGCAGGTTAGTGCTCTTCCAGGAGGAGTCCAGCGAGGCCGGCCGGGCGCCGCCCTTGAGGGTCTTCATGGGCACGTAGACGGCGCAGCGCGCCGACAGGCGGAGCTCGTACTTCTTGTCGGTGGGCACCTGGGCGCGGTCCTTGGAGGAGGTGAACAGGCTGGTCCGGCCCCTGAGCTGGGGCGGGATGTACCGCCAGCGGTCCCTCTCGCCGGCGGCCGTCAGCGCGCCCTCCCGGAAGCCGCCGGGGGTGACCACCGGCCGCCGGGCCTTGCCGTTGTAGGCGCTGAGCACGATCCGGAAGGCGTCGGTGGCCCGCTCGCAGCGCTGGACCTCGAAGCCGGTCTCGTTGGCCGAGTTGTCCTTCCAGGTCAGCTTCACCTCCGAGGGCGAGACGGCCTCGGCGCTGAACTCCGCGGGGGCCGCGATCTCATCGGCGGGGGGCTTCTTCTCGCCGGGGCCGGGCTTCTTCTCGCCAGGGCCGGGCTTGGTGGGTCCGGGGGTGCGCAGGTCGCCGGCGACCACCACCAGCTTGGGGGCCACGGCCTTCCGCTCCCGGCTGAAGAAGTCGATCTTGGCCTCGGCGTGCCGGTTGAAGAGCAGCAGGCCGCGGCAGCTCCAGTCCGCCAGGTGGCGCACCAGTTTCTCGTCGAGTTCGATGACCAGCGCCTTCTGGTCCTTGCCCACCTCCACGGACTTGCTGTTATGCAGCGTGGTGATCGCGTTCTTGTCCTTGTCGTAGAACAGCTCCTTGATGTTGGCGACCTTCTTGCCGGCTGGGGTGGTCCAGGGCTCGACGTCCTTCTGCGCGGCGATGAAGCAACTTTCGCCCTTGGCGGCGTCCTTCTGCGACTTGTCGCCCTCGCCCCAGTCGACGGCGGAGTCCAGGGCCGCCACCTCCACCTTGCCGGGGCCGCCCTGCACCTCCATGACCTGGAGGACCAGCTGTCCCCCTATCTTCCGGTCGGGGCGCTTATCGAGGAAGGCCTTGAGCTTGACGCGGTCGAAGGCTATGATGACGATTTCCGCGTAGGACTTCTGAAGCGTGCGGGTTCTGAGGCGGTTGCTCCTGCCGCTGTTGTGCCCGGCCTCGCTGGGGTGGCAGGTGATCCTGGCGTCCTTGGTGGGGGCCAGGATCAGGTTGCCCGGGCCCGCGTCGGGCCTGGGCTTCTCGGGCTCCGGCTTCACCGGTTTTTTGGGAGTCTCGACCGGCTTCTCGGGCCCCGGCTTCTTCTCCGGGGGAGCCGAGGGCAGGAGCAGCTTGCCCTCCAGGACCGCCTTGACCGCCGCGGTCTTGGTCCCCAGCTTGCCGGCCGCGGCCAGTTGCTCCGCGGCGGTCTTCTCGCTGCCGGTCATGGCGCAGAAGACCGCGTAGCCCAGAAGCGAGTTGCCGTCCTTCTTGTCGGCGTATATCTCGCCAAGAGCGGCCAGGTCCCCGGCGCTGAAGGCCTTCCAGGGCAGGTTCATCTTGCCCTTGGGGCCCAGATCCAGGTTGATCATCTTGCCCTGGACCGCCACCACCGGGTAGCGCGTCTTGGCGAACTCCAGGGTGGGGTCTCCCTTGGCGGCGCGCACCCCGTTGACCAGGCCCTTGTAGAAGACCGCGTAGAGCTGCAGGGCCTCCTCGATCCGGGCGCGGGTGGTCTCGTGCACGGTGGCGCCGAACTCCGCCCGGGCGATGGCCACCTCGCCGAGGGCCTTCTCCAGCTGGCGCTCGCCGGCCAGCTTGGCGATGCTGACCCGGAAGCTCTCGAACTTCCGGGCCAGGGCCGCGCGCGCGGCCTCCTCCCTGCGGCGCTTCTCCTCCTGGCGCTTCCTGCGCTCGGCCTCCGCGCGGGCCAGGCGCTGGGCTTCCTGATGAGCCTTCTCAGCGGCCTCGATCCTGCGGGTCTTCTCGGCGATGAGCCCCGCGCCCTTCTCGCTGACCAGCTTGCTGAGGACGTCCAGCAGGCCCCGCGCGCCGGTGAAATCCTTGGCCTCGATCAGCTTGTCGATCTCGATGGTCTTCTTGGCGATGAAGCCGGTGCGCGCCTTGTTGACGTCCCCCTTGAGGTTCCGGCCCTGCTTGAGGAGGTCGTCCAGCACCCCCTTTGCCGGCCCGTCGTTGGCCGCGCCGTACTTGCCCAGCCAGCCGTCGACGGCGGCCATGCTGGTCAGGAAGTCGCCCTTATCCTCGGTCTTGGGCCGCTCGCGCCTGATCTTCTCCAGCGCGCGGCGGGCGGCCAGCTCCAGGTGCTTGCGGTAGCGCTCGCGGGCCTGGCCGGCGTACTTGCTGTCCGGGTGGCGGTCCAGGACGGCCTTGAAGCGCTTGGCGATCTCGCCGGCCAGAGACTCGACGCGGGTGCCCCTGGCGTGCGCCTGCTCGATCGTGCGCGACAGGTCGCCGAGCAGCGAGGGACGGAGACGGGGCGCGGCGAGGGGGCCGCGGATGCCAGACTCGATCAGATTGATATTCGTCTCCCGCCAAGCGTTGATCCGCGCCTGGAGGCCGGGCACCCGCTGGCGCAGGT
>CAZONU010000044.1:0-1898 GCA_964581145.1 uncultured Planctomycetia bacterium
TGCCGGTCGAGAGGAGAATCTCGCCGCCGGGCACGAGGAGGCCCGCGACGCGGGCGTCGCCCTGGGCTTCAGCCGCCACCTGGTGACCCACGCCCACTTCGCGCGCCCCGCCGACGCGGCCGAGATCTACCAGGCCGCCGCGCGGGTGGGCGTCAAGCTGGCCTTCGAGACCGACAGCCACGCTCTCTGGCACCTGGCCTGCATCACCCCCCTGGTGGCCCTGGCCGAGCGCATGGGCCTGGCCCCCAAGCACTTCATCAGCGAGCTGCCGGCCGCCTCCTAACCCGAAGCGCGCAACTGGACCACTCTTTACCGCGGGCGCCTCCTGATCGTGGCACCCCCGTCTGACGGGAAGAAGGCCTCGATAAATTAGTCCACTTTTGGTCATGACAATCCGCGGGGGGCGGTGTAAGTCCCCCCAGTGGACCATAAGTGGGACAGCGTTTTGGGGCCGGTACCGAGGAGCAGATGACCATGGGCGCCAGGGGATACAAGCCGCTCCGGCGGCAGCGGGCCACCGCCCAGATCGAGGAGCTCATCCGCCGCGAGGAGCTCTGGGGCCGGCGGCTGCCCGGCGAGCGCGAGCTGGCCGCCGAGCTGGGCGTCAGCCGCGGCACCCTGCAGCGCGCGCTGGAGGCGCTGGAGGCCAAGGGCGTCCTCGTCCGCCGGCACGGTAGCGGCACCTTCGCCGCCGAGCGCGGCGAGGCCGAGCGCAAGCGCTCCTGGGAGGGCGCGCGCGCCGCGGTGCTCGCCGCTCGGGAGAACTCCCCCGCCGGGGGCTGGAGCTACTACGGGGACATGATCAAGGGGATCATGCGCGGCGCGCGCCGCCTGGAGATGGGCGCCGGGCTGCTGCCCCTGGAGAAGATCTGGGACCGCGCGCCCGGGCCGGAGTGGGCCCGCCTGCGCGAGTTCGACGCCTTCCTGGTCATCGAGCGCGACGACCCCGCGCTGATGACCGCGCTGCTCAAGCTCCGCCGCGGCCCGGTGGTGATTCTCGACTCCAACTTCCGGGACATCCCGGTCATCGGGGTGGTCGACGGCAGCTTCGCCGGCGCGCGGCGGGCGGTCAGCTACCTGCTGCGCCTGGGCCACCGGCGCATCGCCTACGTGCCCCCCGGGGAGACCCCCGAGAAGCCCCACGAGAAGACCCAGGGCTACCGCGCGGCGCTGGCCGAGGCGGGGGTCCCCTTCGACGAGAACCTGGTGGCCGGCGCCGCCTTCAAGGACGCGGCCGCGCGGACCCGCGCGGCGGTGGGCAGGTTCCTGGCGCTGGAGGACCCGCCTACCGCGCTCTTCGCCGGCGAGGACGACCGCGCGCTGGCTGCGCTCGAGGAGCTCGAGAAGCGCGGCCGGCGGGTCGGCGAGGACTTCGCCCTGATAGGCTTCGGGGACTCGGCCTTCCGCCACGGGCTCACCGACCGGCTCAGCAGCGTGCGCATCTACACCCGGCAGATGGGCGAGGCCGCGGTGCGCGCCGCGGTGGAGACCCGCGAGCTTTCCGAGGCGCGGACACTCATCATCCCCGACCGGCTGGTCGTCCGCCAGACCAGCTGCCGGCCGCGCGCCGCGGTTGCCAAGGGCGGCGCGAAGTGAGCGAGAGGAGCACAGTCGTGCGCAAAGCAGGCATCCTGATCCTGACTCTGACGTCGCTGAGTCTTTCCGCCGGCACGCGTGCGCGGGCCGGGGAGGCCGGCGCCACCGTGCTGGACTGGGGCTCGGGCTACTGGCGCTACCACCTGACCTACCGGCCGCCGGGGTTCGCCCCCCCCTTCAAGGACAAGCGCGGCAGGACCAGGAAGCACCTGAGCTACTACCGCGGCTGGCACGTGGCCCCCATGAGGGGCCGGGTCCGCTCCGCCGACGCCCCCGCGGACTGGACGGGGCCGGAGTTCAAC
>CAZONU010000044.1:1908-13633 GCA_964581145.1 uncultured Planctomycetia bacterium
TGGGTGCGCGCCCGGGGCTGCCCCGGCGAGGGCAGCACCTGGTACGAGCCGGTGGTCAGGGTCAAGCGCATGCGCGGCGTCTTCACGGTGCCGGACCCCGCGCGCGTCACCAAGCTGGAGCTGGAAATCGAGTACGCCGGCGGGGCGGCGGCCTGGCTCAACGGCAGGGAGGTCGCCCGCGGGCACCTGGCCGCCGGCAAGCTGTCCGGCGACGCTTTCGCCCAGGGCTATCCGCCGGAGGCCTACGCCTGGGGCATCCCCGTGGGCAAGCACAACTACCCGCTGGGCTGGTCGGCCTGGAAGCCGCCCAGCAAGAAGGCCGCGCGATTTCGGCGCCTGAAAATCTCGCTGGATACCAGGCTGCTCAGGAAGGGCGGCAACATCTTGGCCCTCTCCTTCCGCCAGAGCGGCCACCACGTCTCGGCGGCGCGCTGGCGCTACGACAACATGAGCGGCTACAAGGCCACCCCCTGGCCGCACCTGGCCGTCCGCAAGATGAGGCTCACGGTCTCGCCCCCCGGCGCGGCGGGCAAGCCGGCCCGGCCCCGCGGGGTCGGCCTGTGGGCCGAGGACATCAACAGGAGAGTGGTCAACCGCGACTGGGGCGGGAGCGCGGGCAAGCCGGTAATACGCATGGTCGGCGCCCGGAACGGGACCTACTCCGGGCAGGTGATCGCCAGCGCCTCCGCGCCGCTGGGCGGCGTCTCGGCGAAGATGAGCGACCTCAAGGCGGTCTCCGGCACGGGCAGGATTCCCGCCGCGGCGGCGCGGGTCAGCTACGCCGCGGGCACGCCGCTGGACGCGCTGCGCGAGTCGCGCTTCAACCGCCACAACCAGTTTTACAACAGCATCGCCAACCGCCTGCTGGGCAGGTACGCCTTCGGCACCGGCTACGGTTTCAAAGAGAGGAAAGACCGCGTCCGCCCCAGCAAGGAGCTCCGGGCCGAGGCCCGGGCCATAACCCTCTTCGACCACCTGGCCGCGCGTCCGCCGGCGACCGTCCCGGCCGGGAGCTGCCAGCCGATCTGGGTCACCGTGAAGGTTCCCAGGGACGCCGCCCCCGGCGAGTACCGGGGCACGCTGACCGTGCAGGCCGGAGGCGCGAAGAAGGTCGAGGTGCGCCTGTGGGTTATGGCCTGGGCGCTGCCCGACGGAAAGGACCGCGCCAGCTTCGTGGGCCTGCAGCAGTCCCTGTGGGGAAGCTGCCGGCAGTACCAGGCCGCGCCCTGGTCCGAGAAGCACTGGGCGCTGCTGGAGCGCTCGGTGAAGCTGCTCGCCGGGGTCGGCAACGACATCGCCGTGGTCCCCTTAATCGTCGGGGGCGAGGCCGCCAACGCCGAGTCGCTGGTCCCCTGGGTCAAGAAGGGCCCGGGCTACGAGTACGACTTCAAGAACCTGGATCGCTACCTGGGCCTGGTGGAGAAGCACTGGGGCAAGAAGGTCGCAGTGGTCGGCGAGATCTGCTGGGCGCCCTACCTCGGCGGCAGGAAAGGCTGGGTGCTCAGGCAGCAGGCAATCACTGTCGTCGAGGGCGGCGTGAAAAAGAAGCTGGCCCTGCCCGCGCCGGGCTCGGAGGAGTGGAAGAAGCTCTTCCTGCCCTTCGCCAAGGCGGTCCGCGAGCGGGTCAAGGCCAAGGGGCTCACCCTCTACTGGGGCTGGTTCTACGATGGCATACCCGACGACCTGCGGACCATGACCGCGGCCCTGGCCAGGGAGATCCCCGGCGTCCACTGGGCGCGGGCCAGCCACAACGGCAACACCCGGCGGCCCTTCGCCAAGACCAACTCCGCCAAGGTGAAGCTGGACATGCGCATCCGCGGCTTCCCGCAGAGCTTCGCCAAGACCGGCGAGCCGGTCAGCCGCTGCGGCTGGAAGAACCCCACCGACCTGCTCTTCCCGCGGCACGCCTCGCAGGTCCAGGCGGTGGGGCGCTTCGAGTCGCCGATGAGCATCAGGTGGCTGACCGAGAACTGCCTGGTCAACGGCGCCGCCGGCTTCGGACGCATCGGCGCCGACTACTGGCCGCCCTTCACGTTCGGGAACCGGTACCACCCCTTCGTCAACTACCTGCTCTGCCCCGGACCCGACGGAGCAGAAAGCAGCGTCCGTTTCGAGGCCCTGCGCGAGGGCGTCCAGGAGGCCGAAGTCCGCATCTGGCTGGAAAGGAACGGCAAGGACAAGACCGAGCCGGCGAAAAGCGTGCTGGCCGCGCGCATCGGGGCGCTCAGCGCCATGTCCACGGGCTCCGACTACACCCCGCTGGCCGCCTACTACGCCAACTGGCAGGAGCGCAGCTGGGACCTCTACGCCGCCGCCGCGCGGGCCGCCGCCGGCCGGGCGCCTTCAGCGGCCGACAAGAAGAAGTTCTTCGCGGGAGAGTGACACATGGACCGCACGAGAGGATTCGCTCTACTGGCGACCAGAGCGTGTATCTCGTGGACTTCGACGTCGAGCACAACGTCTTCCTGGCCATGCGCGGCGGCGGCCTGTGGGCCTACCGCTACAAGAACATCCCGGTTGGCACGAAGTCGAAGCCCAAGTAGCCGCCCGGCGCCTTAAGCCGCGGTCTTTTTCGCCGGCTTCTCCCCCGCAGGCTTGCCGCCTGCGCGGCCCTTTTCCCCGCGCTTGTCCTTGAGCCGCTCCCCGATGAACTTCTGGGGGTCCAGCCAGCCGTGCTTCCCGCCCTTCCAGTAGTCGGGGCTGATGTAGCCGCAGATCCAATCCGCTTCCTGCTTGACCTCGAAGTTGACGCTCTCGCCCTTGTAGGTGACCTTCACGGTGGCGAAGGGGTCCCCGCGCTTCACGACCACGCCCTCGGCCTCGGCGCCGTTCTTCAGCGTGTAGCTCAGCGTCCGGCCCACCGGGTGACTGCTCAAGTACGGCCCCTCGTGAAGGCCGAAGTGCAGGTGCGACCAGTAGCCGCCGTTCTCCCAGGTGTGCGACCGGCCCACCGAGCCGATCTTCCGGCCCTTCTCCACGACCTCTCCGGGCTTGACGCAGATCGACGGCGCCAAGTGCGAGTACAGGGAGCAGACGAACTTCCCGCCGGGGAGCTTGTGCTCCACAATGACAATGTATCCCCAGCTCTGAACGTGGCTCACCCGGCGGACCGCGCCGGCGCCGATGGCCACCACCGCGCGATGGTCAACCTGCCAGGCCACGTCGTCGCCGACGTGCACGGAATTGCCGAACACCGTGCCGGCCTTGCCCGTCTGGACCCCGAAGCTCCTGCGCTTGGGATTGAAGTAATCCCGCACCGGGGCCATGAACGACCCGGCCACTGGCACCTTCTCGGGGCGCCAGGCGTCCCGGGAGCGCGCGGTGCCCGGAAACGCGAAGAGCTGGGCGGCCAGGAGCAGCCGCGCGTTCCTCTCGCGGGCCGGCTTGCCCTCCAGGCTCTTGCCGGTGTAGCGCAGCCGCGGCTCGAACTTCTCCCGCAGCCGGTAGGCTTCCAGCGCCTGGCGCCTGACCTGCTCGGTGGGGTTGGTTCTCAGAAGCAGCCAGGCGTCGGCGTAGCTCTCCGGCTCCGGCGGCTCTTTCCCCGCCTTGCGGGGAGCGGGGGCGGCCGGGCCCTTGGCGCGCAACCCGATGAGCTTCACCGCGGCGCGCATGGAGCTCAGCGCGTAGGGATCGGCCTCCTTCGCAGCCGCGGTCCTCAGGGCGTCGAGGGCCCCGGCGGTCCCGTGCCAGGACAGGTATTCGCCCGCGGCTTCGCGAACCTCGGGGTCGGGATCGCCGAGCAGCCCGCCCACGCGGCCGCGAATCTTCTTCGAGGCGGCGTTCTGATGTATGAGCGAGACGACCGCCGCCCGGCGCAGCGCCGCGTCCTTGTGGTCCAGCAGCCCGGCGGTGGCGGGGGTCAGCTCGGGCGAGTAGTGGCGAGGCAGGTAGGCGGGGATGAACCTGTGAAACCTCGGCTCCTTCAGGATGCGCCTGATGCTGCCCGGGCCGGGCGAGCGTCCCTCCCTGAGCGGAGCGTCGAACTTCTTGAGGATTGCCTTGTAGCCCTTCTCTTTGCGGAGGGACTTGAGGTCGGGGTCCCTGACGATATGCTCGATCCTCAGGAAGCCGGCGTCAATGGACCTCTGCAGATAGTCCAACGCCTCGGTCTTGCGCCCCATCAGGGCGTAGGCGCAGGCGCTGTTGTAAAGCGCGAGTTTGTCCTTGGGGTCGGAAGCGAGAATCCCGCCGTAGACCTTCAGGGACTCCTCGAACTTCTTCCCGCGAAGGAGGGTGATCGCCCGGGTGTGGTCCGCGCGCCCGGCTTGAGGATCTGACTTGGCGCGCTCGCCCGCCGGGGACCCGGTCGCAGCGCAAGCGAGAACGGACAGGACAAGGAACAGGCGTCCAGCGTGCGTCATCGGGAAAGCCTCTCCTCATCTCCTGGGAACCGGCAACGCTGTCAGGTCCGCTCTATCTATATGTACGACCGGTCGATGTTTATACCGGTTCGAAAAAAACCTGTGAATCTGGAAGGAAGGCCGCCCGGCAATCTGCGATTGACGCCCCGCCGCGGGCCTACTAGCCTCTCCTCGACCCCTGGAGCGAGGAGGGAGCATGACTGCAGCGACCGACCTGTGGGCCCGGGGCTCGAGCGCCCTGCCCTGTCCCCGAAACGTGGCGCTCGATGGCGGCGACTTGGCCCTTGACGCGAGCTGGAAGGTCGCGGCCGCATCTGACGCCGACCCCGCGGCGGCCGAAACCCTGACCGCGGGCCTGGCCGGGCTCCTGGGAGAAGCGCCGGGGGCTGCGAAGTCGGCCGGGAAGAAGTGCGTCGCGCTGGCGGTGAAGCCGGGAACGGTCGCGCCCAGTGCCTCCGAGGGCATCGCCCGGCAGGGCTACCGGCTGGAGATAGCTTCGGACAAGGTAACCATCACCGGCAACGCCGCGCCGGGGCTCTTTTACGGCGTCGTGACGCTGCTCGGGCTCCTGCGCCGCGCGCCCAGTGGAGCTCTTGAACTGCCTCTGGGGACCATCGAGGACTGGCCCGACCGCGAGCTGCGCATGATCCACTACGACACCAAGCACCACCAGGATCGGCTGGCGTCGGTGAAGGGCATGATCAGCCGCGCGGCCGGTTTCAAGATCAACGCGGTGGCCTGGGAGATCGAGGACAAGTTCGCCTACGAAAAGCACCCGGCCATCGGCGCGCCCGGGGCCTTCGACGCCGATGAACTCCGGGACATCACCGCCCACGCGCTCGCGCATCACGTGGAAATGATCCCCATCCTCCAGGGACCCAGCCACCTGGCCTTCGTCCTCAAACACGAGAAGTACGCGCACCTCCGCGAGGACCCCGCCAACAACTACATGCTCTGCCCCTCCAATGACGAAAGCTACGAGCTGCTCTTCTCCATGTACGACGAGCTCATCGCCGCCACCCCCGGCTGCAAGTACTTCTTCGTGGGCACCGACGAGCCCTACTTCCTGGGCGATGGTGTCCAATGCGGCTGCCGGGCGCGGCGGGAGGAGATCGGCCAGGGCGGCATGATGGCCGAGTTCATCGAGCGCTGTTTCAAATACGTCACAGAGAAGGGTCGCACGGTGATGTGCTGGGGCGAGTGGCCCATGAAGGCCGGGGACGTCCACCGCCTGCCGGCCGGCATCGTCAACGGAATCTTCCAGTCCGTCGAGATGAGCGAAGCCTACAGAAAGCAGGGCATCCGCGAGCTCAACTACTGCCCCACGCAGGGCTCCCGGCCGCTCTTTCCGGAGTACTTCTACAGCCCCAAGCCGGGCGGCCGGGGTGTATCCCGGGTCGAGAGCCTCCACGAGAAGATATGCGGCGGCCCGGTGCGCGCCTTTGACCCGTTAGGGACCTTCATCGCCGCCTGGGACGACAGCGGCCTTCATATGGAAACGTTCTGGATGGGTTGGGCCATCGGCTCCGCCTGGGGCTGGAACCCGCAGGCGCCCGGGAAGGAAGAGGCCGTGGCCCAGTTCTGCCGCGCTTTTCACGGGTCAGAGGCCATCAGAATGCCCGCGGTCTACCGGGCGCTGGACAAGCTGGCCCGCTTCTGGACGAACTCCTGGGACCTGGCGCCCTCCAGGCGCGGGCCGTCCTACAAGCGCCAGTGGCACCCGCGCTACGACCGGACGTTAGCATTACCACACCTGCCCGAGGCGGACACGCTGAATAACAAGCCCTTCTTCAAGGAGCGCTACGCGAAACTCCTGGAGCGCGCCGAGGGCATGAGGGAGGAACTCGGCCGGACTAACGACATATTGGCCGAGAACCTGGGCCGCGCCCGGCGCAACGCGTACTCTTTGGAGGTCTTTCTGACCGTGGCCGCCATCGTCGGCGACTTCCTGACGCTCGTTGACACCCTCTCTGCGCTGGAAGAGAAGCTCGACGCCGCCCGCGAGGACGTCGGCAACGTGCGCTACAAGTCGGCCGCGGCCAGGCTGGACGAGGCCGTCGCCGCGGCGCGCGCCTGCGTCGCCGGCCGCGAGGAGATGCTCGCCGGGCTCACCATTACCTGGGAGAAGGGCCGCTACGCGAAGGGGCAGTCGGTGGACGGGAAGGACTTCGTCCACATCCAGGACGACACCAAGAACCACAACGCCGACTGGACGGTGGACCTGGGGTATCTGGTCAAGCCCTCGCGCGATCTCGACATCGAAGGCTGGGCCGACCGGCTGGAGGAGATCGCCAGTGAGTTCCGCCGCGACCATCCCGAGCAGCAGAGTTGGACTCCCAGCGAGGAACTCCTGGGACTCATGGAGGACGGCTGACATGGCCAGGCGCAGCACGAAGTCCCGCGCCCGGGAGATTCACCGCCGGGCGATCATCATTGACGGGCACAACGACCACTTCATGCGCAAGTTCAAGCACGGCGCGGCCTTCGAGTTCACCAAGGTCAGACGCCGCTACCACAGCGACGGGCCGCGCTTACTCAAGGGCGGCACCACCACGCCCTTCATGATGGTCGGCGGCCACGGGTTGGCCGAGTCCCTGGCGCTCATCGAGCTGGCCCGCCGCGCGGTCGAGGCGAATCCCCGCAAGTTGATGCTGGTCACGCGCGCCGCGGACATCCGCCGGGCCAAGCAGAGCGGACGGCTGGGAATCCTGTTAAGTTGGGAAAGCGGCCTGGCCTTCGAGAACAGCCTGGAGGTGCTCGGCGCCGCGTATCGCCTGGGCGTCCGGGTCAGCACGCTGACCCACGGCGAGGGCGGGACGAAGTACGCGCTTCAGGGCACGCGCTCGGCCTTCCGCTACGCGACTCCCCGCCAGCGCGCGGCGCTTCGCAAGAAATCCCGCGGGCTGACCGCTTTCGGGCGCGAAGTGGTCAAGGAGATGAACCGCCTGGGGATGCTCATCGACCTGGCCCACGCCAACGACGCGGCCCAGGACCAGATATTGCGGCTCAGCTCCCGGCCGGTGGTCTCCACTCACGGGGGCGTCTACGCCTGCTGCCCGCACACCCGCTGCTCGACGGACTCCCAAATCAGGCGCATCGCCGCGGCCGGCGGGCTGGTCTCGATCGCCTTCTACAGCGCGTTCCTGACCAGGCACCCGGCCCGCGCGACGGTGGAGCACATTGTCGACCAGGTGGCCCACGTCGCCGGGCTGGTGGGGATCGACTACGTTGGCCTCGGCTCGGACTTCGACGGGCTGGGCGAGACCGAGCTGCCGGTTATCCCCAGCGCCGAGCGCCTGCCGGAACTCACCGCGGCGATGGTCCGGCGGGGCTTCTCGGAGGCGGAAATCAGGAAGGTCCTGGGCGGCAACTACCTGCGGGTGCTGAAGGCGGTTATCGGCTAAACGGGGCCGCAGAAGTTCTCAAGGAGTGCGCATGTCCCGGAGGGCCGGAGCCGGGGCGCAGGGGGCCGCCCTCCCTCTCTAGTTGTGGGCGGCCCCCGGCTGTTTCTCTTCGGCGCTGCCGCGCCCTCGTGCGGCGGCCGGCCCGCTCGCGCGCCGGTCTGCACAGCCGCCGGAGGCCTGCATGTTCTCCAAGGAAAGCACCGGCCCCCTTCATGAGAAAGTGAGGGGGCCGGTGCGGGGGCGCGGCTTGGGCATCAGAACTTTTGCGGACCGACTTAGCAGTCCGGCTCAGGGGGCAAGCTGCCGGCGCAGCGCGCGCAGGAACTCCCGCGGCGAGACGCCCTCCACGCGCTTGAAGGTCTTGGACAGGTGAAAGGCGTCGCTGAAGCCGGTCTGGGCGGCGATGGTCTTCAGGGGGTAGTTCTTGAGCAGCAGCCCCCGGGCCACCCCGATTCGCAGGCGGGTCAGCGTGGTCATGGGGGTCTCGCCCGACTCGGCGCTGTATCGATGAGAGAGCGAAGAGGCGCTCATGTAAAGGTGCCCGGCAATGTCCCGCAGCGCGACCCGCTCGGCGAGGTGCTCCCGCAAATAGACTTCAACCGCGCGCACCAGCCCGGAGGCCGGCGGGGGGCCTTCAGAGACCGGGACGCCATAGGTTTCATCCTCGACATGTTCGCAGCGCAGGAGCAGGTCGATGACCGCGCAGAGCGCCGCCTGCGCCCGCCAGAACCCGGCGTCGCCCCGCAGCCCGCCGGCCCGGGCGGCCTCCTGCAGCAGCGCTCCCAGCCGGCCCCCCGGGTCCGTGAAGCGGGCGTAGCGCCGCCGCCTGTCCGCCAGGCGCTCCAGGCCCGCGAGCTCCCCGCCGGTGAAGACAATATAGGCCTCGTGATGCGGGCCCTGCCCCGGCTTGCGGCTGTCCTCCCAGTAAGGGACGCCCGGCGGGTAAAGATGGCCCGTGCGCGCCGGCCGCTCGCGCCAGGGCCGGGAGGGCGACCCCACGCGACAGCGCCCGAAGCGGACGAACGGGTAGTCGAGCACCCAGTGGGGATGAGCGATCTTCCTGCTGAGCCGTCCGCCCCGCTGGAAGATCTCCATGGCATTGAGCAGCCGGGGGGAAACCGGAGGCGCGCACCTCCAGATGTGGCCGGTGGCCTGTTCGCGCATGAACCCGCTCCCGTCAGGGCCGGATCGCCCTTGCAATATCATACATGTTATCAGCGAGATTGTCCATTCCATAACAGCGCCATTCTGGTGTATAGTGTTACAGCAAAAGTGGATTGCCGGCATTGCCCGGAGGAGGAATCAGACATGACATCGGCGGAATCGAAGCTCAGCGGCAGCCCCCCGGCCCCGGCGGGGACGGACCGGTCCGGGGAGCTGGCGGTCAACGGCGGTCGGAAGGCCATTGAGAGCTTTGAGGGGCACGGCCCGCCCAAGATAGGCCTCGAGGAGTTCCTGGCGCTGGCCGACACCTGGGGCTACAGCCGCTCGGCGCGCGAGCGGATCGCCAAAATCCTGGAGGAGGAGGCCGGCAACCCGTCGCCCCACCTGGCGCGATACTACAACCCCCGGCCGTCGCGGGTGAGCATGCTGGAGGAGTACGCCCGCGAGCTCTTCGGCGTGCGCCACGCGCTGGCGGTCAACTCCGGGACCTCGGCGCTCAACGCGGCCTACGTGGCCTGCGGCATCGGACCCGGCGACGAGGTCATCGTCCCCGCCTACACCTTCTTCGCCACGGCGGCGGCGGTGGTCACCGCCCGGGCCCTGCCGGTGATCGCCGAGGTCGACGAGTCGCTGACCCTCGACCCCGAAGACGCAGAAAGGAAGATCACCCCGCGCACCAAGGCGATCGTCCCGGTGCACATGGCCGGCAACTGCGCGGACATGGACCGCGTCACCGCGGTGGCCCGCAGGCACGGCCTCCTGGTGGTCGAGGACGCCGCGCAGGCCTGCGGGGGGAAATACCGGGAGAGCTTTCTGGGCACCATCGGGGACGTGGGCTGCTTCAGCATCAGCAGCTACAAGATCACCGGCGCGGGCGAGGGCGGCCTGGTGCTGACCGACGACGAGTGGCTCTACACCCGCGCCCAGAGCCAGCACGACACCGCAGCCTGCTGGCGCCCGGACCGGTACGCCAGGGAGCGCCGGCCGGGTGAGCTCTTCTGCGGGCAGAACTACCGGATGAGCGAGATGGAGGGGGCCGCCAACCTGGTTCAGCTCCAGAAGACCCGCCAGCAGGCCCGGAGATACAACGCCAACATGCGCCGCATCGCCGCCGGCCTGGAGAGATTCCGGGAGACCCGGCTGCGGCCCAGCAACGACCCCCACGGCGACGTCGGCTGCCGGCTGGTGCTGCTGGCCGCGGACCGGCCGGCGGCCTCGCGCCTGGCCGAGGCGCTCCACGCCGAGGGCGTCCCCGCCGGGGCGCGCGGGGCCAAGTCCTCCCGCGACTGGCACATCTACAAGTACTGGGAGCAGGTCCTCGATCACAAGGGCGCCACCGCCGAGGGCTGCCCCTTCACCTGCCCGCTCCGCGAGGCCCCGCCGCCGCACTACTCCCGGGACATGTGCGCGCGGTCCGCGGAGCTGGTCGACCGCGCGGTCTTCGTCAACGTGGACCAGTGGTGGACGCCCGGCGACTGCGACCTGGTGGCCGCGGCCGTCAACAAGGTCTGCCGGGCCTGCGGCTGAGGAGCGACCAGCATGACCGCCTACATCGCCGCCTACGACACCGAGAGCGAGGCCTGCCTGGAGGCCCTGCCGCGCATCGTCGAGGTACACGAGGCCCACGGGATGCCCGCGACGTTCTTTGTCGTCGCCCGGCTGCTCGAGGCCCGCGGCGCCGACCGGCTCCGGCCGCTGAAGGACCATCCCCTCTTCGAGGTGGCCAGCCACAGCTACACCCACATGCTCCTGCGCGACCACCCGCTGTGCGGCAAGGCCGGTCCCGCCGAAGAGCACCGCCGGGAGATAGTCGAGAGCAAGCAGCGCCTGGAGGACGCCTTCGGACGGCCGGTGCTCGGCTTTCGCACTCCCGTGGGCTTCGACGACGGCCTGCGCGGGGCGCCGCGCCTCCTGGCGCTGCTGGCCGAGGCGGGCTACGCCTACAGCAGCTCGCTGGCCTGGGGGCCGGACTGCTCCCTGCCCGCGCTGATCCTGCCGGCTTTCACCTATGCACAGGAAGGCCACCCCGGCCTGCGCGAGGTGCCGCCCTGCGGCTGGCACGAGAACCTCATAAAGGGCCACAACGGCTGGGGCCCGCGGCGGCTGGCGCTGTTCCCCCCGGCAATGCCCGGGGCGGCCCTGGCCGGCTTCGTGCGCACGCCGGAGGAGGAGTTCGCCGTGCACCGCGTCTTCCTCGAGAGCGCCCGGGCCTCCGGCGCGGAGCACGTGTCGCTCATCTGGCACCCCTGGAGCCTGCGCCGGCTGGACCCCGGGATGAGCATGCTGGAGATGCTCTTCGAGCGCGTCCGCGAGCTGGGGCTGGCGGCCCGGACCTTCGCCGCGCACCTGGAGCTCCCGGTGGGGGCGGCCGGCTGATGCCCGGGCTCAAGCAGTCCTTCTGCCTGCCGTGCTTCTGCGACGTCGGCGATGAGCGGCAGGTCCGGGAGACGATCGCGGCGGCCGCGCGCATCGGCTACCGCGGCACCGAGATATGGTTCCGCGACGCCGCGCCCTTCGACCTGGTGTGCGAGGCCGCCGGCGAGGTGGGCATGGCCGTGGCCTGCATGTGCGGGCACAAGTCGCTGACCGACGGGCTCAACCGGCGGGAGAACCACGAGCGCATCCGCGCCGAACTGCTGGAGAGCATCGCGGTCGCCGCTCAGCGCGGCATTCCCAACCTCATCTGCTTCAGCGGCAACCGCGGGGGAGCCGCCGACGAGGAGGCCGCCGAGATCGCCGCCGAGGGCCTGGCCGCCGCCGCCCCGGCCGCCGAGGAGGCCGGCGTCACCCTGGTCC
>CAZONU010000044.1:13643-16576 GCA_964581145.1 uncultured Planctomycetia bacterium
GGTCCTGGAGCTGCTCAACAGCAAGCTGGACCATCCCGGCTACCAGTGCGACCACACCGCCTGGGGCGTGGAAGTGGTCAGGCGGACAGGGTCAGCGAACGTCAAGCTGCTCTACGACATCTACCACATGCAGATTATGGAGGGCGATCTGTGCCGGACGATCTCCGGGAACATCGAGCACATCGGCCACTTCCACACCGCGGGCAACCCCGGACGCCGGGACATGGATGAGAGTCAGGAGATCAACTACCCGGCGGTCGCCGCCGCGGTCGCCGCGGCCGGATACGGCGGCTACCTGGCCCACGAGTTCCGCCCCAGGGGGGACCGGCTCGCCGCGCTGGCGGCGGCCTTCAGGCTTTTTGAACCTGCGAGTTAGGGGGACGCCTACAGCCCCTTGAGCGCCGCCAGGACCTTCTTGCGGGGGGCGTCCACGCGCATGTACAGGGTGCCGCTGGCCGCGCCGTTGACCGCGCTGCCGTAGAGGTAGCTGATGTTCAGCTTGGCCCTGCTCAGCCGCGCGGCCACCTTGCCCAGCTCGCCGGGCCGGTCGGGCATGCTCACGGCCAGGACCTCGTTCTCGATGACTAACAGGTTGTGCTCGTCGAAGAGCCGCCGGGCCTTGGCGGGCTTGTCGACCACCAGGCGGACCACCGCGTGGTCCACCGAGTCGGACACCGATACGGCCTTCAGGCTGATCCCCTCGCGGGTCATGGCGCGGCACAGCTTGGCCAGGACCCCGGGCTTGTTTTCGAGAAAAAGGCTGAGCTGCTTGGCGGTGCGCACGGGCATGGTAACCTCCTTCGAAGCAAGTGCCTAGCCGACGTCGAAGTCCCTCTCGATGATCTCGGAGAGGTCCCAGAAGTTCTGGACGGCGTAGTCGGGGTCGGTTTCGCCGCGCTCGCCGCCGTACTTGCCGCCGCCCTGGTAGAGCACGGTGATGAGCCCGGCGCGGTTGGGCGAGTCCACGTCGCGCACCGGGTGATCGCCCACGAACATGCACTGCTCCGGCGGCAGGCCCAGCACCCGGCAGACCTGGACGTAAAGCTTGGGGTTGTGCTTGCTGTAGCCCATCTGCTCGGCGAAGAAGATCGCCCGGGCCTCGAGGTGCTCCAGCACCCCCAGGCGGATGAGCTTCTCGGCCTGCTTGACGGGCACCCCCGAGGTCACCGCGCCGAGCCGCAGCTCCTGCTTGCCGCTCAGGCTGCGCAGGACCTCCAGCGCGTCGGCCGAGGCGGAGAACTCGCGCCACTTGGTTTCGTGGTAGGCGACCACCCCGGAGGCCACGATCACCGCGGGGTTCACCTGGCCGCAGGCGCCCGCGGGCAGGCGCAGGAGCAGCGCGTCGAAGTGGCTCTCGAAGTTGGAGGGGAACTCGCGGACCACCTCGTCGAGCTCGGCGGCGACATCCTCGCGGGGCAGGGCCAGGCCGGCGGCGATCATCGCCCGGACGGAGTTCTCCCGGGCCCTGGCCGCGAACTCGGTGATGGAGTAGAGCGTATCGTCCACGTCGAAGAGGACGGCACGCAGGGTCCGCCGCGACATGCAGGTGAGCGCCGCGCCGGGGGCCTAGCTGGTCTGCTCGCTGAGCTGCTTCATCATGGAGACCATGGGCAGGAACAGCGACACGACGATGAAGCCGACCACCAGGCCCATGCCGATGATCATGATGGGCTCCAGGAGCGCGGTGAGCCCGGTCACGGTGGCGTCGACCTCGCTGTCGTAGTTGTCGGCGATCTTGGTGAGCATCTTGGGCAGCTCGCCGGTCTCCTCGCCGACGTCGATCATGTTGACGACGATGTCATCGAAGGCCTTGCAGCGCTTGAGCGGCGTGGCGATGTTGTCGCCCTCGCGGATGGCCGCGTGGACCTCGCCGATCGCGTTGGAGATCACCGCGTTGCCGATGGCCCCGCGCAGGATGTTGAGGGCGTCGAGGATGCTCACGCCGGACTCCAGCAGGGTGCCCAGCGTGCGGCAGAAGCGGCTGACCGCCCCCTTGCGGATGATCTGCCCGAAGATGGGGATGTTCAGCTTGGCGGTGTCCAGGGCGTAGCGGCCCTGGGGGTTGGCGGCGACCAGCTTGAAGGCCACCCAGATCAGGAAGGGCACGCCGGGTATCAGGTACCAGAAGGTCTTGATGGTGTTGGCGATGGCGATGAGCAGTTCGGTCAGCGGGGGCAGGCCCTCCTGGAGCTGCATCTCCCGGAACATGGTCTGGAACTGGGGGATGACGAAGATCATGATGAAGCTCAGGATGATGGTGGCGATGACCATCACCGCGGTGGGGTAGACCATTGAGCCGATGATCTTGCGGCGCAGGGCCTCGCTCTTCTCGCGGAACTCGGCCAGGCGGGTGAGGATGGTGTCCAGCACGCCGCCGGCCTCGCCGGCCTTGACCATGTTGACGTACAGGCGGTCGAAGGCCTTGGGGTGCTTGCTCATCGACTCGGAGAGCGACGAGCCGCCCTTGACGTCGTCGCTGATGGCCTCGATGGCGCTCCGGAAGGGGCCGACCTTCTGCTGGTTGGCCAGGATGTCCAGCGAGCGCACGATGGGCAGGCCCGCGTCGATCAGGGTGGCGAACTGGCGGGTGAACTGGGTGATGTTCTTGGCGGGGATGCCCCCGAAGCCGGCCAGGAAGCCCGCCGGCCTCTTCTTGCCGGCGGTCGGCGCCGCGACGCCCCGGCCGCTCTTGGCGGAGACCCGCACGGGGCGCACCCCCATGCTGCGGATCCTGGTCAGGGCCTCCTGCTCGCTGCCCGCATCGACCTCGCTGCGGACCTCGCGCCCCTGAGCGTCAATGCCTTCGAAGGTAAAGGTAGCCATGCGCCGCTCCCCTCCGGCCCCTGTATATAGTCTAACCCGGGGGCTACTCGAAGGTCAAGGTCTGTTTCACGACTTCCTCGACGGTGCTCAGCCCGTCGAAGATCTTGAGC
>CAZONU010000044.1:16586-18317 GCA_964581145.1 uncultured Planctomycetia bacterium
AGGGGCTCGAGCCTCGCGGCGAAGGCGGGCGGAGGCCTCGGCGCGGAGCACGTCGGTGCTCTTGCGGGCGATGATCGACTCGCGCAGCTTGCTGCTGACGTTCATGATCTCGTAGATGGCGGTGCGGCCCCGGTAGCCGGTCTTGTTGCAGCCCTCGCAGCCCTTGCCGTAGTAGAAGGTCTTGCCCGCGACCTCCTGAGTGCTGAGGCCCAGCTCCATCAGGCTGTCCTCGCTGGGCTTGTACTCGTCCTTGCACTTGGTGCAGATGACCCGGATCAGCCGCTGGGCCACGATGGACTCGATGGTGGCGGCCAGCAGGAAGGGCTCGACCCCGATCTCGATGAGGCGGGTCACCGTGCTGGGGGCGTCGTTGGTGTGCAGGGTGGAGAGCACCAGGTGGCCGGTGAGCGAGGCCTCGATGGCGATCTGGGCGGTTTCCAGGTCGCGGATCTCGCCGACCAGGATCTTGTCGGGGTCCTGGCGCAGTATGGAGCGCAGGCAGGCCGCGTAGGTGACCCCGATGTCCTCCCTGATGGGCACCTGGATGATGCCGTCCAGGTCGTACTCCACCGGATCCTCGGTGGTGATGATCTTGATGTCCACCTCGTTGATGTAGTTGAGCGCGGAGTACAGCGTGGTGGTCTTGCCGCTGCCGGTGGGCCCGGTGACCAGGATGATGCCGTTGGGCTTGTCGACCAGGTCCTTGATGGCCTGGGACTCGTCGTCGCGCAGGCCCAGGCGGTCGAGGTCCAGGCTGACCACCGAGCGGTCCAGCACGCGCATGACCACGCTCTCGCCGAACATGGTCGGCAGCGTGGAGACGCGCAGCTCCACGGTGTTGCCGGCGATGCTCAGGGGGATTCTGCCGTCCTGGGGGACGCGCCGCTCGGCGATGTCCAGGTTGCTCATGACCTTGATGCGGCTGATGATGGCCAGGGCCAGCTGGCGCGGCGGCGGCTGCATCTCCAGCAGGGAGCCGTCGATGCGGTAGCGGATCTTGAACTCGTCCTCGAAGGGTTCGAAGTGGATGTCCGAGGCCTGGTCGCGGATGGCGGTGAAGAGCACGAGGTTCACCAGCTTGACCACCGGGGCGCTGGAGGCCATCTCCTCCAGCTTGGAGATGTCCGGGATGTCGTCGTCCTCGCGGAGCTCCATGAGGTCGTCGTCGTCGATGTCCTTGACCAGGTCCGCGATGGTCTCGGTCTGGCCGCCGTAGTACTTCTCGATGGCCTCCATCACCGCGGTCTCGTTGCTGACCGCGCCGGAAACCTCGCAGTTGAGCATGAAGCGCAGGTCGTCGATGGCGTTGACGTTGAGGGGGTCGGCCATGGCCACGGTGAGCACCCCGTCCTCGAAGCTGACCGGGACGATGCGGTAGACCTGGGCCACCGAGGCGCTGACCATGTCCGCCACCTCCCTGGGGATCTCCAGGTGCTCCAGGTCGATGATGTCCATGCCCGCGAGCGAGGGCCGGGACTTGAGGAGCAGGCGCGGCTGCTTCGGCTCGGACGTGGTGGTTCCCGGCTCCTCCGGCAGAGGGGGAGGCCAGCGGATGTACCCCTTCGGGACGGCCCTGCCCTCATTCCTGGCCCTCTCGATGAGGTCCCGGTGTTCGTTGTGAGGCAGGGCCACGATGTAGTCGCGCGGCGGCGAAGCGAGCCGCTCGAGGTTCCCCTTCGCCTCGGCCATCTTCTCGCGGTCTTCGACGACCAGGTGGAACCTCAAGACGCC
>CAZONU010000045.1:0-15878 GCA_964581145.1 uncultured Planctomycetia bacterium
TCCGCCGGGTGGAACGTGTTCTGGTCGAAATCCTTGAGCGCCTGGAGGTCCAGCCCTACCCAGGCGCGGGGCACCTTGCCCTTCTCCTTGAGGGTGGCCAGCACCTCCCTGGCGACGTTGGCGGGGATGGCGAAGCCCAGGCCCTCGGCGAACCAGGCCGACAGGGTGTTGATGCCCACCACCCGGCCCTCGGAGTCGACCAGCGGCCCGCCGGAGTTGCCCGGGTTGATGGCCGCGTCGGTCTGCAGCCAGAGGTTGTACTTGTACTCGGTCTTGAAGCCGATGTAGCGGCGGCTGTTGGAGATCACCCCGAAGGAGATCGAGCGGGTGAAGCCGAAGGGGCTGCCCATGGCCATCACGAACTGGCCCTCCTCCAGCTTGTCGCTGTCGGCGAACTCCACGGTGGGCAGCGCGGGGTGGCCCGCGGGCAGCTGGAGCTGGAGCAGGGCCAGGTCGGTCTCCTTGTCCAGGCCCACCAGCTTGGCCCTGTACTGCTCCTTGTCCTCCAGCACGCAGCGGATCTCGGTGGCCTTCTCGGCGACGTGCGCGTTGGTGAAGACCAGGCCGCCCGCGCTGATGATCGCCCCGGAGCCGAAGACCTCCTGCTTCTTCTTCTCGCCGGCGGAATACTCCTCGCGGATGGGCTTGACGAAGACGATGGCCGGGTAGACCTTGCCCTTGGCCCGGGCGATGACCCTGCGGAAGTCGATGGGCCCGGACCTCTCCCGGGGGCCGCAGCCGGCCAGCAGCCCCAGAATCGGAAGCGCCGGGAGCAGGAAGCGGGCCATAGCCTTGCGCTGGTCACTCATTGGGTTTCTCCCCAGAGGTGTCGCTGTCGCCTCGCGGACAATCAAGATACCGTCCGGGCCGGAATTGTCAAAGGGGTTTGAAAGCGCGGGAAAAGGGCCCGGCGTCGCGCTTCGCGGCGGGGCTACCTGCCGACCTCCATGCGCGAGAACTTGCGGACCACGATGTTTTCGCCGAGCTTGGCCACCGCCCCGCGCAGGAGCTCGGAGACCTTGACCTTGTCGTCCTTGTAGAAGGGCTGGTCCAGCAGGCACTTCTCGGCGAAGAACTTGTCGAGCTTGCCGGTCACGATCTTCTCGACGATCTCCGGGGGCTTCTTCTTGGCGCCGGACTCGACCTGCGCCCGGTAGATCTCCCTCTCCTTCTCGACCAGCGCGGCGGGCAGCTCCTCGCGGCTCACCGCCACCGGGTCGGCGAAGGCGATGTGCATGGCGATGTCCTTGAGCAGCCCGCGGAACTGCTCGTTCTTGGCCACGAAGTCGCTCTCGCAGCCGAGCTCCACCAGCACGCCCACGCGGTTGTTGAAGTGGACGTAGGCGCCCACCGCGCCCTCCCTGGTGGCCCGGCCGCTCTTCTTGGCGGCGGTCTCCAGGCCCCGCTTGCGCAGGACCTCCTTGGCCTTCTCCTTGTCACCCCCGGCCTCGGTCAGGGCCTCCTTGCACTTCATCACCGGCAGGCCGGTCTCCTCCCGAAGCTCCTTGACCTGTTTCGCGTCGATGGCCATTGGCGTCCTTCCTTTGCTGCTGGTCGTCCTCCGATCTCCGGCGCGGCGAGCGGCTCAGCCCTCCTTTTTCTCCCCGGCGGCCGGCTTCTTCTCCTCGGCGGCCGGCTTCTTCTCCCCGGCGGCCGGCTTCTTCTCCTCGGCGGCCGGCTTCTTCTCCTCGGCGGCCGGCTTCTCGGCCTCTGGTTCCGGCGCGGCCGAAGCCCCCTCGCCCGGGGCGGGCGCCGAGCGCTCCTCGCGCGGCGGCAGGCCGGGGCCGCCGGCATCCTTGGCCGGCTCCCTGGCGGCGGCCCCGCCGCGGACCCGCTCGCGCGGCTGGTGCGCGGTGGCCCCCGAGGTGCGCCGGCCGCGGCCCGGCCCGCGGCCCCGGCCCGGTCCGCGCCCGCGGCCGCGGCGGTCGTCGTCACCGCCGAAGGACGCCGCGGCCAGCCCTCTGCGGCGCGCGGCCTCGACCTCGTCGGGCGGCGCCACGTAGCTGGCCGCCTCGCCCTTGCCCTGCATCACCGCGTCGGTGAGCTTGACCAGCAGCACCTCTACGGAGCGGAGCGCGTCGTCGTTGGCCGGGATGGGGATGGTGATGTCCGAGGGGTCGCAGTCGGTGTCCAGCACGGCCACCACCGGCACGCCGGCCTTGACCGCCTCGCGGACGGCGATCTGCTCGCGCTTGGGGTCCACCACCAGCAGCGCCCCGGGCACCCCGGCCAGGTTGCGGATGCCGGAGAGGTTGCGCAGCACCTTGCGCTTCTCGCGCCGGTGGTGGGAGAGGTCCTTCTTGGTGTAGCCCTCGATCTGCCCGCTGGTCTCGGCGGACTCGAGCTCCTCCAGGTACTTCACCCGGCTGCGGATGACCGCCAGGTTGGTCAAAGTGCCGCCCAGCCAGCGCTGGGAGACGAAGGGCATGGCCGAGCGGCCGGCCTCGCGCTCGATGACCGTGGCGGCCTGGCGCTTGGTGCCGACCAACAGGACCTGCCTGCCCTCGCGGGCCACCTTGCGCAGGAAGGCGGCGGCCTCCACCAGCCCCTTGATGGTCTCGCGCAGGTTGATGATGTGAATCTTGTTGCGCTTGCCGTAAATGTAGGGCTCCATCTTCGGGTTCCAGCGGCTGGTGCGGTGGCCGAAGTGGGCCCCGGCCTGGAGCAGCTCCTTGGCAGTGATCAGCGGCATGAGGTCGTCCGTCCTCCCGCCCGCCTGGCGGCGGGCGCTCCGCGCGCGGCGCTCCTGGGGCGGTTTCGCCGGGAAAGAAGCGAGGCTCCCCCGGGACCTGACCCGCGCCGCCGCGGCGAAAGTGTCCCCGGCCGCGGCCCAGCGCGCCGGAACACTCCGACTGGCCACCGAGCCACCGACCGCGCGAGATTATAACTGATGCCGTTTCAGGGACAAGCGCAAAACGGGCCGGGCCGGGCCTACTTCCTCCCGAAGCAGCGCAGCTTGCCGTCCAGACAGGAAAGGAAAAGCTTCCCGCCCGCGGCCGCCATTCCGTCGTGGACCGGCGGAGCGGAGAGCTCGATTTCCTTCAGCTGCTTGCCGTCCTTCGCCGCGTAGGCGCGCAGGACCTGCCCGGCCGGGCGCTTGCCCAGCCGGCCGGCGACCCACAGGACCCCGCCGGTCAGGGCCATGGCCCGGACCAGCCTGGAGGGCGCTTTCCTGTCCGCCTTGGGCAGGTCCACTTTCCAGGAAGGTTTGCCGCCGCCGCCGCCGCCGCCCGCGGCCAGCAGACAGGCATGGCTCTTTCGGCCCGCCGCGCGGAAGGCGAAGGCTCTCTTGTCGTTAAAGACCAGCATCTGCGCGCTGGTGCCGGCCACGGTCCACACCGAAAGGCGCGGCGCCTTGTACAGGTTCCCGATCCACATCTCCGAGAGCAGGCCGGTGTTGCCCCAGAGGAAGTCGCCGGCCCGCTCCTTGTAGCCGCGGGTCGCGCCGGTCCTGGGGTCGAACTGCCCGGAGCCTTTTTTCCTGTCGTAGTGCCAGGAGGCGAAGCATATCGACTTGCCGTTGAAAGTGAGCAGGTCCACAAGGCCGTGGTACTCCCGGGGGTTCCGGGACCAGAGCAGCTTGCCGCTGGCCGGGTCCAGAGCGTGGAGGAACGCGCCCCCGTCGATCTTCGAGTGCCGCCCGGCGGCGACGCAGGCGGCGCCGCCGGCCACCAGCACGCTGCCATGCACCGGCCAGGCCGATTCCAGCTGGCCGAAGGCGGCGATCTTGCGCCGCGCCGGCGCGGCCCGGAAGCGCCAGACCGTCTTCCCGTCGGAGGCCCGCAGGCAGTAGACGCACCCGTCGCTGCATCCGAAGAGGCACAAGCCGTCGTGCACCGTCGGCGGGGTGTCCACCCGCCCGCCGACGGTCGCGCGCCAGCGGACCTTGCCGCCCCCGGCCTCCAGGGCCAGGACCTCGTGGGCGTCGGGGCGCGCGACGAAGACCAGCCCCCCGGCAACCGTCGGCGCCGACAATCCCCCCCCGCCGCGCCGGGCCCACTCGGCCGCCCAGGGCTCGGGGACCTTCCCGCCCAGATCGACCTCCCAGAGCAGCCTGGCGGCGGCGGGCACAACGGCGCCGGTGCTTCCGCTGCGCCGGGCGTCGTGGCGATAGACCGGCCAGTCGTCCTTTCCGGCGCCGGCCGCTCCCTTGAAGCCGTAGGCCGGCCCGCGCTCCAGGCGCTTCCCCGCCGAGGCCCCCGGTGGAGCCCGGTCGGAGAGGCCGATTATGCCCCGAAGCATGGGGTAGCAGCGGCACTGCTGGGGGAAGCTGTAGACCAGGCCGTTGGCGGGCAGCAGGCCCCCGTAGCCGCAGGCGTTCTTGGCGCCCCAGGGGCGGTGGTGCTTCCCGCTCTTCACGTCGACGAAGAGCATCGTCCGGCAGATGATGAAGCGCCCGGTGGCGCGGTTGACCCCGCAGAGGTTCCGGGACCAGCTCGGCGCGGCCTCCTTGTGCTCCCGCTTGACCTTGCCGGTCCTGGGGTCCAGCCCCACCCAGGCGGTCGGCTTGGCGCGATTGACCCACACCAGCCCGTCAACGAAGAAGACCTTGCTGTTGCGGCCGCCGTGGCCCAGCAGGTCGTATCCGAAGCTCCAGAGGTGCTTGCCGTCCGCGGCGGAGACCCCGTGAGCCTGGGCCGGGGCCTTGTTGCCCTGTCCTGAGCCCAGCACCAGCACGCCGCCCCGGCAGAAGAGCAGCGTGGGGTTGCCCTTGTCGCGGTACCAGGAGGAAATATCGCCGGCCCACTTGCGGGCGCCCGAGGCCAGGTCCAGGCAGAGGAGCTCCTTGGCCTTCTCTCCGTCCATCGCCAGGCAGAAGAGCCGGCCGCCGGCCGCGACCATGTCCTTGACCCTGAGCTCCTTCTTCCAGCGCAGCGCGCCGCCCGCGGCGTCCAGGCAGAGCAGCTTGTTGGCGCCCCGGTCGGGGGTCCTGCGGACGATCAGCGCGCTCCCGCAGACCATCCAGTCGTCGGGGTTGACGGCTTCCTCGTAGGTCTTCACGGTCTTGCCGGTGGCGGCGTCCAGGGCCAGGAGCGGCCCGTTTTTCTCAAGGGTGGCGTAGAGGCGGTCGCCGACGGCCACCAGCGGGATGCGGTTGCCGGCAAGCTCCGGTCGCCGGGCGCCGGACTTCCTTCTCCACAGCAGCATCCCGTTGTGGGCGTCGCGGGCCCAGAGCACCTGGCGCTGCACCGGGGCCCCGGTGACGTTCTTCTCCTCCAGCGTCACGGTGAACAGGCGCCCTCCGGCGCTGACCGGCGCCCCGCCGCCGTAGTAGTGCCCCCCCATCTGGTAGAGCGGTCCGGCCTGCCAGCGCAGGCTGCGGGGCACGCCGACCCGGTCGCCCGAGACCGCGCCCCCGTCCGGGCCGTGGTTCCAGTGGGTCCACTCGTCCATTCCCCGGGGCCGCGTCTTCTTGAGCACGGTCCAGGCCCCGGAGCGCTTGACCGTCCCCGCGTCCGCCAGGCCCGCGGCGGCCAGCCTGGCCTTAAGCCCGGCCGCGGAGGCCTTGCCCAGGCAGGCCGCGCCGCCCGGCGCGAGCACGCGCAGCACTTCCTTCAGCGAAAGGCCCTCCGCGAGCAGCGCGGGCAGGTCCTCGACCACGATGAGGTTAACGAAGTTGTCGGCGTAGGGCAGGCGCTCCAAGGCGCCGCGCTCGACCGAGACCCTCCCGTATACGCCCCGCGAGCGGATATGCTTGCGCGCGGTTTCGACGGCGGCGTCCGACGCGGCCAGGCCGTGGACCAGAAATCTCCCGTCGGCGCCCAGCGCGGCGGTCAGCCGGCCGTCGGTCGCGCCCAGGTGGACGCACACCCCGCCCCTGATTCCCGAGGCCTTGAGGGCGGATTCCGCCGACGTCCCCACCGCCGGCAGCAGTATGGCGAGCCCGGCGCTGAGGGCTAAGCGCTTGACTGTAAAGGCCTTGCGAAGCATCGGGCGCCCTTTCCGTCCGGCTTCCCGGGGTGGTGACGACCTCCGTTATCCACTGATTCAGTACCCCGCCGGGGCCTCAGGAGCATCCTCAATCTACCCCTCTGCGTGTTTCCGCGTCCCAAAATCCTTGCGCGCGGTCCTCCACTGATTATGCTGGACCGCATGGCGAAACGCAAGCGGCGCGGGCGCGGCCGCCCGGCGCGGCCCGACGCCCTCTACCGGGGCCTGGCCGCAGCGCTGCGCGAGAGGATCAGCGGCGGGGACTGGCCGCCTGGAACGGTGCTGCCCTCCCTGCGCGCGCTGGCCGCCGAGTACGGGGCCGGCGAGAACACCGTCCGCCAGGCGGTGGCGCTCCTCAAACGCGAGCGGCGCATCAAAGTCAGCCCCTGGCGCCGCCTGGTGGCCGCCGACCCTCAGGGCGCCTGGACCGCCGCGGGGCTCCTGGTCCTGCACGCAATCAGCGGCGCCCTGAACGGCGCCCTGCGCGCCCGTTACCTGCCCGAGGTGATCCGCGGCGTGCAGATAGGCGCCGGCGAGCGGAATTCCCCGATCCTGATCCTCCACGGCCGTCACCTGCGCCACAACCTGCCCACCGACGCGCTCGAGCTTCCCGTCCGGGGCATCGTCCTGACCGGCAGCTTCACCAGGAAGATACTGGGCCGATACGCCAATCTGGGCGTGCCCGTGGTGCTCACCGACCGGCCCGGCAAGGGACTCAAGGTGCACTCCGTGGGCGTGGACAACGTCGCCGGCGCCCGCGAGGCCACCGCGCGCCTCATCGCCATGGGCCACAAGCGCATCGCCTTCGTGCGCTTCGTGCTCCTGGGGGTGGTGGGCATCGACCCCGATTCCGCGGAGCGCCAGGAGGGCTTCCTGGCGGCGCTGGAGGCCGCCGGCCTGCCGCGCGGCAGCGGCCAGGTCTTCAACGCCTTCAGCAGCGACACTTCGGAGAGCCCCTCGATGCGGGCCATCTTCGAGACCACGCCGAAGTTCACCGCGGTGCTCACCGCCAGCGGCGGGCGCGCCAGGGTGGTGGCCGAGGCCGCCGAGGCCGCCGGCCGCTCGGTGCCTCGCGACCTGAGCGTGATCTCCTTCCAGGGCCAGCGGGCTTCCTTCCCGCGCTTCTCCGGCCCGCGAGCCGACTTCGAGGAGATCGGCCGGCGCGCCGTCGAGCTGCTCGACGCTCCCCGGCACCCGCCGCAGCACGCGCGCGTCCCGGCCGTCTGGGCCGACGGCGAAACGGTCGCCCCCGTGCGCAGGCGGAAGAAGAAAACCTAAGCCGGGCCGCAGAAGTTCTCAAGGAATGCGCATGTCCGAAGGGCCGCACCGGCCCCCTCCTCTCCTTATGAAGGGGGCCGGTGCTGTTCCTTGGAGAACATGCAGGCCTCCGGCGGCCATGGGAACCGGCGGGCGGACGGAGTTGGCGCGCGAGCGAGCCGGCCGCCGCACGAGGGCGCGGCAGTGCCGAAGAGAAACAGCCGGGGGCCGCCCACAACTAGAGAGGGAGGGCGGCCCCCTGCGCCCCGCCTCCGGGGGCTGGAGCCCCGAGGCCGGGGGAGCAGCTTCGGCCTCAGAACTTCTGCGGACCGACTTGGCTCTTCACCGAGTTTGCCGTGCCGGTCTCCGGCCGCCCCCCCCCGCGAAAGGCGCTTGCCCACCGCCGCGCGGGCGGCTATCTATGGGGTTCAGCGAAAGGAGCGGAGCATGCCCGATCGTCCCAACATCCTCCTCATCCTCACCGACCAGCACCGCCTCTCGGCGGTGGGCTGCTGCGGCGAAACCCCCTGCCGCACGCCCAACATCGACCGCCTGGCCCGCGCGGGCGTGCGCTTCGAGAACGCCTTCACGGTCTGCCCGGTGTGCAGCCCGGCGCGGGGCACTATAATGACCGGGCTTTACCCCCACGCCCACGGCATCTGCTCAAATGTCCACAACCAGGGCTGCAACGTCCCCGAGCTGCCCGACGGTCCCGACCTGCTCAGCCGCCGGCTGGAAGCGGCCGGCTACTCGCTGGGCTACAGCGGCAAGTGGCACCTGGGCACCGACAGCGCGCGTCACTACTCGGCGCCCAACACTCCCTGCCTGCCCCGCGACGTGGGCTTCGAGGGCCAGAACTTCCCCGGGCACGGCGGCGGCGGCTTCAACTATCCCGAGTACCAACAGTACCTCGCCGGGAACGGCTTCGAGCACGAGGTCCTCGACTGGGACGAAAAGGCAAAGAGAATCTGGCCCTCGGGAGTGCTGGCGGGACCGACCGAGTCGACGGTGCCCTACTTCCTGGCCGGGAACCCCATTTCCATGGTCGATGCCTTCCGCTCGCGCCCGAAGCCCTGGTTCATCTGGCACAATTTCTGGGGACCGCACGGGCCGTACTACGCGCCGCGGGAATACGTCGAGATGTACCGCGACGTCGAGGTTCCCCCCTGGCCCAACTACGAGTGGGACTCGCGGGGCACGCCGGGCCCGCACCACGCCAAGATACACCCGTTCAAAGAAAAGCTCTCCTGGGAGGACTGGGCGACGGCGATCCGCTACTACTACGCCTTCACGACCCTCATCGACGAGCAGATCGGCCGCATCGCCGCCCACCTGGAAGCCACCGGCCAGTTGGAGAACACCGTCATCGTCTTCACCTCCGACCACGGCGAGACCCTGGGCAGCCACGGGGGCATGACCGACAAGGGCTGGGGGCACTGGGACGAGACCCACCGCATCCCCTGGATAATGCGCTTCCCGGACGGCGCGCACGCCGGCCGGACCCCCCCGGAGCTGGTCTCGCTGGCCGATTTCTACCCCACGGCGCTGGAGCTGGCCGGCGCGCCCCCTGGCGAGGGCAAGGTCCACGGCCGGTCGCTGCTGCCGCTCATCGAAGGCCGGGCGGAATCCTGGCGCGACCAGGTGCTCACCGAGTTCGGCGGGGTCAACAGCCTGGCCACCACCCAGCGCACGCTCAGGTGGGCCGGCCTCAAGTACGGCTACAACTGCTGCTCCCGGGACGAGCTCTACGACCTGGAAGCGGACCCTCACGAGACCCGCAACCTGATTGACGAACCCCGATACCGGGACCGCCTCTTCGAGTGCCGCCGGCGCGTGGCCGCGTGGATGCGGGAGACCGGCGACAAGGCCCTGACCATGTTCGGCACCCAGGCCTGCCGCCACCAGCCTGAACTGGCGCCGGAGGGGCTTTTCCGCGAGATGGCCGGGAAGGGCCGGCCGTGAACTCCAGGGAGCGCGTCCTGGCGGTCTTTCGCGGGGAGGCCCCCGACCGGGTGCCCTGGGGCGAGTGGTCGGTGGACAGCAACGTGGTCGAGGCGGTCATCAATCGCGAGACCTGCCACCGGGCCAAGGCCAGGAGCCGGATCGCCCTGTGGGAGGGCCGCCGCGCGGAGGTGGTCGAGTCCTGGAAGCAGGACGCGATTGAGTTCTACCGGAAGGTCGACTGCCTGGACGTCATCACCCTGGCGGCGGCCACCTGGGACGCCGGCGAGGCCGGCGCGCGGCCCGAGGCCCCCCAACGGGTCGACGAGAAGACCTGGCGCTTCGCCGACGGCCGCGTGTTCAAGTACTCCGCGGTCACCGGGGACCTCACCTGCGTCGAGGACCCCCGCGAGTGGACCCGCCCCTTCCGCGCGGAGGACTTCCCCCTGCCCGGCGAGCCGGGCTGGCGCGACCCGGAGCCGCCGGACGCATCCCGCTTCGAGGTCATCGACGCGATCATCGCCGAGTTCCGCGGCGAGCGCTTCCTGGCCGGGCCCTGCGGGGGCGAGGCCGGGCTGCCCTTCTTCGGGGGCATGCAGCGCGGGATGGTCGAGCTCCTCGAGAACCCCGATCTGGTCGAGCGCATGGTCCGCCACCGCACCGCCCGCCAGAACGCCCTCGACGAATACATGATCCGCCCGGGGCAGGACGCGGTGCGCTGGGGCGCGGACTTCTCCTTCAACAGCGGGCCGTTCATCAGCCCGGAGCACTTCCGGCGCCTGGTCGTGCCCTACGCCCGGGAGCGCATCGCCGCGGTAAAGAGCCGCGGGATGGAAATCGTCAAGCACTCCTGCGGCAACAACACCGAGCTGCTGCCCCTCTTCCTGGAGGCCGGCTATCCCTCCTACCAGTCGATCCAGCTCTCGGCGGGCATGGACCTGGAGGAGGTCCGCGCGGCGGTCGGCCCGGAGATGGTCCTGTGGGGCAACCTGCCGCTGGAGGTGCTCCAGGCCGGGACGCCCGGGGACGTGAGGAAGGCCGTGCGCGAGACCGTCGAGAAGGGCAAGCGCGTCGGCCGCTTCATTTTCGGTTCGTCGCACTCCATCGCCGTGGGCACGCCCTATGACAACTTCCGGGCGATGGCCGACGAGTTCGAGAAGGTCCGGGACTACTAGGTCTCCACGCGAACACTGAAGCTCGCACGGCCGGTCGGCCCGGGGCTCTGCCACTGGCAGGACGCCAGCGCCATCGCGAAGGCCGGCTTGAATACGTCCTCTGCGAACAGGTCGCCGTGCGTCGGATGCGCGGCCAGCGGCCAGTGGACGCGACAGGGAACCCCGTCGGGCACATGTAACGTGTAAGCCGCGTCAAAGGGCCCGCCCTCGACGCGGACTTCCTTCTCCACCGCGAACGGACCCTCTGCGTCCCCAGTCCGCTCCGCGCCGTCCAGCAGCAGGCGCGCCCCGTGCCAGACAATCACGGGAATCTGCAGCGCCAGGCGGTGGAGGTTGTGGACCTCCCACGCGGCCTCGATTTCACAGCAGTCGCCGAGCTTGAAGCCGTAGGTGATGATCCCGTGCGCGAAGTGCATTTCGAGGCGCGGCCCGCCGCTCTCCACCCAGACTTTCGCCATCTGGGGCATGAAGTAGCTCTGGCACAGGTTATAAGCCGGCCGCCCGTCGGAGGCCCCGGGCTGCTCGCGCCCCCTCGCCAGCGCGTCAACCCCTTCCACCGGCAGCCGCCCGAAGTCCGAGGGGCCCGCGTAGCCGGTGTCCAGCACCGCGTTGCAGTAGGGCAGTGGCGTTTCCCGCAAGCTATGCCCGCCGCCGAGGACCAGCCGCGCGGACCCGTGCCAGAGCCCGACCCGCGACTGCCTTTCGAGACGATAAACACTCCGGGTTATGCGCGGCACGTCGCTGTTCTGCGCGGAGAGCGCCAGCACCCAGGGACCGCTCTTGTGCAGCAGGCCGTCGAAAGCCGCGGTGTGATTCTCGACCGTGCCCCGGACCTCCACGGGCAGCCTCCCCGACTCGTCCAGGGCCGCGGCGCGCTCCTCGGCGGGAACATAGTCCGTCAGGTAAACGCAGGTGTCCGCCGCGTAGAAGGCGCTGCGCACCGCGTCGCGGGTTGACTCGACAATGAGGCCCGGAGATTCCGGCGAGCCCAGGTCGCGCCAGAGTCTGAAGGCCCGCGCGGCGAGCACCCGCCCCCCGGGGGCCAGCTCCAGCCCCGCGCAGTTGGGGAAGAAGGCCATCATCGGGCTGTTCCTGCCGTCAAAGGGCCCGACGGTGATCGCGTCGGGGTAGCTGTACCTCGCCATGAAGCTGGCCAGCCGCGCGGCCGACTCGCGGAACTCCCCGTCGCCGGTCAGCCGGTACATCCAGGCCAGGGCCGGCAGCATCAGGCCGTTGTAGCGCATGGACGGGCCGTGGCCGCGGCTCTCCTCCCAGCAACCCTCCGCGGTCTGGTAGCTGATCATCCGCTTGAAGAAGAAGACCGCCGCCTCGCGCCACCCGGGGCGGTCCAGCGCCCCCCCCAGCCGGAAAAGGGAGAGCAGCCGCCAGGCGTCGTGGTAGGTGCCGGTGAAGCCGAAGGGCTTTTCCAACGCTTGCTTCGCCCAGGCCTCGGCGTGCCCGACCCAGCCGGCGCGGCTGGCTTCGGGCGTTCTCTCGCCCAGCCACTCGAGGAGCGCGGCGGCCACGTAGTGGGGCACCTCGCGGGAGGCCACCTGCATGCCCTGACTCTTGCGCCACTCCCAGGTTTCGGTACATTTGTCAAGAAGCGCGACGGCCAGTTCTACGCACCACTTCGCGCCGAAGTGGGGATTGTCGGGATGCTCGGTGCGGTGCAGGTGCGCGAAAGCGTAGGCCGGCCACTTGAAGCCGTAGTCGCACCAGATGGTCGCGTCGGGATGCCCCTCCGGCGGCGCGGCCAGGGCTCGCTCGCTGAAGCCCCGGGCCAGGTCCGCCAGGCGGACCTCTATCTTGATGAGCTCGGCTATCGGGTCGATCATCGCCCTCTTCCGTTACCTTTCGCCCGGAACCCGGTTATAATCCCCCACGCCGGCGGGCGCAAGGGGCGCCGCGGGCATGAGCGGACGCGGAGGTGCCAGTCATGAAGCTCGGCTATTCCCTGGTTACCCTGGCTCTGGGTGCGCTGGCCGTCGGCTGTGCCAGGAAGGAAGAGCCGCCGCCGGTCGAGAAGGCGCTGGCCAAGAAGATCGCCGTCAAGCCGCCGGCGGAGAAGCCCAAACCCAAGCCGGCGCCGGCCGCCAAGACCAAGCCGCCCGCCGCGGAACCGGCCCCGCCGGCCAAGCAGGGCGTCGACGCGCTCATCGTCCAGCTCGGCGACCCGGACTTCAGGAAGCGCGAGGCCGCCTCCGCGGAGCTGGCCAGGCGCGGCGAGAAGGCCCGGCCCGCGCTGGAGAAGGCCTCCAGGCACTCCGACGCGGAGGTGGCCGGCCGGGCCAAACGGGCCCTCGAGCTCATCAGCGCGAGCAAGGAGGAGGCCGAGGCCCCGGACCTCTCCGAAGTCGGCAAGCAGATGCGGGGCATGAAGGTGCATAGAGGCGTGAGCGTGGTCGTCGGCGCGGGTGGCAACGTCAGGACCAGCGTCGGGAGCTCCTCGCGCTCGGTTTCCGGGGCCAAGGGCACCGTGACCGTCAGGGAGTCGCCCAGCGAGGTCGCGCTGATCCTCGCGCCCAAGGGCGGGGCGGCCAAAACCTACAAGGCGGCGGGCCGCGCGGCCTTCAAGAAGAAGTACCCCAGGCTCTACAAGACCTACTTCGGCGACTGAGCCCGACTCGGGCACTTCGGCCGGCGCGGCCCCCCCTGGACCGCGCCGGTTCTCTTGCGTAGAATGGCCGGTCGGAAGGCGGCCCTCTCGGAAAGGTCGGGTATGGCGTGAGCGGCGACGAGCCGGCGGAGAAGACCGGTCCCTCCCGGCGTTCCATCATGGCCTGGGGCGCCGGCATGCTGCTCTTTCTGGCCGTGGTCTGGGCCGTCGCCGCGGTGGCGGTTCCCTTCTGGCAGACGCGCGCGGTGCTCCGGGGCTTCAGGCCCAGCCGCGGCGAGCTGGCTGGGACGGCCGAAAGCCCGGCAATCGCCGAGCTCGGCGGGAGCCGCGCCGCCGCCGGCAAGCTGGCGCTCTACCTGCGCATGCCGGGCTGGCTGGCCCCGGAAAGGCGCAAGGCCTCCCACCTCTTGCGGTGGACAGAGGTGCCTGCGGAGAGCGTCTACCTCGAACTCATCTCCGACCCCGATCTCGCGATACGATGCGCCGCGGCCGCCGGTCTGTCCCTGGACGGCCCCCAGGCCGGCGCCGAGGCCGTGGAGGCGCTCATAAGAGCCATCGACGACCCCGAGCCGCACGTGCGCAGGACCGCCATCTCCGCGCTGATAAGCGTCGGGCCCACGAGGGAAGCGGTCCCCGCGCTGGTCAGGGCCCTGCGCGACCGCCCCGCCAACCTCCGGGACTACGCGTCCCTGGCCCTGGAGGCCGCCGGCCCGGAGGCGGAGGATGCCGTCCCGGCGCTCCTGGACGTGCTCCGCGGCGACAAGAACGGCTGCACCAGAATGTACGCGGCCAGGGCCCTGGGGGCCATCGGCCCGGCGGCCGCCCCCGCCGTTCCCGCCCTGAAAGCGGCGCTGAGCGACGAGTACATGAGCCTGCCCCCCGCCGCAGCCGAGGCCCTGGGCAACATCGGCCCGCCCGCCAGGAGCGCGATGCCCGACCTGCTCAAAGCCCTCAGGCACGGCTGGTACGAAAACAGGCAGGCCGCAGCCCGCACGCTCTGCAAGCTCGCGCCCCCGGCGGAGGTCGCCGTGCCCGCGCTGATTAAGCTCCTCGGGGATAAGGACCCCGGCGTCCGCTGGACGGCGGCCCGGGAGTTGGGCAGGATCGGCCCGGTGGCCAAGGCCGCCCGGCCCGCGCTGGCCCGCGCGCTGAGCGACCACGGCAAGCACGTCCGCGTCGCCGCCGCCTGCGCCCTCTGGAAGATGGGCGATGCCCGGGGCATACCCGTCCTCGAGGCCACGCTGGTGGACAAGACGGTGGACGACGGCCTGCGCCACACGGCCCGCGAAGCGCTGGAGGAGATCCGCGCGGCGCAGGAAAAGTCGCCAGGAGCGAAGTAAGCCGTGGACTCCTCTGAAAGACCGGGCGCCGCCGACCGCCCCTACTCCGGCGGGCTGCTGGGCCTCTTCGGCGCGCGGGGAAGTTTCACCCGCCGCTTCGAGCGGGTCCACCTGCTGCGCCGCTTTCGAGAAGCACTGCCCGCCGCCCTGAGCGTTTTCTACGTCCTGAGCGCGCTCTTCCAGGGGGCAACCCGAATCCCCTTCCGCTTCCGCGCCGAGGGCTGGCTCTGGTGGCTGGCGGCTCCCGCGGTCATGCTCCTGGGCGCGTGCCTGGCCGGCGTCCGGAGCTTCGCCGGCGAGCGCGGGCGCGGCACCGCCGAGGCGCTGGTCTTGACCCCCCTCTCCCGGCGCGAGCTGGTCGGCGGGCGTTTTCTCACGAACCTGCGCCCCTACTTCGGCTTCGCCCTGCTCTTCGCCTTCATCACCATGTTCCTGATCCCCTTCCCCCCGCGGGACAGGTGGGGCGACTGCCCCGGCGGGAACTTGGGCGCGCTGGGCATCGGCCTGACCTACTGCTTCTTCTACTTCTCGCTGGTAGCCCTGGGCGCGGCCCTGGGGCTCTGGGCCGGCCTGCGCGTGCGCCATTCCTGGGCGGCCGGCGCCGCGGCGGCCGGGTGCCTGGCGGCCGTGGCCGGGTTCGAGCTGGTGGTGCTGGCAGCGCTGGGCTTCCTCTTCGTTCCCCTGATAGCCTTTGGGTCCCTCGCCTTCCTGGCCGGCCTCAACCTCCTGGCCGCCTCCAGCATCGTCCAGTGGACGGTGCGCAGCTTCGACCGCTTGGCGATCGGGGAGCGCTGAGGCCGGTCCGGAGGCCTCCCCCGCCAACCCCCGCAAATGCGTTTGACACCGCCCCTCCGGCGGGTAGAATCGCCCTTTGACCCCCGCAATCGGGGGCCGTTTTTGTCGGGAGCGGTGCGCATGAGCAGCTCGATGGCGACCCGCAAGGGCAAGCGCAAGACCTACATGGCCAAGCCCGGCGAGGTCGAGAAGAAGTGGCTCCTGGTCGACGCGGCCGAGAAGCCCCTCGGCCGGCTGGCCGCCAGGCTGGCCACCGTGCTCCAGGGCAAGCACCGCCCGACCTACACCCCGCACGTCGACACCGGCGACTTCGTGGTGGTCCTCAACGCCGAGAAGATGAAGATCACCGGCAACAAGCGCCGGGACAAGGTCTACAGCAAGTACACCGGCTACTCCGGCGGGCGCAAGGAAATCACCCTGGGCGAGCTCATGAAGAAGAACCCCGCCACCGTCCTGGAGCTGGCCGTCCGGCGCATGCTCCCCAAGGGCCGGCTGGGCCGGCGCATGATCAAGAAGCTCCACGCCTACCGCGGCGAAAAGCACCGCCACGCGGCCCAGAAGCCCCAGCCGGTGGACCTGCTGCCCGGCAGGAAGTAAGCAGAGGAGACCTTCGCGGTGCCAGAAGAAACCAAGCCCGAAAGCGAAGAGAAGCAGGCCGAGGCGGCCCCGGCCCCCGCCGCCGAGAAGGCCGCCGAGCCTTCGAGGCCCGCCGCCGCGGCAGAGCCGGCCAAGGCCGAGGCCCCCAAGGCCGAAGCTCCCAAGGCCGAGGCCCCCAAGGCCGAAGCCCCTCCGGCCGAGGCCGCCAGGAAGCCCGCGGCC
>CAZONU010000045.1:15888-18207 GCA_964581145.1 uncultured Planctomycetia bacterium
GGGGCACCGGCCGGCGCAAGACCTCGGTGGCCCGCGTGCGCATCCGCCCGGGCACCGGCCTCTTCCAGGTCAACGGCAAGGAGCTCAAGGACTACTTCAGCATCGAGCGCCACCGCACCCAGGCGGCCTCGGCGCTGGCCGTCACCAACACCGCCCGCAAGGTGGACGTCTTCGTCAACGTGCGCGGCGGCGGGCCCAGCGGGCAGGCCGGCGCCACCATCATGGGCGTGGCCCGCGCGCTGCTGGAGATGGACGCCGGGCTGGCCCCCGCGCTGCGCTCCCAGGGCTACCTGACCCGCGACGCCCGCAAGGTCGAGCGCAAGAAGTACGGCCGGCGCGGGGCGCGGCGGTCCTTCCAGTACTCCAAGCGCTGAGCGCGGAGCGCCGAAACGAACACCCGGCCCGCCGCTCAGCGGCGGGCCGCTTCTTAGGAGCCCGGAATGCCAGCCAGGATCAAGCTCATCCCCCGGGGACTGCCCCTCTGGCGCGTCCCCGGCTTCCGCTGCGGAGCGGCCTACGCGGGGCTCAAGCGCAGGAAGAAGGGCGCGCTCGACGTGGGCCTGCTCTGGGCCCCGGAGGGGGCCGCCTGCGCGGGGGTCTTCACCGAGAACCAGGCCGCGGCCGCGCCGGTGCTGCTGGGCCGCAAGGTCGCCGCCCGCGGCCGGGCCAGCGCCGTGGTCGTCAACGCCGGCAACGCCAACGCCTGCACCGGCAAGCGCGGCCTCCGCGACGCCCGGACCATGACCGAATTGGCCTCCGCCGCGCTGGGCGTCCCCGCGAGCGAGGTCCTGGTGGCCTCCACCGGGGTCATCGGCCACCCGCTGGACATGAAGAAGATCAGGCGCGGCATCTGGGACGCCGCGCTGGAAGCCACCTCCACCGGCCGGGGCAGGCTGGAGCGCGCCATCCTCACCACCGACCTGGTCGAGAAGCGCGCCGCCTGCCGCTTCAGGCTGGGCGGCAGGACCGTCACGCTCGCGGGCATCACCAAGGGCTCGGGGATGATCGCCCCGAAGATGGCCACCACCCTGAGCTTCGTGGCCACCGACGCGGCCGCCGGCCCCGCCGCCCTGCGCGCGGCGCTGAAAGCTGCCTGCGACCGGTCCTTCAACTGCCTGACCGTCGACGGCGAGTCCAGCACCAACGACTGCGTCTTCCTGCTGGCCGGGGGCGACTCCGGCGCGCGGATACCGCGCGCCTCCGGGCCGGCCTTCCGGAAGTTCCGCGAGGCGCTCGCCGCGGTGTGCGCCGACCTGGCCCGCCAGATCGCCCGCGACGGGGAGGGCGCCACCAAGCTGGTGACCGTCAACGTCAGCGGGGCGCGCTCCGAGCGCGAGGCGCGGACCGCGGCCCGGGCGGTGGCCGAGAGCCTGCTGGTCAAGACGGCTATGTTCGGCTGCGACCCCAACTGGGGGCGGGTACTCTCGGCCATAGGCCAGACCGGCGCCGGGCTGGACCTGGCCCGCGCGCGCGTCGAGGCCGGCGGGGTGCTGGTCTACGACCGCAGGCCGCTGGCCATCAACCCCCGGGCGGCGGCCAGGAAGCTCAAGCGCAAGGAAGTGGCCATCAACGTGGACCTGCGCCTCGGCCGGGGCGCGGCCACCGTCTACACCTGCGACCTGTCTTACGGGTACGTCAGAATAAACGCCGAGTACCACACCTGACGGCGCCCCCTCGGGCGGGGCCTAGCTGATCTTTTCCTGCATCAGCAGGCCCGGCTTGAAGACCACCGTCTTGTAGGCGGCCACCTGGACCGGCTCGCCGGTGCGGGGGTTGCGGGCCTTGCGGGCCTTGCGCCTGCGCACCTTGAAGACCCCGAAGTTGCGCAGCTCGATCTTGCCGTCTGCGGCCAGGGTCGCGGTGATGGAGTCCAGCGTCTTCTGGACCACGCGGCGCACGTCCTTGTAGCTCAAGTCGGTGGTTCTGGCGATCTGGACGACGATGTCGTTCTTGGTCATCCCGGGTGCTCCTCCATGGGTCGCGGATGTCAGTGACTAGATGATAGGCGCCCGCCGCGGGTCTGTCAAGACCCCACCTCCGGGAACCGCTCCCGGCCCCGCGGGGGACTCCGCCCCCCGCGCTTGGCCCTTGCCGGCGAGCCCCGCCCGGGCTACACTTGGGGGCATGGCCTCGGCGCTCTTCAGCGAGGACTTCCTGCGGCGGCTGGAGCTGCTGCGCCTGGCGCTGGTCCGCGCGGCCGGCTCGCGCGCCGAGGGCCTGCGCCTGGCCGGCCCGGCCGGCGGCACCGGGGAGTTCCGCGAACACCGCAACTACGTCTTCGGCGACGAGCCCCGCTACATCGACTGGAACCTCTACGGG
>CAZONU010000046.1:0-18193 GCA_964581145.1 uncultured Planctomycetia bacterium
GGGGTCGTTGGCGGTCAGCGCCATCATCGCCGAGAGGTGCCCGCCGGCCGAACCGCCGCCCACGGTGACGGTGTCGGGGTCGCCGCCGTACTCGGCGATGTTCTCGCGGATCCAGCCCAGCGCCCGCTTGAGGTCGACGAGATGATCGGGCCAGGTCGCCTTGGGAGAGAGCCGATAGTTCGCCGCCACGCACACCCACCCCGCCCGGGCGAGCTGGAGCGCTCGCTGGCCGGCGCGCGGCCCAACCCCTTCGCCGCCTGGGTGCCCCCGCGCCCCCCCAGGCCGCCCAAGCCCCCTAATGGCCGCAAGCCGCCCAAGCCGCCGACGAAGCCCCCCAAGCCGCCCCGGCCCCCCAGGCCGCCGCGGCCGCCCAAGCCGCCGGCGACCCCCAGGCCGCCGCGACCGACGGCCCCCAAACCCTACGAGGTGCCGGTCAACTTCAAGGGCATCGTGGGCACCGACGACGGCAAGCTCTTCGTGCTGCTCAAGGTCAAGCAGTCTGGAGAGAACCGCTACCTCAGCGAGGGCGACGTCTGGCCGGAAACCGCCCTGAGCATCAAGAAGATCACGCGCACCAGCGTGCTCCTGGTGAACGAGAAGGGCGAGCGCTTCCTGATGCGCGACCTCTACGGCAAGAAGGCCAAGCCGGGCAAGACCGGCGGAGCGTAACCGGCGGGGGACACCGCGATGCGGCGCTTGAACCGCGAGAAGGCGGTCTTTCTGGGCACGGCCCTGAGCCTGGGTCTGGCCGGCCTGTACGCGGCGGCTCTCAGGCCGGAGATCGTCGACCCCGGCGAGCACCGCGTTATCTGCCAGGTTCCCGGCCGGGTCGCGGTGTGCCTGCCCGACCCCGAGGCCAAAGCCGACCTCGCCGGCCGGAACCCCTTCGCGCCCTGGAGCGGGCGGCGGAAGAAGCGCCAGGAACCGGCCAACGACAAAGGGGGCGGCGCGAAAGAGAAGGCCGGGGGGGACAAGACGGGCACCATTCCCGATCTGGAAGCCCTCGAGAAGCTGACAGCGAAGCTGAAGCATAAGCAGGGGACGAAAGAGAAGGAACGCGTCCCCGAGGCCTACGATGTCCCCGCCAACTTCATCGGGGTGCATCGCCCGGCCGGCGGCAGGTGGCGGGTGGTCCTCAAGGCCAAGCAGAATGGAGAGAACCGCGGGCTGGACGCCGGCGACGTCTGGCCGGACTTGAATCTGCGCATCATCCGGATAACCTCTCACAGCGTGCTGCTGGAAAATGAGAAGGGGAAACGCTTCCTGATGCGCGATCTCTACGGCCGCCGGGCCGGGCGCCGTGACTCCGCGCGAGCGGGGTCCGGCGATTGAAGGCCTACCTCCAGCTGGTCCGCGCCCCCAACCTGTTCACCGCCGCCAGCGACGCGGTGGCCGGCTTCGTGCTCATGGCCGCGGTGGACGGCACCCTGGGCAAGCCCCGCTGGCACCACCTGGCGGCGCTGATGTTCATCTCCGCGGCGCTGTACGCCTCCGGGGCGGTATTCAACGACTGCCTGGACCTGGAGCACGACAGCCGCTTCCGCCCGGAGCGGCCGCTGCCCAGCGGCGCGCTGCCGCTGGGTCGGGCCTACGCGCTGGGCCTCTGCCTGGTGGTGGCCGCGCTGATGGCGGCAGTGGTGCTCGAGAGCGCCACCACCGTGCTCTTCACCGGGCTGCTGGTCACCGCCATCTGGCTGTATAACGGGCTGCTCAAGCGCTTCATGCTGCCGGGCGCGCTGTCCATGGGCCTGTGCCGGTTTCTCAACATGCTGCTGGGCATGAGCACGGGCACGGGGATGAGCCTGGCCTCCTTCCGGGTGGCCCACAACCGGGTGCTGATCTGGGCGCCGCTGCTGCTGGGCCTGTACACCGTGATCGTGACCGCGGCCAGCCACTACGAGGACCGCCCGGCGGGCGGGGCCGGGCCCTGGGTGCTCTTCGGGGCCGCCGCCGGCCTGCCCCTGGTGCTGCTGGCGGCGGCGTTCAAGGTGGTCAACGGGCCGCTGTCCTGGGGTCTGGTGCTGGGCCGGGGCCTCTTGATTCTCCTGATATTCGCGACGGCGGCCGCCTTCATCCTGACCCTCATGAAGGTGACCTTCGCCTCGGTCCGCCGGGCGGTGGGCATCTCGGTGATCCTGATAATCGCCTTCGACGCCGCGGTGGTCCTCGGCCAGTGGCGGCCGGGCAGCCCCAACCTCTCGCTGTGGCTGGGCCTGGCCACGCTGGCCGCGCTGGTCCCGGCGGGCCTCCTGGCCCGGGTACTCTCGCCCAGCTAGGAGCATAGCGTGGAAGAACCCGGCCCCAGGACGCCGCCGCCGCTGCTGGAACACCTGCGCCTGGCGGCGCTGCTGCTGCTGGTCGTCTCGGTGGTGCTGGCCGGATGGATTCCGATCCCCATACCCGGCACCATGTTCCAGCACAGGCGGGCCACGCTGGCGCTCTTCGACGTGCTGCTCTGGCCGGCGCTCGCGCTGGTGCTCTTCTGCCGCTGCCGGGAGGCGGGCTGGCGGGGGATATGGCGGTCGCTGGGCCGGGCGCCGGTCGCAGGCTGGTTCCTGGTGGCGCTGGCGGTCTGGTCGGGGCTCGTCTGGCAGCGGGCGGCGGGCGCCGCCCCGCTGGGCTACACCGCGGTCGGCAAGAAGCTGATGCCCCTGGTGGAGTACGGGCTGGTCGGGTTCGTGGTCTTCGCCGAGCTGGCCCGCGGCGAGCGGGCCCGGAAGTGGGCGCTGGCGGCGCTCTCGGGGGCCTTCGGGCTCTGCCTCGTCTACGGAGCCGCCCAGTACTTCGTGCGCGCCCACGACTTCGAGGTCGGGTCCTTCCTGGGCAACCGGAACGCGCTGGGCGCCTTCCTGGCCGCGGCGGTTCCCTTCTTCGCGGTGATGGCGGTCTCCTCCCGCGGCTGGGAGTGGCGGATCGCCGGCGGGGTGCTGGCCGGGGCGGGGACGCTTCTGGCCATCACCGCAGGCGCGGTGTTGGGAATCATATGCGGGGTGCTGGTCGGGACCGCGCTGGCCGGTCGCCGCCGCTGGGCGATTGCCTGCGCTTCCCTGCTGGCGCTCCTGGCCCTGGGCCAGCTTCTGCCCCGGCGCAACCTGAGTGCGGCGCTGGAGTCCGCCCGGCTGGTCCGCAAGGACCAGGAGGGCAATTCCTACCTGGCCATGCGCTACCTGCGCGCGGGCTACGAGGTCAACATCCTGCGCGCCGGGCTGCGCGCCGGCGGCGGGGACATGAAGCGGTACTTCTTCGGGCTGGGGCCCGGGGGGTACGGCCGCGACTGGGGCCGCTTCCGGCCGCAACTGGATGAGCGCGGCATCGGCGAAACCGACGAGGTGGCCAACTACGACGTCCTGGCCAACGAGCCGGGGACCTTCAACCTGTTCGGCGTGGCCGGCGCCGAACTGGGCCTGCTGGGCGTCCTGGGGTTCCTGTGGCTCTTCGCCTTCTACGCACGAACGGCGCTCAAGGCCTGGCGGCGGGCCCCCGAAGGCAACCTCAACCGCGCCGTGGCCCTGGCGGCCTTCGCCGCGGCGGTGGGGGCATTTGTAGCCAGCCCCTTCTCGTCAGTGTGGATAAGAGGTGCCGGTCCGCTGCTGATATTGCTGGTGGGTCTCGGGTCGTCTGTGGACCTAACAGACGCGACTACGCGCGTTACGTCAGATTCGTCCCTGCCGCCCCCTCCCCTTGCCCGAGATATTGCTTGACTTGACTGTTACCATGAGTAACAATATATACAGCTAGCCGCTCTGCGCGGCAGGGGGTCCAAGCGTGAATACGGATCGCTTCCACGAGCTGCAGGTGCTCAACCAGGTGGAGAAGTCTCCGGTGATCACCAACCGGATGCTCTCCGGCAAGATGGGGGTGAGCGTCAAGCTGGCCCACTACGTCCTCAGGAAGCTGGTGGAAAAGGGGCAGCTTCACATGAAGCGCCGCGACGGGCGCAGCTGGTTCTACTTCCTGACGCCCAGCGGCGTGGCCGAGAAGCTGCGGCTGACCTACGAGTTCCTGGATTTCTCGAAGCAGTTCTACCATGAGGCCCGGCGGCGCTCCTCGGAGGTCTGCCTGCGGCTGGCGCGGGAGGGCGTCAAGCGCGTGGCTTTCCTGGGCGCCGGGGAGCTGGCGGAGATCTCCTTCCTGGGGCTGGCCGAGCAGAAGCTCTCCCTGACTGACATCTTTGACGACGCGCTCGCGGGGGAGATGTTCCTGGGCCGCGCCGCCCGACCGGTGGCGGAGCTCCCCAAGAGCAAGGCCCAGCGCGTGCTGGTAACCCTGTACGATCCCGCCCAGCCGATGAAGGCCCACTACCTGCCCGAAGGGGTGGCCGACGACGGCCGCATGGTCTGGGTCTTCGACCAGAGGGAGATGGTCGACGAGATCGTGGAGGGGCTGCCAGCGCTGCCTTCCGGCGAGGAGCAGAGCGGGGGAAGGCGGTCGTGAACGGCTCGCCTGCGGACCGGACTGTCGTCATCGAGCCGTCGCGCCGGATGTTGGGCGTTGACTTCACAGAGGTGTGGGAGTACCGCTACCTCTTACTGCGGATGCTGGTGCGGCCGATCCAGGTGCGATACAAGCAGACGCTGCTGGGTGTCGCCTGGGCGGTTCTCAAACCGCTGGCGGCCATGCTGGTGTTTACGCTATTCTTCGGGAAGCTGCTCGGAGTGCAGCGGCACGTGGGGGTTCCCTATCCTCTGTTCGCGTTCGCCGGTCTTCTGCCCTGGAACTTCGCGGCGGCGACTGTCACCGGGGCTTCGAGCAGCACCGTCAGTAACGCTCACCTTATAACCAAGGTCTACTTCCCGAGGGTGTTCCTTCCGGTAAGCGCTCTGGGTTGGACCGCGCTGGACTTCTCGGTAGGTGCCGCGGTCCTGGTGGGACTAATGGTCTGGTACGGAGTTGCCCCGGGCATCTACGTGCTGCTGGTGCCTGTCCTCCTGCTGCTCATTGCCGGCTGTTCGCTGGGCGTGGGGATATTCCTCTCCGCGGTCAACGTGCGCTATCGCGACTTCGGACATATCGTGCCCTTCCTGATCCAGACCTGGTTGTTCCTGACACCGGTCATCTATCCCTCGACGATCATTCCCGAGCGCTTCAGGGTGCTGGCCGACCTGAATCCCATGTCGGGGATGATCTCGGCGTTCCGGGCGTGTCTGTTCGGGGGTCAGGTGGACTGGGGCAGTCTGGGCATATCCACTTCCGTGTGTCTGGCGATCCTGCTGGTCGGCAGTTGGTACTTCGGCACGGTCGAGGACTTCTTTGCGGACGTGGTCTGAGGGCGAGGCCGTGAGCACCGCGATGATCGAGGTTGAGGGCTTGGGCAAGCGTTACCGCCGCGGCGGGCAGCAGCGGGCACTCAGCGATCTGCGGGAGAGCCTGCTGCGAGCGGTAACCTGGCCCTTCCGGAAGAAGCGCGAGCGCGGCGAACGGGATTTCTGGGCCTTGCGCGACGTGTCCTTCTCCGTTGAGGAGGGCGAAATCGTCGGCATCGTCGGCAGCAACGGCGCCGGCAAGAGCACGCTGCTCAAGATCCTCTCGCGGATAACGCGGCCCACCGAAGGTCGGGCGAGACTCCGCGGACGGGTCGGTTCGCTGTTGGAGGTCGGCACCGGTTTTCACCCGGAGCTCACCGGACGCGAGAACGTCTACTTCAGCGGCGCGGTGTTGGGCATGAAGGAGGCGGAAATCAAGTCGCAGTTCGACGAGATCGTCAACTTCTCGGGCGTCGAGGAGTTCATCGACACCCCGGTCAAGCACTACTCCAGCGGGATGCGCGTCAGGCTGGGCTTCGCGGTGGCCGCGCACCTCAACCCCGAAATACTGCTGGTCGACGAAGTGCTGGCCGTGGGCGACGCGGCCTTTCAGAAGAAATGCCTGGGCAAGATGCGCGACGTGGCCGAGGGCGGCCGCACGGTGCTTTTCGTCAGCCACAACATGAACGCGGTCACTCGACTGTGCACGCGAGCCGTCTTGATCTCGGCTGGCCGGATCATTGCCGACGGTGGCCCGGACCATGTGGTGCACCAGTATCTCGGTGAGTCGGGCGCGGAGGGGAAGAGCGAGGCCAGCTTCCCCAGCGATCCGGCCAAACCGCACCAGATACTGAGCGTCAGCGTGCGGAACCCGCAAGGGCAAGTGCTGAAGCGACCACTGCAGGTGGACGAGCCGTGCGTCTTCCACATTGCGCTGCGGCTCAATGAGCCGCTTCCTAGTGGCTATGGCGCGTTGGTGCTGCGCAACCAGGAAGGAGAGGTGGTGCTATTGTCGGACGACCGTGACTCAGGGCAGTTCGTCGGCCTTGAGGAGCCCGGACTGTTTCGGGTGGCCGTTGAACTGCCCGCGCCGCTGCTGGTGCCGGGGACCTACTTCGTGTCCGCAACGCTCGGTAAGCACCCACGTGGCGGTGTAGACACTCGACATGATGTGGTCAGCTTCGAGGTCGCCGACACGAAGGGGGTTCGGGCAAAGCGTGTCGGGTACATCTACTCGCCGCTGGTGTGGCGAATGGAGTAGGGCCTGCGAGGCAGATGCATGAGTGGCTTACCTGTTAATCCGGAGATGCAGGAACTCGGCCGCGGCTTGCTGAAGGAGCAGATCACCGAACTGATGGCGAAGTACGAACGGTCTCACGCCGTCGACGCCTACACAGCTTATGATTGGCATGTCTGGCCGATGCTGAGAATCGGGTTGTCCTACAAGCTTCGTTTACCGCCCGCGTTGTGCGAACGGCCGGAGCCATCTCGGCCTGCGCCTGAGGGGGGCGTGGTCAGAAGGGTCGGTCGGTCCGTGCTGAGCAGAGCGCCGGGTCCGATTCGCAAAACGGCGTGGTCTGTGCTGCGGTCATACCGGGCCTGGCGGGATCTCCGCCGCTCACTGCGTCAAGATCCGGAGCGACATGATCGCCCCGACGCACCCGGCCGCGACGTCGTTATTCTCACTCCGTCGTCGTGGCGGTTCGAAGGCAGGGGGGGATCCTACAACATCCGCTCAGAGCCGCTCGCAGAGCTGCTGAGCGCGAAGCAAGCTGGGCATGTAGTGTGGGAGTATGGCCCAGAGCGCGGTCCTCGGCATGCGCCGTCGGCGTGGATCTCGAAGCAGCTGGCTTGGGAGTGCGCTTTCCGGAGGGATTTGCCTCCTTTGCCGGAGCCGGCATGGTTCAAGGAGTACGCGACGTGGGCGTCCGCGCTGCTAGCGGAACCGGTGACGTGGGTGACGACGGACTGCCATATCCGGCAGTTGCAGCTTGAAAGCTTGGTCCTAGGCAAGTGGATGAAGCGCACGGGTGCCCGGGCATTTGTTGTAGTCTGCTGGTACGGGCGGCTGCCCATGGCTGGAACTCTGGCTGCAAGCCGTCTGGGAATCCGCAGTTGCGATCTACAGCACGGTCTCCAGGACGCCGGCCACTTTGCCTACGCATCCTGGCTTAAGGCGCCCGAGGGAGGATACGAGGTCGTGCCGGACCTCTTCTGGTCGTGGGGGACCGGATACGCCGACGGAGTAATGCGCAGCAATCCGGGCTTCCGCCGAGGCAGCGCCGCAGTGGCCGGTGGCAACCTGTGGTTGAACAAGTGGCGACGGCGCGGCTGTGAAGAGATTGCACAGCAGTGCGAGGCGGCTCAGTCCCTGGCGCGGCGATACGGGAAATCGATTTTGGTCACCCTACAGGACAGGGTTGGTACGTTCGACCGTGTGGCAGAGGCGATTCGAGAAAGCCCGCGAGACTGGCTCTGGCTGGTGCGTGCCCATCCCAGCATGGGAGCCGGGCGTGGAGCCGTGGAGGGGATGTTCCGTGGCACGGGGCATCCCGGGCTGGAGTTGGAACAGGCGAATCAACTGGATCTCTACGCGCTCCTGGGTGCCGTCGATGTTCACGTAACTGCTTCTTCCACTTGTTCAGTCGAGGCCCTGTCATTCGGTGTGCCCACGGTGCTCATTCACGAGGGAGGACGAAAGGCCTTCCGACGTTACATCGACCGGGGCGTGATGTTCTACGCTCAGAACGGGGCGGAGGTGCTGTCCGGGATTCGCGAGTGCGAATCCACGCCGGCAGAAGCGTGTATTCGGGCGGTCGACGAAACCGCCTTCGCTCGGGAGGACGCCGCCGGCCGAGCCATCGACGTGTTGCTTTCGGGGACCGGTGGTCGCTGGGAGGGTCCCGGACCATGAGTGCGCGGGTTCTGATGCTGCTCGGCAATTATCTGACCTACGACTCCCGCGTGAAGAGGGAAGCGAGGGCGCTGGCATCCGCCGGGCACGACGTCACGGTCGCCTACGTGACCGATGGCGAGGCACCGGGAGAAGGAGTACTGCAAGGCACTAAGGTGCTCCGCTGCCCACTGGAGGTGCATTCGCGCTTTCTGCCGCCAGGGGCCCGATGGCTTAGGTACCTTACAAGTGTGCTGCGGTTCGGGGTGCTGAAGCCGCTCTACCGAGGCGCTCGTGAGGTTGACGCGGACGTGGTACATGCCCATGACCTGCAGGCACTCCCTGTGGCCGCCCGAATCGCCAGGGAACGGGGGTGCCGCCTGGTGTTGGACGTGCACGATCTCTGGGTTGAAACCCGGAATCAAATCGAAAGCGCCGGCACGCCAATTGGCCGGATTCGCGTGGCCATGCTGCAGGCGGCGTGGCGCAATGTTGAGCGCCGGCTGCTCCCGCGGGCGGATCACGTCCTGACCGCCAGCCCGGGGTATGCCGGCGTTCTCCGCGAGCGCTACGGTGTCGAAGCTCACGTGGTCCGCAACTGTCCCGAATTCGTCGAAACCGAACCCAACCTCGCGTTGCGGAAGCTCTGCGGACTTGGCAAGGAAGTCAAGATCATCCTCTACGTGGGCGGGCTGCTCGTCGCTCGGGGGCTGATCCGCTGCGCCGAAACGCTGAAGCACCTGCCGGAAGAGTACGTGCTGGTCTGCGTGGGACCTGGCGACGGCGGGTTCATCCGCGAGGCTGCGGAGCGCTGCGGCACCTCCGCGCGGGTGCACATACTGCCTCCCGTGCCTCCAGGGCAGGTCGTCTCACTGGCCGCCGGCGCGGATGTGGGCCTGTGCCTCATAGAGCCCATCAACCTTTCCAAGAAGCTGACGCTGCCCAACAAGCTCTTCGAGTACATGATGGCGGGCATTCCCCAGGTGATCACCGACCTCCCCGAGATGCGGCGGGTGGTTGACGGCGAAAGGGTCGGTGCGGTGGTGCCGGTAAATCCATCCCCCAAGGAAGTGGCTGCCGCCCTGCGCCGGCTTTGCGAAACTCCGGACGGCCTGGAGATGGGTGAGCGCGCGCGCGAGGCCGCGCGCGAGCGCCACAACTGGGGCATAGAGTCCGGAAAACTGATCGCGCTTTACGAGAAGGTGCTCGGTGGGCGGAGCAGGTAGGCGGGTCCTCTTCGTCACCCACGTTTTTCCGCCGGCCGGCGGGGGGGGCGTGCAGCGCCCGGCCAAATTCGCCAAATATCTCTCTCGCATGGGCTGGCGCGTGACGGTGCTGACCACCCGACGCGAACTTTACTGGGTGACCTTCGGACTCAAGGACCCATCGCTGCTTGAAGAAATACCACCGGAGGTGGAGGTACTGCGTATAGACGTTCCCTCCGGCCGCGCGGAGCCGCCGCGCAGGCTGGGGATTCCCGGGCTGGACCTGCTCCGGTATCGAGCGTGGCTCTTCTTTGTGGGGCCGGACCACAGTTACATGTGGTCCAAGAGGGCGGCCCGCGCGGCGGTGCGCCGGGGGAAAGTGGAGCGCTTCGATCTGGTCATGGCCACGGGCGGCCCGTTTTCGAGCTTGATGGCGGGCAGGCGCATCGCTGGCCGGCTGAGAGTGCCCTTCGTGGCCGATTTCCGGGACCCCTGGTGCCAGCGCGACTGGCCGCCGGGTTGGCGCGCCGGCCCGCGGGCCCGTCGCTGGGAGCGGTCGGTCATGTCCGGGGCGGCGCGCGCGGTCTTCGCAACGGAGGGGATGCGGCGCATCTATGCGGAGGCATATCCTGGGGTTGCCAGCAGATTCGTCACGGTCGAGAATGGCGTGGACCTCGAGGAACCGTGGCGGAGCGAGCCGGCAAGCGTGAGCCGCGAGCGCTTCGAGATGGTGTATACCGGGCAGTTCCCGCATTATCGCTCGCCTGCGTGTTTCCTCAGAGCATTGCGGCTCACCGCGAAGCGATCCGAGGCGTTTGCGTCCTGCGCGCGGTTCCTGGTTGCCGGCGGAATGGGACATCCCGAGGAGGTCGCTGAGGAAAACCGCGCGACAGTAGCCCGCCTGGGGCTTTCGGAGGTAGTCGAGGAGCGCGGCTACCTGCCGCACGCGGGCGCGGTGCGTCTGCAGCGCTCCGCCGCGATTCTGGTCGCCATCGTGGGGACCGGGCGATCCTCGGCCTGCGGCAAGAGCTACGAGTACTTGGCTGCGGGACGCCCGATCCTGGCGCTGGCGCCCCCGGACGGCGAGGCCGCGCGGGTGCTGGGACACTCGCCGCTGACCGTATTTGCCGACCGCGATGACCCGGAGGATATTGCCGCCAAACTCCTGGAGCTCTTCGCGCGCTGGGAAAGCGGCGAACTCTTCGAGTTACCCCGGGTCGAGGTGCCCGAGAGGTACACGCGGGCCTTCCAAGCGGAGCGGATGTCCGAGGTGCTAGGGGCGGCGTTGGCAGAAGGGCCGTGCTGAGGGCTGGCCGTGCGAGTCCTGCTCACCTCTACCGCCGCGGTCGATCAGCGCCTGGACGGGCTCACCGTCTTCACCGGCTCGCTGGCGCGGCATCTCCGAAAAGTCGGCGTCGAAGAATGCGCGCTCTTCGTCTCGGACCTGGAACGCCACCCGCGGACAGCACAGCTCTCGGAAACGCGCGTTAACGACCTGCGCGTCTTTCGCGCCGCGCTGCCCGAGCCGTGCAGCGTCGAGGAGGCCCTCGACGCCCCCGGCTGCGACGATCTCTTTCGCGGGGCCCTGGAGAGTTTCCGCCCGGACGTTCTTCACTTGGGTAACCTGGAGCTGCTGTCGGCCGGCATGATCGAGGTCGCCGCGGCGGCGGGCATCCCCGCGGTCATGACCCTGCACGATTTCTACCTGATATGCCCGGCGGTCCGGCTGCTGGAGGCCGGCAGCGCCGAGCTTTGCCCGGGGCCTGAGGGGGGCCGGCGCTGCGGCGGATGCCTGGCGGCCACCGGGCACCTGACCGGGCGCTACCGCGGCCCCTGGCGCCCACTGGCCCGCCGCTGGGACGTCAAGGTCCGGCGCCGCTGGGCCGCCGCTTTTCGCGCGAGGTTCGAGCGGCTGCGGGGACTGGTCCGCAAGCTGGCCGCCGTGGTGAGCCCGTCCCGCTACGTCGCCGAGCTGGTGGCCCGCGAGGGCATGGTCGATAGCTGCGAGGTCATTCCCAACGGCTCGGAGTTGGGACTCCTGCCGCCGCGGCCGCTCGCGGACGGGGGGCTGGTCCTGGGCATGCTGGTGCATCACACGACGGCCAAGGGGACCCGCCTGCTGGTGGAGGCCTTCAAGCGGGTCGGCAGAACTGACCTCCGCCTGGAGCTGTGGGGCAGCGGCGACCCGGCGTACCTCGCCGGTGTCCGGCGGCTGATCGGTTCCGACCAGCGGGCGGCGCTCAGGGGGTCGTTCGCGCAGAGCGACCTGCCGCGGATACTGGCCGGGCTGGACGTGCTGGTGCTCTCCTCGATTTTTCCGGAGCCGCTGTCGCTCGCCGTGCAGGACGCGCTGGCCGCCGGCCGGCCGGCGATTGTGCCCAATGGCTCCGGGGCGGCCGAGACGGTGTCCGGCGGAAAGTACGGCTTGGTCTTCGAGAGGGGCAGCCTTTCTTCCCTGAGCGCCGCGCTCAGGCGCATTGCGGAGCACGAAGAACTCCTCGACTGCCTGCGCGCCAACATTCTCGCCGACCGGCCGGTCCTCCCGCGCTCGGAAGTCGCGCGGCGCTGCATTGAGTTGTACCGGAGGATCCTCGATCAAGCCTAGAGCCTGAACCAACGCGCTTTTCCGTTGGACTTGGCCGGTGGGATGAGGTATATTAGATCTGCGCCGGAAGTTGTGGGCGAAAGGGAGGTATCAGACGTGGCACGCAAGGCTCGAAAGGCCAAACTCCGCAAGGTCGGGAACGTCGGCCGGCAGGTTCGCGATTTCAACCGCAGGATCGGCGCCAAGGTGCGCGAGCTGGCCAAGGCGCGCGGCGCCACCACCATCTCGCTGGCCAAGGCCATCGGAGTGAGCCAGGCGCAGATTTCCAGGCTGCAGAACGGACTGCAGGGCTTCCGGAGCGCCACGCTCTTCAAGATCGCGGTGGCGCTGGGCGTGAAGCCTCCGGACCTGCTGCCCTAGCGCCATTTCACCAGGTTCGCTATCGCAGTCTTTCTCCGTCGCGAAATGTAACCGCGCCCGCCGGCTCGACCGGCTGGGCGTGCGTTTGCGTCTCAGCGAGTAGTGCGCCTAGCGGCCGGCCCCTTCCGGGACCGGCAGGGCCGGGGCCGGCTGCTTCTTGACCGCGAAGACCTCCACCAGCTTGGGGTCGGCCTTCCAGTCGCTGTCGAAGTAGCCGGCCAGCACGGCGGGAGGCTCCCCCTCGCCCTCCTGCCCCGAGGTGAAGACGATAAAGTCGGGTACCAGGTCCAGCTTGTGGTTCTCGGCGGCGTCCTCGCCGTAGAAGAGACCGGTGCATACCACCAGGTAGCGGTCCTTGCCGGGAGCCCAGGGGCTGGGCCGGGTCAGCACCAGGCCGCGGTCGCCCTCCAGGCTGGCCTTCTTTCCGGCTATCGCGAACTCCCTGTCGGTCAGCTTGCACTCCAGGGTGGGGGCGGCCTCGCCGAGGAGCGCGCTGCTCGAAGGCGAGCAGAAGAGAATGATGCTCTTGGTGGCTTTCTCTTCTTTGGTCAGGTCCTTCTCGCTCTTGACCGGTGGCAGGCCCTTGGCGAAGACCTGCCACTCGGTGGCGAAGCGCATGGCCTTGACCATGTTGTCATTGAGTCCCGCGCGCCCGTCGTCAATGACGGGTTTCTTGGGCTTGCCTGGTGGACCGTAGACCACCACGAAGGGCGTGTTGCAGGCTTCCTTCATGGGGCCGGAGAGCTTGGCCGTCTTGCGCCAGCGGCCCTCTTTGGGAGCGGTGCTCAGGCGGCCGCGGATGTCCCGCACCCCGGGGGCGACCTCGATGGCGCTGATGTTGAACCCGCGAGCGCCGGCGACCCGGAAGCCCTCCGGGGCGGGCACCCCCGAGAGCTTGAACTCGCGCACGTTCGTGGCCTTGATCCGGACGTTGCCCTTCCCGTCCTCGGTCGCTTCGATCTCGGCGGGGGCGGTCCACTCCTCGATGGCGGCGATGCGCACCCAGTGGGACTTGCCGAACCGCGGCGAGAAGGTGCGCAGCTTGACGGATTTGGGCCGCTTGGGCCGCTTGTGGTTCAGCATCCAGGCCACCGGCTCGGGACTGGCCAGGACGTCAAAGCCCGTCCAGTGGTCGCCCTTGATCGCGCTGTAGGCTACCGGAGCCCCGGCGGCCTTGAGCCGCTCGGCCATCTTCTTGGCGCTGCCTATGGGGACCAGGCCGTCGCCGGTGGCGTGGTAGATCAGGGTGGGGGCGTGGATCAGGTTGGCGGCCAGCTCCAGGGGGGTGTCGACGTCCAGGCAGTAGCCCTTGTAGCGCGGCTGCTTGCCGCGGGGCAGGCCGGCCATGGCCTGCTGCTCGATGTAGTAGGGCTCCGGGCGCGCGGCCAGCACCACGGTGGCGGCGAAGCGGTCGGGGAAGTGCGCCGCGATGGCGTAGGCGCCGTAGCCGCCCATGGAGTAGCCGTAGAGGTAGACGCGGTCGGGGTCCACCGGGTAGCGCTTGCAGGTCTCATCAATCGCCCGGAGCACGTCGATCTCGCCCACGGACACGAAGTCGGTGTTGGAGCGCCCGAAGGGCACCAGCAGGATGCAGCCCAGGCGGTCCATCACCGCGTTCATCTCGCGCATGTCGCGCCCTTCGTCCCAGTAGTGCTTGTCGTAGGTCTGGACGTAGCCGTGGAGGTAGACCACCAGCGGCAGCTTGCCGCCCTGCTGCTCGGCGGGGTCGGCCAGCCGCTTGGGAATGTACAGCCGGTAGGGCTGGGCGGACCCGTCTATCGGGCTCCAGTAGGCCCGCTCGATCCAGCCGAGCCGGCCCGCCAGGGGGTCGCGTCCCTTCTTGATGGCGGCCAGCGCCTTGATTCCAGCGTCGAGCTCCTCCATGACCGCCTTGGCCCGGCCCTCGCCGGGGCTGTAGCCCGCGAGGAACATCCGGGCCTTCTCGGCCTTGAGCAGCGGCAGCGCGACCTTCTCCATGCCCAGGCGCTTGGCGGCCTCCCGGGCGTCGGCCTCGATGGCCGCCGCCGCGTCCTGCATCCCGCTGCTGGAGAAGAGCCGGCAGGTGCGCTCGGCCAGCTCCTTTCCCGTCGCCGGGTCGGAGAGCTTCGCGACGCACGCCAGCTTGAGGTACTTGCCGGCCGGGGCTTTCAGTTTGAGATCCAGGGGCTCCTTCAGGAGCCCGGCGGCGGAGAGCTTGCGGGTCGGGCCCGGCGCCGGCTCGCCGCCTCCCGGGCGGGCCGAGAGCTTGACCTCGAGCCCTCCGGCGAAGCGCGGCGCCGAGCTGCTGCGGGAGAGCTGCAGCTCCACTGTGTCGCCGGGCTCGGTCCACACGCTGGCGGCCCTGGACTTGAGGCGCAGGCTGGCGGCGAAGAGCTCCGCGAGGTTGCCCCGGGTCGCCGGAGACAGGAGCAGTCCCAGGGTCTCCGGAGCGGTCCCCTCGCCCTCCCGGAGCGCGAAGAGGAAGGCCGCGCCTCTCCCCCCGGCCTGGGTCTCGATCAGCACGTGGTTCTTGCCGGGCTTCAGCGTGGGGGTCAGCTCGGCGCCGTGGACCCCGAACTCCGGGCTGGGCCGGCTGGTCCCCAGGGGCTTGCCGTTCAGCCACAACCGGGACTTGCCGTGCGCCAGGAACAGCATCGTGCGGCGGCCGCCGCTCCTGCTGACCAGCGAGCCGGAGGCGTAACAGATTCCCGCGGTCTTCTTGGAGAGCTCCACCTGGCTCTCCGCGGAAGCCACCAGGCGCCAGGGTTTGCCGCCCAGCTTCTGGCCCTCGACGGCCGGGGGCACCTTGCCCGGCGCGCCCATGGCTTTTTCAAGAGGACCGGCGACCAGCCAGGCGGTGTGGTAGCCGCCCTCGGGGGGGAGGAACTGCGTCACCTTCTGCGTCGGTTTCGGTTTGGGGCGCACGACCTGGTCGGCGGGCGGCTCCCGCAGGCTCAGGAAAACGATGACCGCCAGTCCCGCGAGGCCCGCCGTCGCCACCAGGGCGGTCACCAGTTTGTGATTCTTCATAGCTCGGTCTCCACCAGTGCGGGCGCCGGGCGCCCCAGATCGATCCCCGGGCCCTGCAGACATCGGGCCGCCACCGCCGCCGCCCGGACGAGCCCGCCGCCGGCGTCGCGGCGGACCGTCGCCGCCCATCCGTCGGTGCTGAACTCGCCGAACCGGAGCGGGTCACGTTCGGTCCCGTGGGCGCCCCAGCGCAGGAAGACGAGGTCGCTGCGCCCGTCGGGGAAGCGGCACTCGAAGGCCAGCGAGCCCTTCTGTGCTTCCACCGCGCGCACCTCGACCGCCGCCACGGTCCGGCCGGTAAATGGTATCAGCAGCCAGGCGCAGCGCCAGGGCAGGGCGGCGCGCGCCTCGTAGATCGCGGTCGGCGCGGGCAGGTTCTCGCGGCCGCGGCCCGCGCCGAAGACCGCCCAGCCCTGAACCGGGTCGCGGGCGCCGCAGACGATCCGCGGCTTGGGCGCGGCGCCGGCCGGCACCGGCACAATCTCCAGATTGGGCAGCTCCAGCCGCTCGGAGCGCACCCGGCCGGTGTCGGCCTCGGCGGCCAGCTGCATGGGCGTGAAGTGGAAGAGCGCCGCGAGGTCGTGCTGGCCCTCGCCCTCCACCTCGTCGGCTATCAGCCAGTAGTCGGGACGGACGAACAGCACCCGGCGGCGGTGGAGGAAGTTGCCCTCCAGCCCCTCGTAGCCCGCGCGGTATTCGGCGGCGGCCGCGTCGAGGAGCTGGCCCGCGCACCAGAGATTCTCGCCGCGGACCGAGCGGCACTGCTCCTCCTTGCTCTGGGCCCTCTTGCGATCCTGGCCCCGGCCGTCGACCAGGATAGTGCTGTGCGCCTCGGTGCGCCGGTAGAAGCGCGTCCAGGGGTCGTGCTGGTAGCTGGCGATGCCCGGGTCGGCGATGAAGAGCTTGCCGAAGGCGGCCAGTTCGAAGGACAGCTTGTCCTCGTGGACGTGGCTGAAGCCCAGGGGCCCGCCGTCGAAGAGCAGCCAGCGCGCGTCCGCGTCCCAGCCGCTGCGGGTCACGTAGTAGCCGGCGTCCTCGAAGGCCACGCTGGCGTACTCGGGCGGCCGGCCCTCAGCACCGGCGGTCGCGCCCCAGCGCAGATGTTCGTCGTCAAGGAGCCGCGCCCCGTAGGCCAGCCAGTCGGTCTGGCGCCCCCCGATGCCTCCGGAATCGTTGGGCGCGGGCGCGGTGCCGTCGGGGCGCAGGATGCCCAGCGAGAACCCGAACGCGCCCCGCACGCGCTCCTCGTAGACCGCGGGCAATTCGAAGTCATTGAGGCGGGCCAGCTCCATGGGTTCGGCGAAGCCGCGCGCGGCCATGGCGTGGTAGCCGGGGCTGAGCTCCCAGTCGGCGCCGTCGGGATAGATCTGGCGGGTGACCTCCGCGGTCAGGCGCTCGAAACCGGCCTTCCGCCAGGTCTCCGCGCTCTTGAACTCCGGGAAGAGCAGGCCGATGCTGGCCAGCGCCTGGCTCTCGACCACCAGCCAGTTGTTGCCGGCTACCACCGAGTGGTGTAGCAGGTGCTCCGCGTGCGCGTGGAGGCTCTTGAGCACCGCCAGCCGCGTCGAGTCGCTGAAGTTGCTGCTGCGCAGCGTCCCGAAGAAGACGTCCAGCCAGGAGCCGTAGATCCGGCAGGCGGTGGAGAGGGTTTCCCAGGCGGGGTCGCCGCCGCCGCCCGTCCTGACCGGCGCGGGGCTGGCCGCGATCCAGGAGCGCAGCCACTCGTCGAGCTTGGCGGCGCAGCGCTCGTCGCCGCCCTTGAGATAGGCGGCCAGCACGCCGCGGAAAAAGAAGTGGCGGTTGAAGGCGTGGCGCCACTCGAGGTAGCCGAAGGGGTTGGCCCGCCAGTCGACCCCGCCGTCAAACGCGCAGCCCATGATGTCGTCGGCGAGGAGCCTGCCGAGTTCGGCGCCGCTGGGCACCGGCAGCTTGCGGGGGTAGAAGTGCCGCGGCTCGGAGCGGGCGCGGTAGTGGTCTGAGAGGGCGCGGGCCGCCCCGGGCAGGTTGCCGGACGCGACGTTCCGGGCCACCTCGGCCAGCTCGGGGCGCTCCAGGTCCAGAGCCGCGAAGAAGCCGACGTCGGATAGCCGCGGCCCCGGCGGGCGGCGGCGGTGACGGGCCAGTACGCGGCCGACCAGCAGATCGACGGGCGGGGTTCTGGTGAGCCCGGTCTTCTCCACCGACTGCCAGGCGATCGGCGTGCCGTAGAAGTGGCAATCCTCCAAATCGAAGCGGGCTTCCTGGAAGCCGAAAACGGGCTGGCGGGCCGAGGTGCCCAGCGAGGCCCAGTCCCAGGAGGAGTCATTGTCGCCCAGGCCGGGGGTGCGCGTGGCCATGTCCAGATGGAGAGAAAGTTTTGTGCCGGCGCCTTCAGCGAGATTGCATTCAACGGCTATCTCGTCGTAGCCGGCCAGGTCGAAGGGGGGGGCCAGCTCAACGGCGCCGAGGCCGGCGGGCCAGCGGAGCAGAGGGAAGCCGTCCGAGGTCTTTTCTTCGGTGCGCTCCAGCCCGGTCCCGGCCAGCGCTTTCCCGTCAAAAAGGACTCGCTCGTCCAGGACCTCGTCGAGAGCGTAGTTGGAGGACACTTGTTGTCAGGCTCCGGTCCGGGCCGGCGACCTACGGCAACAGCTTGGCCACGAGATCTCCCACCTCGCCCGTGGAGCAGCCCATCTGGCCGGCGGCCATGCCCTCCAGCTTCTCGCCGGTGACCGTGGTTATGGCTTTCTCGACGCCGTCGGCGGCCTCGTCCAGGCCCAGGTGGGCGAGCATCATCTGCACCGAGGAGATGGCCGCCAGCGGGTTGATGACTCCCTTGCCGGTGTACTTGGGCGCCGAGCCGCCGATGGGTTCGAACATGCTCACGCCCTCGGGGTTGATG
>CAZONU010000047.1:0-17379 GCA_964581145.1 uncultured Planctomycetia bacterium
GTCCAGCGTCGGCGTGCTGGACAGGCCGCCGTTGAAGGCGCTGAAATCCCCGTAGCCCATGTCGTCCACGAGGATGGACACGATGTTGGGTCTAGCACTTCGCTGCGTCACGTCCTCGTCCTCCGCGGATCCGGTGACGGGGCGGGGAGCGGCGCCTCAGCAGCCCGTTGAAAAACCCCGTACCACCGCAGATCGAGCATACGAATGCCCAGAGACATGTGGCACAGGCGCCCTCGCCTGTGTTTGACTCAGCCGAGGGCGGCCGTTCGAGAGCCTCACGGCCCTGAGCTAAGTCGAAGGGCTGAGCCACATTTTCAACGGGCTGCTAAGGGATGACGGCCACGTCCCCGGGCGCCACGCCGTGCTCGGCGAACAGGGCGATCAGAGCCGCCTCGCTGCAGCGCCCCGCGCGGACCAGCGTCCCGTCCACGTCCAGGATCACCGCCCTGATCACGGAGCCGCCGCGCCGCTACCAGTCGAGCGCCGCGGCCGGCGCCTCGGCCAGCGTCGGCGCGATCCAGTCGGCGGCGGAAAGCTCCGCAGCGTCAAAGCTGGTGGTCAGTCCCAGGCAGCGCGCGCCGGCGGCCTTGGCCGCGGCCACGCCGTTGACCGAATCCTCCACCACCAGGCAGTTCTCGGGCGCGAGCGAGAGCCGCTCCGCGGCGGCCAGGAATATCTCCGGGTCGGGCTTCTTCTTTTCGACCTCCAGGCCGTTGACGGTCGCGTCGAAGCTCTCCGGCGGCAGGCGGATCTCTCTCAGGTTGACCAGCATCTTGACGCGGTCCGCGCTGGTGGCCAGGGCCAGCCGGAACTTGCGCTCCCGGCAGCGGGCAATGAACTCGTGCACGCCGGGCAGCGGCTCCAGCTCGCCCCCGACGATCTCCGCATATATCTCGTAGGTCCGCGCCTTGTCGCGCCCGAGGTCCAGCGCGAAATTGTACTTCTCGGCCACCCCGCCCAGGTAGCGGTTCTCGCCCGCGCCCACAAATGGAAGAAAATCCTCGGGCTTCACCGCGAGGCCGCGCTCGGCGAACATGGCCACCGCCGCCCGGCAGATGTACTCCTCTGAGTCCACCAGGACCCCGTCCATGTCGAAGATTACGCCCTGAAGCGCCAAGTTACTCGCCCACGACCTTTCTTTCGGCGGAAGAAAAGCACACGAAGAGCACCGCGTCCTCCTCCCCGATGTTGCGCGCGAAGTGCGGCGCGCCGGCCGGCAATGTTATAGTGTCCCCGGCGGACATTTCCACCTCGCCCCCGTCCTCCCGCGCGTGGGCGATTCTGCCCTCGAGGACGTGCAGCACCTCCTCGCAGTCCGGATGATGATGTTCGGGATTGGCCGCCCCGGGCTTGAGCACGCATCTCCCGACGGTCTGGTGCTCGGAGTTGCCCAGCTCCCGGGACGCGAACCAGGTGAGCGAGCCCCAGTCGAACTTCTTGACGGCGGCTTCAGACGCCCTGAGAACCTTGCTCCCGTCCATGATGCCGACCTCCCGATCAGGCGACTTCGATCCGCTTGCCACCCGAGAGCAGCAGCGCCTCGTAGATTCTCATGAGGTGCAGGGCGAACTCCAGGGTGCCGGTTTGCGGCTCGCGCCCTTCCAGGACGCAGTCGCAGAAATGGCGCATCTCATCGTACATGCCCTGAGTGAAGAGGGCCTTGTTCTCCAGAGTGGCCAGGCTGTTCTGCGGCTCCCAGGTGATCGCCCCGCCCTCCAGCCCCCCGGGGACGTAGCTCGTCCCGCGGCGGTAGTCGAAGGGCGTCGCCCGATAGAGGATCACCCGCGAGCAGTTGTCGATGACGGCCCGGCAGTCCCTGCCGATGAAGGTGTAGCGCTCCCGGGGTGCGCCCGCCGGCGCCCCCTCGACCAGATGGAGGTTGCCCAGCGCGCCGCTCGCGAACTCCAGGACGCAGGCGCCGCCGCCCAGCGACCCGCGATGGGCGGTTACGGCCGCCACCTCGCCGCCGACCTCCAGCATCAGCGACAGCGGATGGCACAGGTCCCAGCAGCCCCGGGTTTCCCCGCTCTCCAGCGCCGCGGCGCCGTCCTCGGGCAGCTTCTGGGCGTATTCCGCCAGCATCGTTCGGAGCGGGCCGGCCCCCTCGGCGGCCAGCAGCTCCCGCACCTTGCGCGCCGCGGGCATGAAGGCCTTCTTGAAACCGACCACGACGACCCGGTCGCCGCGGTGCTCGATCATCTTCTCGACGCCGGCGGCGCGCATGGCCGGGGGCTTCTCCACCCATACGTTGAGATTCGCGTCCAGCGCCTCGCAGACCAGCTCCGGATGCAGCTGGGGCGAGACGCTGATGAAGACCGCCTCCAGTTCCTCCTTCGCGTACATCTCGGCGGCGCTGGTGTAGCACCGTCCGGCGGTGTACTGCGCGGCGGTCCTGGCGGCCAGGTCCCCGTCCGCGTCGCAGACGGCGACGAGTTCCACGGGCAAATAGGTCAGCGTCGGGAGCAGGTTGCGGTAGGTGTGCGAGCCGAGGCCCACGAAGCCGACCCGCAGGCGCCTGTCGAATTCCCGCTGGTAGCTCATTGCTCCACTCCCTCGACATTAGTGCGGACGAAATCCAGGTCGCGCTTGGCCGTTTCCCGCGCGTCGAAACCTTCGGGGGCCTCGCCGTGGGAAGGGTTCAGGCAGATGGCCGGCACTCCGTCGGCAACGGCCTGTCGAGTTATCTCCAGCACCGGCCAGGAGGCCTCTTTCAGAGTGCTTCGCCACTTGAGCTCGCGCCCGCCTTCCCCGGCCCGCCCGCCCTTGAGGTGGTAGTAGCCGATCAGGTCCTTCAACTCAGCGTAAACGGCCAGGCTGGGGAACGTGCCCATCTGCCACATGTTCTGCACGTCCCAGGTGAAGGAGACCCGGTCACGCGGGGGCAGCTCCGCGAAGAAGTCGCGCACCTCCTGCGGTTTGGTGAGGACGCAGCCGCCGACCTCGTTCTCGACCGTGACCTTGAACCCGGCCTCGGCCAGCCGGTCGATCGCCGCGCGGTAGAGGTCGAACAGCCAGGGACGCTCCCCGCGCAGGTAGGGGATGCAGTCGGGGAGTTCCCCGCGGCGGCGGGTCCGCGCGGCCAGCAGCCGCACGAGTTTCGATTCAAGAATAGCGGCCAGCGCGGCCAGCCGCTCGACCCGGGCCAGGTGCCGCTCCCGGAAATGCGCCTCGCCCTCCTCAACGAAATCAAAGAAAAGCCCGGAAGAGAGACAGTAGACGGACATGCCCCGCTCGTCGGCGAGCCGCTTGGCCTCGGCGGCTTCCGTGTCGGTGATGTCCAGCAGCCCTTTGCCGAAGATGCGGTCCTTGAGATCCAGTATTGTTATGCCCCACTCACGCTGGCGATCAAGGCTCTCGGCGAAGTCCTCCCCAGCCATGCTGTTGAGCATGGTGATGCGCGTTGGACGATGGTCAGACACGTCGCTTCCCCCTCTTCCTTCCCGCTTCTGACTCGCGCTCTTGCGGTTCGGTGAAGACCGCCAGGTACCGCGCGCGGCGCGAGACCGGTGTCACTTCGTGCTCGCTCTCCGCGTCGAAGTACAGGCTGTCGCCGGGACCGAGACGGTACTCGGTGCTGCCCACGCGGTACTTGAGCTCGCCCTCCAACACGTAAATGAACTCCTCGCCGACGTGACTGAGCTTGTGGCGCCTGACCTGCCCCTTCCTGACCTCGAACAGGAAGGGCTGCATCAGCTTGTCGGTCCGTCCCGCCGCGAAGGTGAAAAAGGAGTAGCCCTTGTCGGTCCTGACCGGGGGGCGTTTGCGCAGTTCCCCCGCCGGGGTGTGCACCGTGCCGACCTGCCCGGCGCCGTCCAGCAGCGCCGAGGTGCTGGCACCCAGCGCGGCGGCGATGCGGGTCAGCGTGGCCACCGGCGGAACGCTGCGGCCGTTTTCGATCTTGGAGAGCAGGCTCCTGGTGAAGCCGCAGGAGTCGGCCACACTTTGCAGCGTGCGCTCCTGGCGCCTGCGGAGTTTCCTGATGCGCGCACCGATGTTCATGCTCACTTCCCCCATGTTGCACCGTATTCAACTTAGTTGAAGAATATACACCGCCGCCACATGCTTGTCCACCGAAAAAGGGGCGCGGTCTTGAGCTACCTGCTCCGCGACCTGGCCGGGCGTTCTTTATAGTCCGTAACCCGCCCTTTTGCAGAGGCATACAGCTTGAAGAGGCGCGCGCCCCCGGCCTCGCGGTCGTAGCTCAAGGTCAGGTAGCAGGCCGGCAGGCCGTAGCGGCCGATGGCCGCGTCCAGCGGCACCCAGCGCCCGTCCGCGTAGTATTCCGACCAGACGTGAAAGCGCAGCGCGCCCCGCGCGCCGGCCAGGCCGTAGGCGGTGCGCGCGGGGATGTTTGCGGCCCGCGAGAGCGCGGCGAAGAGCGCGGCGTGCTCCGAGCAGTCCCCGCTGCCGGACTTGAGGGCCTGCCTGGCCGACGCCTCCGGCGGCCCGCCCAGGCTCTTGACCAGGTTGCGGTAGACCCACTTGCCGATCAGGTAGCCGCGGCGCAGGTCGCCCTTCTCCTCCCTGGTGATGACCGCCGCCAGCTTCCTGATCTGGGGATCGCGCCAGTCGGGCTCTTTTTCGGGAGTCAGCCAGCGCGCCCGGTCCTTCCCGGTGAGCTTCTCCTGAGGCAAGAGGCCGTTGGGCTGGCGCGCGACCAGCTTGACGGTGAGGCGGCGGCCGGCCTCGACCACCTTCTGCCCGGCCAGCTCTGGGACCAGGCCCCTGGTGACTTCGGGAATCTCCAGCACCACGGTCATGCTTTCGAGCTTCCAGAAGCGCGGCGGCGCGCCGGCCAGGGGCACCACCCCGGCGCGCAGCGCCGCGGGCCGGTCGGGCAGCACCGCCTTGCTGGCCGCCACCCGCTTGCGGACCATGTCGCCGACCGACTGCTCGACGAGCCGCCCGCTCTCGTCAACCAGGAGGTCCCACTCCTGCTTGCCGCCCGCGGCCTTGACGCCCACCAGGAAGAGCTTGCCCTTGCGGCCCTCCACGGTCCGGGCGCCGATCACTTCCGCCCTAACAAGCACAATCCCGCCCTGGGCCAGGTCCGGGACCGCGGCGGTCAGCTTCTTGCCGACGGCCAGCAGCCCCCGCGCGGCCAGCGCCCGCCCGTTCATTTCGGCGACCAGCTTGCCCTTGTAGGCGACCTCGCGCTTCCTGCCGCCGGGCAGCGTGAAGACCGCCTTGCCGGGGTGAATCTCGACGCTGGTCTTGCGGGTGCGCCCGCCGGCCGTCGACGACTCGGCGACGGAGATCGGCGTCCAGTCCGGGTGCATCACCACCACTCGCACCGAGGAGCTCTCTGCCGCCGGCCGGTTCCCCGTCGAGAAGCGGAAGTGCTCCTTGACGGCGAGGGTGAGCCGCTTCCTGCCCTCGACCTCCTCGGAGATGATCACCCGCTCGGCCTTGCCGATGGTCCGGCCGCGGAAGGAAATCAGGAAATAGCTGCGGTCCGCCTTGATCTCGGCGTCCGCGGGCGGCGCCGCGGCGAGAAGCAGCGTGATCGTAGTGACCAGATTGATCATAGCCCTCTACCTCGCGGCCGGCCGGGCGAGAAGCACCCTGCAATCGCCCTCCGGCTCCACTCTCACATCCTCCAGCGCCGCGGGGACCAGGAAGCTGGTCCCCTTCCAGGCCGCCTCGCTGCCCCCGGGCCATTTCACCTCGGCTGCGCCCTCGATGAAAACGACGCAGGTGAAGCGGTCCGGACCAGTCGGAATCGGGGCGCCTTTCGAGAGCTCACGGAGATCCATCTCGAATTTCGCGTTGGAAACGAGTTTCCAACACCGGCCGCCCTCGACCTCGCGGCTCTCCGGCGTCACCTTGTCGCCCAGCGTTGCGCCGCCCAGCGTCGCCCAGTCGATGGTCTCTAACGCTTCGGCCACGTGCAGCTGCCGCGGCTTGCCGTCGAGGCCGGCACGGTTCCAGTCGAACACGCGATAGGTCAGGTCCGAGGTCTGCTGGACCTCGGCAAGCATGATCCCGCCGCCGATGGCGTGCACCGTCCCCGCGGGCAGGTCCACGCAGTCGCCGGGTTTGACCTCAAACGAATGCAGGCACTCGGCCAGCTTGCCGGCGCCCAAGAGCTCCTCGAATTTCCCGCGTGCCGTGCCGGGCGCCAGCCCCCGCCAGATGCGCGCGCCGGGCTCGGCTTCGAGGACCAGCCAGGCCTCGGGCTTGCCGGGGTCGGCGAGGTCGTGCGCCGCGCAGTACTCGTCGGAGGGATGCACCTGAACAGAGAGTTGGTCCTTGGCGTCAATCAGCTTGACCAGCAGCGGGAAGGGCTTCTCGGTGGGGACCGCCGTGCCCACCAGCTCCGTGCCGAACTCCTCGATGAGCTCCGGTACCGTCCTGCCGGCCAGCGGGCCGCCCGCGACGCGGCACAGCCCGTCGCGGTGGCCGGAGATCTCCCAGCTCTCGCCGATGTGGCCCTCGGGCGGCAGCTTCTTGCCGTACTCCGCCAGGCGCGTCCCGCCCCAAATCCTTTCACTGAGAAAGGGCTCGGTGCGCAGGGGGTAGAGCTTCATGCCTTTCCCCCCAGGCCGATCCGGTGCTCCAGCTTCCAGTGCCCGCCTTGGCCCGCCCGGCAGAGCCACAGGTGGTCTATTGTAAAAGACTGGTCCACCGGGTCGTCCTTGACCTGCTCCCAGGCTTCCCCGAGACTCCCGTCGGGCGACCAGCCGATGGTCAGGTGCGGCCGGAACTCGTGCTTGGGGCGGTGCTCCTCGGGCGCCGCGGCCATGAAGCGCGCGCGCATCGCCATGAAGGGTCCCGGGTCCTGGGGCGCCCAGGCGAAGCCGTGCGGCCCGCCGGCCCACTGCGACAGCCTGACTCTGAAGGGCGCCACCGCGCGCGCGGCCTCCACCAGCGTCGGCAGCAGCTCCGGCCAGGCCTCCGGCGGGGCGAAGGGATAAAGCACGGTCATGTGCGCGGGCAGGCGCGCGAAGGCCGCCGGGTGATACTTCCGGCGATAGACGTCCGCCGCGCGGCAGACCTCCTCGGGGGGCACGGCCATCAGGCTGGTGCGGCCCTCGTCGCCGATGGGGTCCTGGGACGTTCTCGCGGCCACGATTCTAGAGCCCCGTCGGTTCCAGATGAAGACCGTCAGACACTGCTCCCTCCCGGGACCTTTATACCTAAATACTACGGGCAGTCAAAGGGCTGGACATGGATGGATATGGTCACTTCATCCGCTGCCGTCTTTTTCTTCTCCGGCCGGAACTTCTTGCCCTCGATCTTCTCCAGGGCCTCGATGGTGCGCTCCTTGATGAAGTGGTTGTTCTTGTGCCCCTCTTTGAGAAATCGCTTTATGGCCGGCAGGGCGGCCTTGGCCCTGGGGCCCATGTCCCGGAAGCCGCGGAGCATGGCCACCTTGTCGCCGTCACGGACCTCCTTGCTGGCGAGCAATTCGGCCAGCTTGGCGACCCGCTGCGGGCCGGGGTCGCCGGCCGCGGCCAGCGTCAGGGCGCACCAGCCGACCAGCTTGCGGTCCTTAAGCGCCAGTGCATAGACCGCGTCGGCGGCGCCCGCCGCGGCCGGTCCGAACTTCCCCAGCGCGCGGACGGCGCCCAGGCGCACGCCGACTTCGGCGTCCCCCAGCGCCGCCTGCAGCGCGGGCACGACCCGGGCGGGGTCCCTGCCGATCTTCCCCAGGGCCCTGGCGGCCAGGCGGCGCGCCCGGGGCCGCTTGCTCCCCAGCAGCGCGATCAATTCCCGAACCGCCCCGGCGGCGGCCGGGCCCTTTCCTCCCAGCGCCTCGGAGGCCCGCCGGCTGACTGAGTAATCCCCGTCGCCCAGCAGCCCCACCACGGCGGACAGTGCTTCGGCGGACTCCGGGCCCAGTTTCAGAAGCGCGCCGGCCACCGCCTGGCGCACCCGCCGGCTCTTGTCGCCCGCGAGCCCGAGCACGTCCGGCAGGGCCTTAGCGGCCGGCTTGCCGATGCAGCCCAGGGATTCGACCGCCGCCCGGCGGACCCCGGCGTCGGCGTCGCGGAGCAGCTTGCGGAGGACCTCGACGAGGTCGCCCTCCACCGGCCGGACGCAGCCCAGGGCCCCGGCCGCCAGGGCGCGCACGGCGGGACGCCCGTCGTCAAGCTTCCCCGTCAGGATCGGCAGGGCCCTCGGCCCCGCGGCGCCGGCCACTTCGCAGATTACGGCCGTCCAGAGCTTGCGGTCCTCTTTGGCGGGGAAGGCCTCCAGGCCCTTTTTGAGATAGTCCTCCCAGCCGTCCATGAACGGCGCGCGCATCTGGACGCAGATGTAGGCCTCGCGGGGGTGACCGGGCAGGGCCACCAGCAGGAAGGGGCGCAGGTCGACGTGGCCCTGCTTCCTGAGCAGCTTGGCGCCCTCTTTGGTGACGCATTCCCTGCGGCCGCCGTAAAGGTTGCCCAAGTCCATGCTGTTCGCGACCTCATAGTGGTCGCCAACATCTGCAGCACTGCAGTAGTAGACTGCCGCGGGATCGACCGCCGCGAGCAGCTCCCGGGTGTCCGGAGCGTCGGACGCCAGATTGCCGGGGCCGCTGATGTTCCCGCGCTTCCAGGCGGTCTGGATTATCCGCACCATACCCTTGACGCCGCCCTCGATGACTTCCGCCCGCACCCTGGCGACCGCCCGGGAGGCCCCCGCGTCATCGGACGCGACCTTGGTCAGCGCCGAGGCCGCGGCCAGACGCACGAGAAGGTCCTTACCCGCCGCGGCCTCCACCAGGGCGGGCGCGGCCTTTTTCGCGGCCTTGCCGAAGCGGCCCAGGGCCCGGGCGGCTTCCAGGCGCACGGAGGGGTCCGCGTCGCCGAGCAGCTTCGCCAGCGCGGGAACTACCCCGGGGACCTCGGCAGCTTCCGGCGGCATCCGGCTCGTCGTCGTGACGTATCGTCCTTGAGCTTGGGTGAAAGAGACGCTCTGTTGCGCCCCGCGCGCGTCCCTTTCACCGATTTTTCCCAGCGCCCAGGTCACGCGCCGGCGGACTCCCGCGTCCGGGTCGGCGAGCGCCCTCAGCAGGGCATCGGTATCAAGCGCGCTCAGCCAGGGGATGACCCGGGCCGCCTCGCGCTTGTGCGGGGCCAGCTTCTTCGGCAGCCGCAGATAGAGGAGCAGCGAGTAGCCTCCCTTGCCCGGCTCATAGATGAAGCGTTCGCCGCTGAGCGCGTGGTCCGCGTCGAAGGGCGCACGACGGCGCTGAGCTACTTCGACGATTACCCCGGTCACTGTCAGCTTCGGCGGGTTCTTTCCCCGGAGCGCCTCCACCAGCGGCGGCACTGCTCGAGGTCCGATCCGTCCCAGTGCGAACTCAGCCTCGACGCGCACGTCCGCCTCCGCCTCGCGCAGGGCCTCCACCAGCGCGGGCGCGGCCTCCGCGGCGGCCGGACCGACGGCACCCAAAGCCCTGACGGCGCGCTTGCGCACGTCCGAATCCTTGTCTTTCAGCGCTTTGATCAGCGCGGGAACCGCTCCGGCCGCGTCGGGGCCGAGTCCCTCCAGCCCCATGGCCGCTGCCAAGCGGACCTGTATGTCCGGGTCGGCCAGCAGCCCGGCCATCCCCGCCGCCGCCTGGGGAGACTTCGTCCCCACCTGGCCGAGGGCCCAGGCGGTTATCCGCCGCACGTTCTTGTCGGAATCTCTCAGGTTTCCGACCATGGCGGGCGCCGCCGGACGGGCCTCCGCGCCGATGTTGCCCAGGGTCCAGGTTGCGAAATAGCGGACCGAGGCGCGCTCGTCGTCGAGGGCCTCGACCAGGGCCGGGACGGCCTCGGGGCCGAGCTCGCTCAGCGCGGCAATAGCGCCCATGCAGGCCAGGCCTTCAAGCTCGGCAAAGCCCGCCCACAGGGCAACGCCTAGAGACCCCACCTCCGGACCGACCTCGTAGAGCCTGCGGCCGCTGCCCAGCACGTCCCGGTCCTCGGCCTCGGCCAGGAGCTCCATCAGGTAGGGCACGGTCTCCGGCCCGCAGCCCCCCAACAGGTACGCCGCCGTGCTCCTGTGCGGCGCCCACTTGCGGGGAAGCCTGAGATAGACGCGCAGCTTCCAGGAGGCGCTCTGCGCCCCGCCCAGGCGGGCGATGATTTCCTTGGGGCTGGTCTCATCGCTTTGGTCCGCAGCGTACTCGGCGACAATCCCGCGCGCTTTCCACGCTGGTACCACCACGCAGCCGACGAAGAGGGCCAGGGCCAGGACGATGAAGCTCAGCGCGCTCCATTTGATAATCGTTCGGCGCGAAAGGCCGCCTTTCCTTTCCGGCTTGCGGGCGCTTTCTTCGGGCATTCCCATTTCGTCCTCAGTAATAGGTTGCCCTCTTACCCGCGCGACGGTCAATTATAATCCCACGATCTCTCTGTAACGGCACCTTCCCCTAGAGCTCCGCCAGCTCCGGCGCGAGCGGCGGGACTTCCCGGGGCGCGCCGCCGGCCGCGATGCTCTCGGCGCCCAGGCAGCCCACGGCCACGCTCATCCGCGCGGCCGCCGCCGAGGTCACCGGCTCCACGCCGTCGAGGACGTAGTCCAGGAAGCCCTCGCAGATGCGCGCGTCCGATCCGCCGTGGCCCTCGCCTTCGGCGGGCTTAATGTGATAGTCGCGGTCCGCGTACTGGCGCCAGGTGCCGCTCTTCCGGGTCCAGAGGCGCACCAGGCTCTCGCCGCAGCTTATCTGCGTCTCCTCGCCGGGCGCGCGCACGTTCTCGAGGCGGCCCTGGGTGCCGATGAAGGTGTAGTTCCGGAAGTAGTCCGGGGCGAAATGGCACTGAAGATAGCAGGCCTGGACGCCGCTCTCCAGCTGCATGAGGACCATCTGGTTGTCGGGCACGTCCACGCACCTGCGGAAGGCGCAGAGCCGGCGGTCCGGGCGGCCCTCGTGGGCGGAGCCGGCCACGCTCTCCGGGCAGGTGTCCCGGAGGTCGCACTCCGGGCATGCCAAATCGTCGGGCTCCTCTCCCCCGAAATAGGACAGCTCGCCCAGGCCGGTCACTCTTTTCGTGAATGAGCCGCAGATCCAGTGCATGATGTCGATGTCGTGGCTGCCCTTTTGCAGCAAGAGGCTCGTCGCGTTCTTCTTCTCGGCGTGCCAGTCGTGGTAGTAGAACTTCCCGCCGTAGCCGACGAAGTGCCGGCACCAAGCGGCCTTGATCTCGCCGACCGCCCCGGAGTCGACGATCTCCTTCATGGTCCGGGTGAAATTCATGTAGCGCATGTTGAAACCGATCATGAACTTCAGGCCGGTCTCGCGGACCTTCTCGAGGATGTTGTCGCAGCCGGCGATGGTGATGGCCAGGGGCTTCTCGCAGTAGACGTGCTTGCCGGCCGAGAGCGCCGCGACGGCGTGCTCCTGGTGGAGCCAGTCCGGGCTGGTCACCGCCACGGCGTCAACGTCTTTCATGTCCAAGAGCTTGCGATAATCGTCGAAGCGCGCGAACTCGCTCCCCGCGCAGCACCCGGCCAGCTCCTCGAAGCCTTCCGGCCGCGGGTCGGCGGCGGCGACTATCTCTGCGCGGTCGGACTCCGCCCAGTGGCGGGCCAGCGCCCCCCGGCCCCCCGCGCCGATCACCCCGATGCGCAGCTTCGCCCGGGCCAACTCACTCCTCCCCGGGGGAGACCTGTGCAGGGAGCTGTCCCGCCGGGGCGGCCGGCCCCGCTCCCCCGCCGCGCACCGGCGGCGCGGGCGCGAGCTTGCCGGCCGCGCGCAGCCGGCCCAGGAGGTAGGCCTCCTCCAGGCTCTTGATGACCGCGGTCAGCTCGGCGACGCGCGCGGCCAGCCGCTCGTTCTCGGCGGCCAGCTGGCCGCGCTCGCCCTGCGCCTCGGACAGGCGCCGCTCGATCTCGCGGCACCAGGGGGCCAGGGGATTGGCGGGGGGAACCGCTTCCAGTTCGTCCATGGCTCAGACTTCCACAAGCTGGTACTCGCGCGAGCCGAGGCCCAGGCTCTCGGCGTACTCATGGGCCAGGCCCAGCCTGGAGCTGGGCGCGGCTGACTGTAATTTCCTCTCGCCGTTCTTCTCACGGCAAATGAGGTCCAGCGCGGCCTGGTCGACCGCGGCGATGTCCCGCGAGGCCAGCGCGCCGATGTCCGGGACGATGGGCTTGCCTCTGTCTCGTAAACAATCGCAGGAGCCGGTCACCCCGGTCAAGAGACTGATAAAGCCGAAGCGCTCGGGGCGCCCGGCCATCAGCGCCGCGCAGAACTCCGCGGTGCGCTCCTGCAGGCCCACGGTCTCGCCCCACTGCACGGGGATGGCCCCGGACGGGCAGTGCGCGACGCACTCGCCGCAGCCGATGCACTTCGACTCGTCGACTTCGGCCGTCGAGCCTTCGGGGACGGTGATGGCCGCGACCGGGCAGTGCTCCGCGCAGGCCCCGCAGGAGATGCACTTGGACTCGTTGACTTCCGGCTTGAAGTGCTCGTGCATCATCTGCTTGCCGGCTATCGAGCCCGAGCCCATGCCCAGGTTCTTGATGGCCCCGCCCAGCCCGAACTGGATGTGCCCGGTGACGTGCGTGAGCGAGATGACCGCGTCGGCCCGGGCGATCCCCGCGCCGATCTTGGCCTTCCGGTGGTGCTTGCCGCCGGGGACGGGCAGCTCCACGTAGTCCTCGCCGCGCAGCCCGTCGGCGATCATCAGCGGGCACCCGCAGGACTCGTAGCTGAAGCCGTTCTCCGCGGCGACCGCCAGGTGGGTGACGGCGTTGTGCCGCAGCGAGCGGTAAAGCACGTTGGCGTCGGTCAGGAAGGGCCGGCCGCCGCCGGAGGTGACGCACTCGACGGCCTCGCGGACCTGCGCCGGCTGCCAGACGTCCCTGTTGCCGGGCTCGCCGAAGTGCAGCTTGAGGGCCACGGCGTCGCCGTCGCCGAAGCACTCCCCCAGCCCGGCGGCATCGAAGAGCCTCTTTACGGCGCCTTCGGCCAGCCCGCCCTCCTTCGCCGCCGGCGCCAGGTAGACCTTGCTGGGCACTCTCCACCTCCGCGCGATATTCTAGCGCCGTTTCATCAGGGGTCAAACTGCGGGGCGGCCCGTTGACACCTTCACCCCGGAGGCCCACAATGTATGGGAAACAGGGGAGCATTCATGCGCCGAGATTCCGGGTTCACGCTGGTCGAAATCCTGGTGGCCATCTGCATCATAGCCATACTCACCGCGGTCCTGATTCCCGTGGCCCGTCATCTGCGCGAGAAGAAAGCCCGCGCCGTCTGCCAGAGCAAGCTGCGGGCGATTGCCCTGGCCCTGCACATGTACGCGGACGACTCTGACGAGATGTTCCCCTGCGAGGGCGGACCCAACGTCCGCACCTTCACGGGCAAGTCCCCGGAACCCCTCAGCGGCCTGCGCTCGCTCCGGCTGCTCTACCCGACCTACGTCTATAACCACCGGCTCTTCCAGTGCCCCGCTGCGCCGCGGGCCACGACCGAAGACTTCAAGCTCGGCAGGGTCCGCGCCATGAGCTCCAGCTACGCCTACGACCCGCGACACCGCGCCACCCATCCGGGATCAGTGGTGCTCCTGGGAGATTGGCGGAACCCGGGCGCCAACAGGATCCCCGCCCACCGCGGTGCAGGCGGCAACTTCTGCTTCGGCGACGCGCACGTAGAATGGCGGGATGCCGCAGGCGGCCTGGCGCCCAAGGTCGGCGATCCGGACACCGACGACGACATCTGGGCCCCGGGCCCGCCGGACTACGAGCACGACACCTGCCTGGTGAAGTAGCCCGCGCCGGGCCGGGAGCTTACTCCTCCTTGTCCTTGCCCCCTCCGGCGTTCCGCCGCCGGCGCTCCCAGGTCCTCCGCCAGTTGTCTGCGGCGTCGCTCCCCCGCGGCGCACCAGCACCCAGTAGGCGAGGACCACGCTCGCGGCCACCAGGGCCAGGACTATGGGAATCACCTCCGCGCTCCCTCCGCGCTCACAGGTTCGCGCCGTTGGCGGCGATGACCTCCTTGTACCACCTGGCCGAGTCCTTGAGCGTGCGCTTCTGGGTCGCGTAGTCGACGTGAATCAGCCCGAAGCGCTCGCGGAAGCCCTCGGCCCACTCGAAGTTGTCCATGATCGACCACTGGAAGTAGCCCTTGATGGGCACGCCGTCGGCCCCCGCCCGGCGGAACTCGCGCAGGTAGCGCCTGAGGAAGTCGATGCGCTGGGGGTCGTGGACCGCGCCGTCGAGCGCCACCCAGTCGGTGCCGCTCATCCCGTTTTCCGTAACGTAAACCGGCTTGCCGTAGCGCTCGTAAAAGAGCTTCGGGCCCCAGTAGAGCGCCTCCGGGGTGAGCGTCCAGTTGAAGCGGGTCAGCGGCTCGCCGGTCGGCCCGGGGACCGGCTCCCATTCTCCTTGGGCGTTGGTGCGCCCGCGCCGGCCCCGGTAGATGTTCACGCCGAAGAAGTCCAGCGGCTGGTGGATGACGGCGAGGTCCTTCTCGAAGCCGGCGGGCAGCAGGTCGCCGAAGCTGGCCAGCCCGTCCTCCGGCCATGTACCTAAGAAAATGGGATCAAGCCACCAGGCGGCGCTCCAGACGTCGAACTCGGGCACCGCGAACATCGCCCGGCGGGCGGCGTCCACGTCGCGCTGGCTCTCGCTGGCCGGCAGGCGCGGCCCGGCCGCGGGCGCGAAGCCGATCTGCGGCTCCGACTTCGCGGCGGCGCGAACCGCCTGGACGCCCCTGCCGTGGGCCATCTGCACGTGGTGGGTGATGCGCAGGATTTCCTTCCGGCCGAGCTTGTCGCCCGGCGCGTGGCGGCCGGACTCGTAGCCCAGGCCCACGAAGACCGAGGGTTCGTTCAAGGTCATCCAGTGCTTCACGCGGTCGGAGAGCTTCCCGGCGACGGCGCCGGCGTACTCCGCGAACCAGTCGGGGCTCTGGCGGTTCAGCCAGCTGCCCCGGCAGTAGAGCGAGTAGGGATAGTCCCAGTGGAACAGCGTCACAAAGGGCTGGACCCCCGCGGCCAGCAACTCGTCGACCAATTTGTCGTAGAACTCCAGGCCCTTCGCGTTGACCTTCCCGACCCCCTCGGGCAGCACCCGCGGCCAGCTTATCGAGAGGCGGTAGCCCTTGAGCCCTATTTCCTTCATGAGGGCGACGTCTTCGGCGTAGCGATGATAATGATCGCAGGCGGCGTCGCCGGTCTCGTCGCGCAGGACGGTGCCGCCCTTCCTGACGAACATGTCCCACACGCTGGCGCCCTTGCCGTCAGCACTCCAGGCGCCCTCTATCTGATAGGAGGCCGCCGCCGCGCCCCACACGAAGCCCTCGGGGAACTTCTCCGCGCTCATGGCTCATCCTCCGCGTTACTGCCGTTCTCGCCGTCCTCCGGGCCGATGCCCGGCGCGCCCTGGGTGCTGGGCGCCGCGCGCACCCTTCCACGTGAAGAGCTCAGGATCATGAAGGCCAGGCAGACCACCAGCACCGAGCCGAAGGCCCACTGCAGTCCGTTGAGACGCTCATCCAGGACCAGCCAGGCGAAGAAGCCGGTCAGAAACGGCGCGGCCAGGCCGACCAGCGCGGTGTAGGCCACGCCGACCCGCCTGAGGCTCTGGTAGTAGAGCGAATTGGTCACCCCGATGCACAGCGCGCCGGAGAAGAAGACCGCCAGCTGCACGTTGGTCCTGCTCACGTCCCGATTCCACATTACGCCCAGCTTGCCCTCCCAGACGGCGGGGACGGTGAGGATCGCGGTGGCCACCAGCACGGTCATCGCGAAGGTGGGCAGCGGCCTGGTCTTGCGGGCGATCTTGCGGATGGTCACCGCGTACACCGACCACATGAAGGAGGTGACCAGAAAGATGGCCGTGCCCACCAGCAGCACCTTCTTGGTCTTGCCCCCCGTCGAGAAGCTGTCGTCGAAGAGCGTGATGCAGACCGTGGAGGCCAGCCCGATGGCCGCGGAGATCAGAAAGGCCGCCGAGCGGATCACCTTGCGCTCCTCGGCGAAGAAAACGTAGCTCAGCAGCAGCGAGAAGATCATGGTCACCCGGATGACCAGCGCGCCGTAGGAGGCCGGCACCAGGTAGACCCCGAAGACCCAGATCATCTGGAAGGTGGCCAGCATGGCCCCCAGGATCAGCGGCACCCAGAAGCGCTTGAAGACCGCAGCGAAGTGCCCGCGCTGGGTGATCAGCGCTATTGCCACGATGGTCACCGCCGCCGAGACGTAGCGGTAGAAGTTGAGCGCGTGCGGGGTGAAGAGGGCTTTTTCAGCATCTGGCGGGGTGGTCTCGGCCTGGACGTACTTCACGAAGATCATCGGCCAGGCCCAGATCAGCGTGGCCGCGATCATCGGCAGGAAGTCGAGAAGGCGCAGCGTCTCGGGAAGACGCGAGGAGGCCGGGGGGGCCTCCTCGGGGCTCTGTGCGGAAGTGGGCGGGCTCTTCTCCGTGATGGCTACCCCTTGGCGCGCTCCAGGTACTCGCCGGTGCGGGTGTCGATGCGCACCCGCTCCCCCTGAGAGATGAAGGGCGGCACCCGGACCTTCAGGCCGGTCTCCAGCGTGGCCGGCTTGAGCACGTTGGTGACCGTGGCGCCCTTGAGGGCCGGCTCGGTCTCGGTGACGGTGAGATCCACGGTGGCCGGCAGGGCCACGTTGACCAGCTTGCCGTTGTAGAACTCGCCGGTCACCGCCATGTTGGGCGTGAGGTACAGGAAGTCGTCGCCCAGGAAGTCCTTGCTGATGTGCGACTGTTCGTAGGTCTCGTTGTCCATGAAGACCGCCGACTGCCGGTCCTCGTAGAGGTACTCCATCTCCCGGCGGTCGATATAGACCTGCTCGATCTTGTCCACCGAGCGGAAGCGGCGTTCGTAGCTCTTGCCGCCCTCGAGATCGCGCAGCTTGGCCTGGACCTGGGCCTGGCCCTTGCCGGGGGTCAGGTGGGTGTAGCTGATCACCACCAGAATCCGGCCGTCGGCCTCGATAGCCATGCCCTTGCGGATTTGCGTGGCGTTGATCTGGGGCATTCGCTGCCTCTCCTCTGCTCTGGGACCCCGGTCCGGGGCCGGCGGCGCGGGATTCTAAGGCCCCCCGGGCGAAATGCAAGAGTCGGGGGAATTCCGAAAGGTTTGACACCTCGGGCCCGATAAATATATGATAGAGGGACCCGCCGGGGGCGGGCTCCGCGGAGGGAAGGCAAAGGCCTTGCGAATCGTCAGTTGGGGAGAGAAGGGCGCCGAGCGCACCGGGCTGCTGGTCGGCGAGACGATCGTCGATCTCAACCGCGCCGACGGCGCGCTGCCCTCCGAGCCGCCGGACCTCTTCGCCGGCTGGGAGCGGCTGGCCCCGCAACTCCAGGAGCTGGCCGCAGGAGCCGAGAAGCTGCCCTCCGGGGTCAAGGTCGCGCTCGGCGAGGTCCGCCTGGGCGCGCCCTCGCCCCAGCCCGGCGAGATCGTCTGCCTGGCCGGCAACTACGAGGAGC
>CAZONU010000047.1:17389-18001 GCA_964581145.1 uncultured Planctomycetia bacterium
GGAGCCGCTCGTGTCCAGCAGGCCGATGACCTCGCCGGGATGGATCACCAGCAGGCGGCCCCCGGGGGTCACCGCCTCCGGCCCGGCCGACGACATCCCCTATCCCCCCGGGGTCGAGAAGCTGGACTACGAGGTGGAGCTCGCCGCGGTCATCGGCCGGAGGTGCCGCAACGTCCCCGCCGCCGGGGCCCCCGACCACATCGCCGGCTACTGCGTCCTGGACGACGTCAGCGCGCGCTGCGCCCAGTTCGGCGACGGCCAGTTCTTCCGGGGCAAGAGCTTCGAGGGCTCCTGCCCGATGGGCCCGGCGCTGGTGACGCCCGAGGAGGCCGGCGACGTCTCCGACCTCCGCCTCACCAGCCGGGTCAACGGCGAGAAGCGCCAGGACTCGCGCACCAGTCATATGACCTTCTCCGTCCCGGAGATCGTCGAGTTCATCTCCGGGGTCTTCACCCTGCGGCCCGGCGACGTGATCGCCACGGGCACGCCCGCCGGGGTGGGCGTCTTCATGGAGCCGCCCGGGCTGCTCTCGCCCGGGGACCTGGTGGAGGCCGAGGTCCAGGGCCTGGGCCGGCTGGTCAACCGGGTGGCCGCCCCGGGGGAGGAGAAATC
>CAZONU010000048.1:0-13255 GCA_964581145.1 uncultured Planctomycetia bacterium
GGTAGAGGCTGTTCTGGTTGGCGGGGGTGAAGGCGCCGTCGGGGGTCTTGAGCAGGGTGTAGCCGCTGGCCTTGGCCGCGGGCGTCGAGGGCGGGTAGGGCAGGATGCTCTTCACGTACTTGCCGCCCTTGTCGAACTTGCGGACGTGCCAGGGCCACAGCCCGCTGTTGCCGTGAGAGCCGATCTGGGACTGCATCAGGACGTAGAGGTTGCTGTCCTTGTCTACGGTCAGGCCGTTGATGGTGCCGGTGTAGGGGCTGGCCCCGATCATCTTCCCGAACTTGACCGACATCCCCGCGCGGACCCTGACGCGAAAAGGCCCGCCGGCCGCCGGCTTGCCCAAGTCGTTGCGCATGTCCCATTCCAGAGTCTGAGAGAGCCCGGCCTTCAGCGGCGGCGGAGGGGGCTTGCGGCCACCCAGCACCCCGGCGGCCAGGTGGCGGACCACCTTGCCCCTGGCGTCGAGAATCGCCACCTCGACGTCGGTCCTGCCGCGGACCGAGAAGGCGATCTTCACCTTGCCGCCGGCCCTGCCGGCGCTGGGCTTGCCGGAGAGGCCGGGTTGTCCGGCTTGAGCCACAGAAGCGGTCAGGAACAGGCACAGTGGCAGCCACGTCGCCAGACGCATGGGGGGCTCCTTTCCGGCTGTCAGGATGCGGGCTTTCTCCTCTTTATGATTACCCCGCGGACCGGCCGCGGTCTTGGATTTTCCGGCCCTACTTGACCGGACAACTTGCCGTTCCCGCTTGAGTGACGGCCGCGGGCGGCCGGTTATTCTACGACCTTCCCGGGTCCGCCGCCAGCTCGGCGACCAGCTCGCGGGCGGGGGTCAGGTAGCCGCACCAGCCGGCCACGGTGCGGAGCGCGGCCACGTGCATCTCGCGGGTCAGCGCGGCGGTGGCGTCCGGGGGGTAGTAGACGCAGAAATCGCGGCTGAAGGCGTCTACTGCCGTCGAGAAGGGGCACACGTTGGTCAGCACGCCTGAGATGACCAGCTGCTCGACGCCCAGGCTGCGCAGGGTCAGTTCGAGGTCGGTGGCGTAGAAACCGCTGTAGCGCCGCTTGACGATGACCTTCTCGCCCCCGGCGGGCTCCAGGCCCGCGGCCATTTCCACGTCGCCGGTGCCTTCAAAGAGCGGCTCCGGCCACCAGGCGGCCAGGCGCGCGCCCCGGTCGTGCTCCACGGAGTGGTGCCCCTGCACGATCCACAGCACCGGGCGTTTCGCGGCGCGAAAGGCGGCGACCAGCTCGGCGATGCGCGGCAGCACCGCGCGCGCGTTGGGCGAGGCCAGCGGCCGGCCCTCCTCGACGAACGGCCGGTTCATGTCCACCACCAGGAGCGCGGCGGCCGCCCGGCACAGGGGCTCGGTCTCGCGCCAGGTGTAGGGGCGGAGCTCCTCCATCCACGCGGCCAGCTCGGCGTCGAGCGTCTCGGCAGTGACGTAACTCTCGGCGAAATCCTGGGGTCCGGGCACGGGGGGCCTCCTTACTTCCTGTGCCGCCTTGGCGGGGGCAGGAACTTGCCCTTCTCGACGGTGAACCAGACGATGCGCGATTTGGGAGGGATTCTTCTCCCGTGGAAGGGCGGGCAGTAGTAGAGCGTACCAGGAACGGGATTCCTCGCGGCGGCGTAGGGCAGCGCCCTGATGGCCTTCAGGTCGAGAGTCTTGGCGCCGAAGCTGATCTTCCAGTCCGACGGGCTGTGGACATCTTTGCGCGGCTCGGGGAGGCCGATGCGGGGTCCGGTCTTCCCGGTCACCAGAAAAACGCCGGCGGATCTGCGGCCGGTCCTTATCGCCAGCCGGTCGCGGAGGACGACGCCGGCGTCGCTTCTCTCGACCAGCAGCGCGTGGATGGTCAGCATCCCGCCGCCCCAGGAGGTCCAGCCCAGCAGGAGGGTGCGCTTCGGACCCGCGCCGACCTGCTTCTCGATCAGGGGCGCCAGGACGCCCTTTTCCATGTCGGTCTTGATGACCACGGCCCGGCCGCGGCCGGCGCGGATCACCACGCGCTCGGCGTAGTGCATGTTGCCGGTTTCGTCCTTGGGTTCAGTGACCGCCAGGGTCACTTCGGAGCCGGGCCGCGACCGGTCGCAGCCGAGAAACGGGACGACGGCGGCCAGCGCCAGGAAGGCGCGCGCGGCCGGCCGGTGCTTGTTTCCCAATCGCAAGACGGTCTCCCGGACGAAACGGCTTCGGGCTTGATTATCCGGTGGCGGGTCCGCTCCGCAAGCCGAATCTCCCCCGGCGCGGGGTATTGACTTTTGCCCGCCCGGGGCGGAGAATAGAAACCGGCGCCCAGCGGTTAAGTGAATTGAAGGAGGCATTCCCCGTGGCGTACAGCGCGAAGGTCATCGACCACTTCAACAATCCCCGCAACGTGGGGCTCATAGAGGACGCCGACGGCGTCGGCGAGGTCGGCAACCCGGTCTGCGGCGACGTGATGAAGATATCCATCAAAGTCGAGGGCGGCCGCATCGCCGACGTCAAGTTCCAGACCCTGGGCTGCGGCGCGGCCATCGCCACCAGCTCGATCACCACCGAGCTGGCCAGGGGCAAGAAGGTCGAGGAGGCCATGGCCATCACCCGCGACGATGTGGCCGGCGAGCTCGACGGCCTGCCGGCCAACAAGATGCACTGCTCCAACCTGGCCGCCGACGGCCTGCACCAGGCCATCAAGGACTACCAGTCGAAACAGGAGTAGGAGCGCCGAAAAGTGCATTGGCTTTTCTTCGATCCGGTTTACTTCCTCTACGCGCTGCCCGGGCTGGTCCTGGCCATATGGGCCAGCGCCAAGGTCAAGCTGACCTTCGCCAAGTACAGCAAGGTGGGCACCCGCGGGGGCGTCTCCGGCGCCTGGGCGGCGCGCAGCATCTTGAGCGCCCACGGGCTGGGCTCCGTGCCCGTGGAAGAAATTCCCGGGAAGCTCTCGGACCACTACGACCCCCGCAAGCGGGTGCTGCGCCTGAGCACGGCGGTCTTCCGGGGCGACTCGGTGGCCGCAGTGGGGGTGGCCGCCCACGAGGCCGGCCACGCGGTGCAGCACGCCGAGAGCTACTGGGCGCTGGCCTTCCGCACCGGCATCGCGCCCATCGCCCGCTTCGGGCCGGGCCTGGCCATGGTCATGTTCATCGGGGGCATGTTCCTGGGACGGGGCTCGCCGGAGTCCACCCTGGGCGGAACGTTGCAGTTAATCGGCATCTTCCTCTACGCGGCGGTGGTGGTCTTCACGCTGGTTACTTTACCCGTAGAAATCAACGCCAGCCGCCGGGCGCTGCGGCTCTTGGCCGCCTCCGGGGTGCTCGCCGAGGACGAGCTGCCCGGCGCGCGCAAGGTGCTCACCGCCGCGGCGCTGACCTACGTGGCCGCCGCGGTCCAGGCGCTCCTGATCCTGCTCTACCTGATCAATCGGCGAAGGTGAGGGCGGCCGGTTTTCCGGGCTTTTTCCGGGCCTTTTCCCGGTAGGTCGCGGGCCGCCGCGGACGCCCCGGTCAGGGGTCCTAACCGCCGCCCGCCACGCGGCTTGACAGGGGCGGGCGCTTCCGTAGAATGCTGCCTGCCTCCGGAACGCGCCGGAGGTCCGTAATTTCCGGGAAGCTCTGAGGGGAAGCACACATGGCCAAGAGGACCAGCAAGAAGAAGATCGCGCCGCCCGCCGAGCCGGTCACCGTAGGCGGGTTCAAGCTCTGCCTGACCTCCGCCGCCGCCCCGCAGTGGAACGCCAAGGGGCTGGTGGAGGCCGCCTTGAAATACGGCTACGCCGGGGTGGAGCTCTCCGCCGGCGCGGGCTGCAAGCACGGCGTCGAGCTGGAGGCCGGCGAGAGCGACCTGCGCAAGACCCGCGAGCTCTTCAGCGCCAGCGGCGTGGGCATCGCCTGCCTGGGCACCCCGATTTCGTTCCACGCCGCCGAGCCCGAGGCCCGCCAGAAGGCCCTCCAGGAGCTGGAGCGCTACATCGAGATCGCCGACGTGCTGGCCACCCCCTACGTGCGCATCTTCGGGGGGGAGATCCCCACCAGCATCGAGGTGGCCGGCGCCGCCGACTACATCTCCGACTGCCTGGCCGAGGCGGCCAGCTTCGCCGAGCAGCGCTCGGCCACGCTGCTGGTCGAGACGTTCGGCACCTTCCGCAACAGCCGCTTCCTGCGCGAGATCATCAAGCAGGTCTACTCCCCGCGCCTGCAGGCCCTCTGGAACGTGCCCGAGACCGCCCGCGGCCTGGAGCCGGTGGCCGACACCTACGACTCGCTCTGCGACCACATCAAGCACGTGCACCTGGCCGACTACGAGTACTTCGAGGAGCGCACCGCGGTGGCCCCCGCGGAGTTCGGCGAGGGCTTCGTGCCCATCGGCCAGGCCATCGGCGTGCTGGCCGACGGCGGCTACCGCGGCTACCTGGCCTTCGACCCCGCGGAGATCCCCGAGGACTCCGAGGAGGAACTGGCCGGGGCCATGAAGGTCATCAAGGGCCTGCTCGGCGAGGCCGAGGAGTAGCGCTCCCCCCGGGACCGCCAATGATTGCCTATCTCATCGCCGCCGGCGCGCTGCTCGTGCCGGCGGCGTTTTTTCTGCTCGCGGACGCGCCGGAAGGCGGCGACCTCTACGTCCCTCCCCGAGGATTACGGCCCGGCGAGCCGCCGGGGGCCCGGCTGCTGCCGCCTGAGCCCTGTCCCGGGATCCGCTTCCGCTGGTGGCATGCCCTGGTGGCCTGGGCTCTGTTCTTTGGGCTGCAGGGATTCGCCGCCGCGGCCTACGTGGGGGTGACCGGCGACTGGCGGTTTCGGAACGTGCTGGCCCTGCTGGCCCTGAGCGCCGCCGCCGGACTGACGCTCACCGGGATAGTGGCCGCCGCCGCCCGGCTGCTCTACGGCTCGGTCCGCCGGGGGCTGGGGCTGAGGCTTCCCGGGAAGCTGCGCGAGTGGCTGTGGGTGCCGTTCGGCCTGGCGCTGGCCTACGCGGTCACGGCAAGCTATGACATGTTACTGCGGCTCTACGACATGCAGTTCGAGCAGGCGTTGGCCCTTCAGCTCCAGGGGTTGCGGGGCGCCGGTTCCTGGATCGCGGTGATGCTCTGCGGGGGCCTGCTGGTGCCGGTCGCCGAGGAGGTGGTCTTCCGGGGCTGCATGTACCCGGGCTTCAAGAAGAGCCTGGGGAGCTTCTGGGCCGCGGTGCTCTCGTCCCTGGCCTTCATGATCGTGCACGGGGAGCTTATAGCCTTCCCGCCGATCTTCATCATCGGGATGATCACCGCCTATGTTTACGAGCGCACCCGCTCGCTGTACGTGCCCATCGCGGTGCACGCGGTCAATAACCTGATAGGCCTGACCGTAGTGGCGCTGAGCTGAACGCTCAGAACTTCAGCCGGCCGAAGCGTCCCGGAAGGTGGTTGCTCCCGCCGGTGAAGCTGAAGGTGAACGCGCCCGGCTCGGCGCGGCGGTTCCTCACCGCGTTAAAGCCCCAGCGGGTGCCCGGCTCCGGGGCGCTCTCCAGGCCCAGCCCGGCCAGGGGCACGGCGATCTCCAGCGCGTAGCCGGCCTCGACCCGCGCCGCGCGGGCCCGGATGCGCGGAAAGCGCGGCGCCGCGCTGAGCTGGCCCTGCTCGCAGGCGTATGCGTAGCCGGCGGCGTTGGCCATCACGTGGAAATAGCGCTCCGCGCGGCCGGCCACGTCCAGGAAGATCTCAATACCATCGTCGGTCCAGAGGTTGCTGTTCCCGTCCTCGGTCACGGAGAGCTTCATGCGCCCGGGGAGGGGCTCCTCGCAGAGTACGCCGAAGAAAAGCGTCCCGCCGGCCAGGAGCGCGCGGAGCCCGGTGCGCACCGGGGGCGCCCCGCCGCTTGAGGAGTCCACCAGCGCGTCGGCGAGCCCGGCCGCCTTCCAGGCGGGGTCGGAAAGGTCGCCTTTGAGCTCGGGCGCGCTCCCGGCGCGGCCGACCTCCAGGACCGGCCGGGCCTCGATAAGCGCGCGGCGCTTCTCGATTTCGTCGCCGGCCAGAAAGAGGGGCTGGGTCCAGGCCATGCGCCCGCGGGGGGCCAGGACCTCGGCGCGGAAATAAGGCCCGGGGCACTCCCGCGCGTCGTAGACCAGCTCGCGGCCCTCGACGCGCAAGAGCCGGCGGCCTCCCTCGCCGAAGACGCTGATGACCTCCGCGTCCGGTCCCGCCAGCCGCAGGCAGGTGCCGTCGACCTCCAGGCTCTCTATGCTCGCGCCGGTGGAGGCGTAGAAACTCCCGGTCCTGAGCGCTTCGATGACGGCTTCCGCCGAGCGCTCGCGGACGCGCACGACGCAGGTGCCGCGGCCCTGGTGCGGGGGGCGGTGGGCGTCGTCGCTGGCCAGGCCCCACAGCCGGCGGCCGCCGGCCAGCAGGCGGTCCCACTTGCCGGTCGCGTAGGGCGAGCCGGGGTCCTCCTCGATGCTGCCGTTGTAGATCTCGATGCCGGCGTAGCCGGTGAAGCCGGCCAGCTCCTCGAAGTGGTAGTGGTTGAAGTCGGTGCCCCAGTCCGGGTGGCAGAGGACCGCCAGGCCGCCGCGGGCGGCTATCGCCTCGATAAGCTCCTGCTGCTCGCCGCCGCGCTGGAACCCGCCGCCGGCGCCCAGCGCCAGGATGTGCCCGGCGCTGCCGGTGACCTCGTTGGCCGGGACCAGGACCATGCCGCGGGCGTCGAGGCCTTCGAGGTCCGGGGGGACGTTGTGGTCGCTGAGCCCCAGGAAGTCGTGGCCCAGCGCGGCGTAGGCGGCGATGGTCTCCTGCGGAGAGAGCGCCCCGTCGGAGCGCGTGGTGTGGGTATGTAAATTACCGCGCAGCCAGACGGCGTCGGCGGCGTCCAGGTATGGGCTCTCGATGCTGACGGTCATGAAGTTCCTCCCCGGCCCCAGAGCCTATCCGGCGCGGCGGCGGGGTCAACTGCCGCGCGCGCTTTTAGGCCCCGATTCCGCCGGACTTTTCGGGTTTTCCGGAGTCTGACCTGTGAACCGGGGGGCCCTCGGAACATGCCTCGGGCCCAGCCCGCCTTCAAGCGCACAGCTCCAGGGCCAGGGCCGCGAAGACCCTGGTGGTCTCAAGAAGTTCGTCCACGGATATGAACTCGTCAACCGCGTGGGCCCGCTGGAAGTCGCCGCCTCCGTACATCAGGCCGGCGATGCCGCCGGTGCTCGTCCAGTAGGCGTTGCCCAGCGAGGAGTAGCCGGCCATGCTCCCCCGGGGCACGGCTTCCTTGCCGGTCACTTTCTTCGCAATGTGTTGAACCGTCTTGACAAAATCATGTTCCGGACCGATGCCTCCGGTCCGCCGGTCGTTGAGCAGGCGGAGGCTCTCGACGTTGAAGTCCGGGTCCGCTTCCTTGAGTTCCCGAATCGTCCTTTCCATGAACTCCTTGACAGCCTGGGTGTCGGTCGACGGCCGGATGTCGAAGGTGATCTTGCAGCGGCCGGGCACGACGTTGACCGCCTCGCCGCCCCGGATCGTTCCCAAGTTAATGGTGTCGCTGCCCATGAGCGGATCCGACTGGACCGGGTAGCGCTTCACTGCTGCGGCAAGCGCCAGGGCCTTCTCGATGGCATTGACCCCCCCGGCGGGGTTCCCGCCGTGCGCGGAGACGCCCTTGAGGACGATTTCGTACCAGAGCCTTCCTCTGGCCAGGCAGCCCACCGATTCGAGGCCGGTGGGCTCGCCGGCAATGTGATAGTCCGGCTTCCTGAATCCGTGCTCCTCGAAGCCCTTCTCGACGAGGTAGCCCATGCCCGGCCACGCTCCGATTTCGTCATCGACGGTGGCGGTGAGGAGCAGGTCGGCTTTGAGCTCAACCCCGGCCTCCCTTATCGCCCGGCAGGCAATCAGCGCGGCGGCGAGATGGCACTTGGTGTCCTCCGCGCCGCGCCCGTATATCCTGCCTTCATGAAGTTCGCCGCCGAAGGGCGGGTATCGCCATAGAGACGCATCGCCGGGCGCGACCACGTCCATGTGCGCGTCGAGGCACAGGCCGGGACGGCGCTCCGCGCCCTCGACCAGCGCGATCACGTTGGGCCGGGGGTGGGCCAGCCCCAGCGCCTCAACTTCCTTCTTGGTCGCTGAGGCCACGACCGGGTGGAGCCCCTCACCCTCGTAGAGTCCCGCCATCTCCTGGGATATCTCTTCGTAATCGCCGGGAGGATTGACCGAGGGGATGCGGACCAGCTCCCGAGTGAACCTGACCAGGTCGTCCCGGTTGGCGTCTACCCTCTTCGCAACCTTTTCATGGAGTGATCTCTTGTCCGCCTCCATGTTATTGGATTGTTCCGGCCGCCTCCCCGATGTCAACGGAATTCCCCCGCGCAGGAAGAAGGGATCCCTCGGAATATGCCCCCGTCCCCGGGGTGAATACGGGCATGGGGCGCCCGCGATTTCCGGGGCGCCATGCCAGGGGAGGGACCGGGGATGCGTACTTCAATCGCAGTTTCGATAGTGTGGGTGCTGCTGGCGGCTTGCGCGCCGGCCGGCGAGGGCAGGAAGGGCAAGCGTCGTCCGGGCGAGCTGAAGCTGACCACCGAGCGGGTGATCGTCTTCAAGGACGGCTACTGCCTCTTCGTGAAACGCGCCTTGGGGACGCCCGACGCCGACGGGGAGGTCTTCACCGAGGAGGTGCCCGACAGCGCGGTGTTGGGCTCCTTCTGGGCGGTGCCCCGGAAGGGGCGCCTGCTGAGCATGACCGCCGGCGTGGTCACCAGCACCGAGGAGCAGAGGAAGAAGGCGTCCTGCAGCCAGATGATCCATGTCCTGGAGGCCAACAAGGGCAAGCAGGCCGTCGTGCAGCTCGACGGAAAGACGGCAGTGAAGGGCACCATAAAGGACGTCCTGCTTCGCGAGAGCGCCGCAGTGGTCCCGGCCCTGCCGGCGAGGAACCGGTGGCCCTACGCCGGCGCGTACTCCTCCTCCCTGCGACCCAGCGGGTTCCTGACCGAAACGCGCCGGACCGCGGCGGTCGGCGGCTCCTTCTTCGTGCTCGGCACCGCCGAGGGCGACCTGCTCCTTTCCGCCGGCGCGGTGCGGCGGCTCACGGTGAAGGACATGGTCACGACCACGGAGGAGAAGACCGTGGTCACCAAGCGGGCCAAGCGCCTTACCTTCCGGCTCACCGGCACGGGCCCGAAGTGCGAGCTGCTGATCACCTACTTCCGCCCGGGAATCCGCTGGATCCCCACCTACCGGGTGGCGCTAGGGCCTCCGGAGGCCAAGAAGAAGCTGGCCAGGATCGCGCTTCAGGCCGTGATTATCAACGAGGCCGAGGACCTCGAAGGCGTGCCCCTGGACCTGGTGGTGGGCGTGCCCAACTTCCGCTTCAAGAGCGCGGTGAGCCCCTTCGTGCTGGAGTCGGTGCTGCGCAACGCCCTGCGCCAGGCCGTGCCGGGGCTCATGGGCCGGTTCAGGAACGACTTCTCCAACGCGCTGATGACCCAGCGCACTGCCGCGGGGCCCCGCCCCGCAGCCCCGCCGGCCGGCGGCAGCGTGCGCCTGCCCCGCGAGCTGACCGCCGCGGCCCGCCAGGATCTCTTCGTTTACAACCTGCCCAAGCTCAAGCTGCTCAAGGGGCACCGCGCGGCGGTGCCCATCTTCGACGCCAGCGCGCCGTACAGGGACGTTTACACCTGGGACCTGCAGCTGAGGCAGACTCACGCCCGGGGCTCGGGCGCCGCGTCCCCGCTGGTGCTTTCCAAGAACCGGGTCTGGCACCAGATCGAGCTGACCAACAACACCAAGGTGCCCTGGACCACCGGCGCGGTCATGATCATGCAGGGGCGCCAGCCGCTGGCCCAGGAGCTCTTGACCTACACCTCGCCCGGAGACAGCGTGCGCGTGCCGGTGACCGTGTCGGTGGACACGCGGGGAAGGTTCTCAGGGAAGGAGACCGGCCGCAAGCTCAAGGCCCTCCGGTGGCTGGGCTACGAATACGCGCGCATCGACAAGGAGGGCAAGCTGAAGGTGACCAACCGGAAGAAGGCGGCGGTCGGCATGGAAATCACCTGTCGGCTGGGCGGCGAGGTCGACAAGGCTTCGGACGGCGGGAAGATCACCATCGGCGGGTTCCAGGCCGGCGACTGGCAGGGCTACTACGGGGCGACCGCGGTCAACCGGCACTCCACCGTGGTGTGGCGCCTGCGCCTGGATCCGGGCAAGACCTTCTCGCCGACGGTCAAGTACCACTACTTCGTGCGGCACTAGCCGGCGGGCGGGGCCGGCGGTGTTTTTCGCGCGAAAAAGGGCGGGGGCCCGCCGGCCCCCGCCCTGCACCCGGATGCCTCTTCCGCGTTGAGAGGCTAGAAGTCGCCGATGTCCTCCGGCTCGTCGGCCCCGCCGGCCCCGCCCGCGCGCCGCTCCTTGATCTTCTCGCGCCGGGCCGCGCGGCGGTCCTTGAAGGCCTCGTGCAGCGCCTTGCGCTCGGCCTCGCTGAGCTGGCCGTCGCCGTCGGCGTCGAACTTGGCCAGCAGCTTCTTGCGCAGGCCCGGGCGCTTCTTGAGCCAGGCGCAGAAGTGCTTGTGCCGGCGGTGGAGGCGCAGCGCGCGGTGCAGCGCGGCGCGTTCTTTGGCGCTTAACTTTCCGTCGCCGTCCTTGTCGAACTTCTCGGCGATCTTCTCGCGGCGCTCCTGGCAGGCCTCGCGCAGGGCCTGGCGCTCGGCCTCGCCGAGCTTGCCGTCGCCGTCGGCGTCGTACTTGGCCAGGACCTTCTTCCAGAGCGCCGGATGGCGCTTCTTCCAGGCCAGGAAGTGCTTGGCGTTGTGGAACTTCTTGAGGGCCTCGCGGGCCGCGGCGCGCTCGTCGCCGGTGAGCTTGCCGTTGCCGTCCGCGTCGAACTTGTCGACGATCTTCTCGCGGCGCTCGACGGCCTTCTCGTGGGCGTCCTTGCCGAGCTTGGCGCGCTCGCGCGGACCCAGCCTGCCGTCCTCGTTGCCGTCGTACTTGTCCCTGATGCCCTCCCCGACCTTGGGGTGCTTGCGGACGAAGCGCTTGGCGCGGCGGCGGGCCTCAACGCCGAAGGCGCTGGCACCCAGCAGCACCGCGACCGCCAGACTCAAACCGACCAGTTTTCTCATGCCCCTCTCCCTCCAGTAATGCGGCCCCCGGTACTCATGTCAATATGTATATCAAGCCCCGTGCCAGAGGGGCCTGAAGCGGCCGGACTTTCGTAAGTGACCCAAATGGGCGTGTTACGCAAGCCTGGAGAGTTGGGACGCCCTCCCGTAGTGTGGGAGCATCCCACAGGCCGGTGTGGGAATATGGGGCCGGGGGCTACAGGGTGCCTCCCCTACTTCAGCTCCTTCAAGCCCGCCTTCTTCCTGTCGAACTTCATGACCCAGACCTTGCGCCGGCTGGAGTTGTTGAGCAGCACCAGCTTGAGCTCCGGGTCGTAGGCCAGGGCGTCGGAGTGGTTGAAGGGGTTGCGCCCGAACTTGACCGGCTTGCCCTTCTCCACGAACTTGGTGTCGAGTGAGTAGAACTTCTGGTCGTTGGGGTCCCAGGCGTAGTTGCTCACCCCGCCGCCCGGCCGGGGGACCAGCTGCATGCAGAACACCAGGTCCGCCTCCGGCACGTACTCGGCCTCGTAGGCGAACAGGTACTTGCCCAGGGCCTTGGGCTTATTATTGATCGCCAGCTTCTCGCTGGTGCCGGTCGCGAAGCCGTACTTGTATATCTCCTTCCCGTAGGCCATCCACAGGCAGTCGCGCTTGGAGTCGTAGACCAGCGCCGGCCCGTCGCACCAGGCTCCGCCGCCCCAGCCGCCCTTGCGGGGGCCCTTCCAGGGCAGCTTCTTCCAGGAGCCCGCCTCCGCGTCGAACCTGAAGAGCCCCTGGCTCGAGTAGCAGACCACGCCCTTGGGCGTGGGCGAGAGGTGGCTCTTCATCACCCCGCGCCAGGCCAGGCCGGGATAGGCCTTCGGCTCCCACTCGCGGACCAGCGGGTCGTAGGCGCGGCTGCCGTAGAACATCTTCTTGCTGGCCGGGCAATAGCTGTAGGCGCGGTAGGAGTGGACCGGCACGTGGGGCCGGTCGTTGAAGCTCAGCGCGGTGGGCTGCGAGGCGTAGACTCTTTCAATCGGGTCGTCGGGGTGGAAGCCGATGGTCCAGAAGCCGGCGCGCACGCTGAAGTGGCCCACGTCGTTCTCGTGGCTGGTGGCGTGGCCCCCGCCCCAGAGGAGGAACTGGTGGCGGTCGGTGTCGTAGGCGCTGGTCCCCCAGCGGTTGCGCGCCCCCGGCGCGTACTTCGGGAAGCTGAAGGCGGTCCACTGGTTGACCGGCAGGCCCTTGATGAAGGCGGAGGTCTGCTCCGGCGTGGGGTTGGCGGCGGTCTCCCAGACGGCCGGGGAGAGGCGGTTCCAGGCGTAGGTGCCGGACTTGACGCCCTTGGCGGCGCTGCCCGCGTCGGCCCCGGAGGGGTCGACCTTGCAGGCCCAGACGGTGTTGCCGTTGTAGCAGACCAGCGTGTCGGACGGTCCCACCGTCCCCGTGAGATAGTGCCGCGCGTCGACGGGCGGGCAGCCGGGGCTGGCCGGGCGGCGTCCGCCGCCCAGGGGGACCTGCTTGAGGAGCTTCCACTTGTTTGCAGTAACGTCGTAGCTCCATATCTCGTGGGCCAGCGCGACGCGGCTGTAGCCGCCGGCCAGGACTATCTTCTTGGACTTGGGCAGGTATCCGAGGAGGTGACCGGCGCGCGGGGCCGGGCAGACCTCCGGGAACTTCTGCTCCCACTTGCGCGTTTTTACGTCGTAAAGCCAGGTGTCCGACAGCGCGCGGTCCAGGCCGTCGCCGCCGAAGAGCACGATCTTCTTGTTGGCGGCATCAAAAGCGATCGGCGAGCGCGCCCGTCCGGGGGGCTCGGGGCTCAGCGCGTCAACAACCTGCTCGAAGACCGCCCGGGCGGCGCGCACCGCGGCGATCTTCGCGGGGGTGATTTTTCCCGTTAGAGTGGGCCCGGCGGCCTTGACCGCGGCGGCGGCCTTGGCGAGCCGCTTCTCCGCGACGGCCTTGCCGGCCTTCTCGATGTCCTCCACCTTGGCGGCCTTGACCTCGGCGGCGAGCTTCTCCGCGGCGGCGGCGAGCTTGGCCGCCTCGGCGGGGAGGTCCACCTTGGCCTCCGCGGCGGTCTCGGCGACCGCATGGCGGCTCGAGCACCGGCCCAGCAACTCCTTCGCCCGCCAGCGGAGCGCCTTGGCCCTCGCGAAGAGTTTCTTGAGCTCCTCGGATCCCATCGCCAGCCGCCGCCACTCATTGTTGGCGATACTGTAGAC
>CAZONU010000048.1:13265-14875 GCA_964581145.1 uncultured Planctomycetia bacterium
TGGCCGGCTCGCGCCACTCGTTCTTCTCCACGCTGTAGACCCAGGTGCTGGCCTCGGCGCTGCCGCTGCCGCCCCCGGCGTGGACGATTTCCTTGTTGACCGGGTCGTAGCAGATCGCGCCCCAGATTTTGGCCTTGGTGCGCGGGGCGGCCTTGAGGTCCGTCCAGGTGCGCGCGGCGGCGTCGTAGGCCAGGGTGTGGGCTTTCCACATGTAGACGTAGACGGTGCCGGCCTCCCCCTTATCTGCTACGTAGCAGTACTCCCCGTAGGTCTTGCCGTTGTGCCACTGGCCGCCGGCGGCGAGGCGCATGTACTGGCCGTCCTTGTAGAAGAGCTTGCGGCCGCTGTAACCAAGCTTGGCGCGCTGCTTGGCGTACTCCGGGCCCACCGGCCCGGACTCCGGCCGGCCCTTCTCGGTCCCCGGCGGATAGGCGTTGATCCACTTGAGCTTCTCGAGGTCGAACTCCTCGGTGTCGTAGTGCCGCGGCTTGACCCCGCCGTAGTGCTGCATCCCGGTGGCGGCGATGAACTTCCGGAGCTTGGAGGCGTAAACAAAGACGGGCTGATCGCGCCCGCCGCTCTTGGCCTCCAGCACCTTGACCCAGGTGTTGGTCGGCGCGCTTTTAAGCTTCGCGGGCAGCTTGACCGGCTCCGCGGCCAGCAGGCGATGGGTAACCACGCCGCCGCCGGCGGCGACGGTGACGGTCGCGGCGAGCACGGCGCCCACGAACTTGATCTTGGCGTAGGTCATGGCTTTGGCGGCTCCTTTGGCTATGAGGACCGACGGCGCGGAGGACTTCGTCCCCCCGGCGAGTATCGCCTGGGTGGCGGCGGCTAGGCCCGCCGGCGCGGGAGTTGTCGCGTTGGCCGCCAGCGCCGCGCCCAGCGCGGTCGCGGAGATATGCAGTCCCCGGCGGGCCAGCAGCTTCCTGAGCCGCTCCAGCGCGCCGGAGACGCGCTTGGACACGGTGCTCTGGTCGCAGCCCAGCTGGGAGGCGGCTTCTCCCTGCGTCCTGCCCTCGAGATAACAGAGGACCACCGCGTCGCGCTGCCGGGCGGGCAGCGTGGCCAGGGCCCCGTCGAGCTGGGGGGCGATGGCGGTCCAGTCGGCCTGGGGTTGGGGCTTAACACGCATGGCGGCGGCCTCCTTCTCGCGGCGGGCGCGGCGCTCGGCGCGCTTGCGCGCGTCCAGGGCCGCGTGCCGGGCGGTGTTGTAGAGCCATCCGGCCAGGGGTTTCTTCGTGGAAATCGCCGGGGCCCTGGCGGCCAGGACCAGGAAGACCGCCTGGGCGGCGTCCTCGGCGAGGTGGCGGTCGCCGAGGATGCGCAGGCAGGTGGAGAAGACCATGTCGCCGTGGCGGCGCACGATCTCGGCGAAGCATTCTGACGCGCGACGGGCGCCCGAGACGTAGCCGGCCAGCAGCTGGGAGTCCTGCATGCGGATGCCTCTACAGAAGGGGCCACGGCGCGGGCGACGAGCCGCGCGCCTCCCACATGGCTCCTACACCATATACCTTGACGCCCGGGCCCGCAATATGAAAAGCGAATGCGGGAAAAGCGCAAGACACAATGTCGCAATGAGTTGGGCGCGGGACGGAGTGGAAGTGAGG
>CAZONU010000048.1:14885-17863 GCA_964581145.1 uncultured Planctomycetia bacterium
GTTAATGAGCATGAAGAAGGGCCTTGTTGTCGCCACGATCTTGGTTCTGTTAACAGCTTTGGGCATCGGAGTGGCGGTCTACGCGAGGAGGAAACCCGTGAACGACCGGGACAAGTATCTCTCTGTAGACAGCAAGGAGCTCAAGGGCGTCGCCAGGACTGCCCACGACAGCCCTAATCCAACGAAAGCCCAGCTAGCCCGCAAGGCCAAGAGCATGGAAGCCGTAAAGAAGCTTGGCCTTCCATACCTTGACCATTTGCCCGTTGTCGAGGACGAGTCGAGCGTAAAGCCGAGGGGCAAGGAGGAGATCGCCAAGCGATGCCTGGCCATCACGATCTGCAGCATTAAAGGTGAGACCCGCGACCAGAGCTTTGTCAAAGAGTTCACGGAGCAGTTTGGTGCTACCGACTACTTCAGTCCCAAGGAGAAGAAGTTCCTGGCCGACCCCGCCCCTTCGAAGCAGGCCACCATCGACTTCACCTGGCAGTACGAGTGCGCGTACGTGCTTTTGTGGGCCTTGGGGTACGTGCAGGAAATCAAGCCACCCAACCAAGCGTGCAACGTGGCCACGGATTTCAAGGTGCTCAAGGGGAACAACTTTGCCAAGCTCGTAGAGGAGGCGAAGCCGAGGCCTTTGAGCGAGATTCTCGATATGGCTGACCTCTACTATCGCCTGCACTGGGCAGCGGTTGAATTGCGGCTCAAGAGGAAATCGTCCGACAAGGTCCACGAGGGAATCGTCAGTGAGAGGCATCGCGCGCTGAACTGGCTGATTCGTTACATGAATCAAGAGTGGGACGACGTGGCCACGGACACCTGAGTATGAACGAAGCAACCCCCTCCCCTAAGCCCCGCAGGTCGCGCCGGATGGTGGTCTGGATGGTGGTCGTCCCGATTGTGATTCTGCTCCTGGCCGGCGGCCTGCTGTGGGCGCGATGGTCCCGCGCCGAGAAGATCGAGAGACATAAGGCCGCCTTTCGGAGCACCACGTCCATTCTGTACTACTACAACGACGGGCGAGGGGCATCGTGCACCCTGGAGCGTACGACACCGCAGGAAGTGCGGAGATTTGTCCGTGCTCTGGAGGGAGCCAGGTACGTCAGGACATCGACAGTGGATGTACAGCTCATAATTCCGTACTTCACTCTTTACGGTCCTGACGAACCACTGGCGGTATTCGTCGCGGAGACGGAAGACGGCGAGTTGTCCTATCACGTTCAGGGGCTCAGATACGAGAGCGCACCCGGATGTTCTCGTTCGGGAGCTGCAGGCAGAGGCCAAAGTCCAGGCAGAGCGTAATCGTACGCCCTGACCCCCACCGCCAGCCTACCCCACCTCCCACCCCAGGCCGGGGCGGTCGGGGAGCGCGGTTCCCGGGAATGGCCGCTATTTCCTGACCTGCCTGATGGTCAGGTGGTCATAGAGCTTGAGTACGTTCTTGCCGCGGAGGTCGTCGGGATCCTTGGGGTCCGGTTTTCCGAACCAGTCAATCCTGAAAACCAGGTCATCGTGCCGCGAGTAGACGGACACCCACTCGGTCTTGTTGTCATCGCCCCAGTAGTAGTGGACGAGGTGGAACTTGCCCGCCGACTCGCGGGAGACAACCTTCCTTGCCCCCCTCAGGAAGTCCTTCTTCGCGAAACCCTTGTCCCCCCGGGCCACCTGGCTCAGGGATTCCCCCGGCCTTGAGGCCACCAGGTAGAAGGACGTCTGCTCCCCAGAACCGGTGGAAAGATGAAACCCGTCATCCAGCTTCTCGAGGCTGCCCGCCACCTGCCGCATGGGGGTGTAAGTCACAGTGTAAGTCTCGGTCCTCAGCGTCACCGGGGTTCCTGTCGCGGCCGGCGGCCGAGTCGCCGTGGGACCGCCGGAGTTCTTGCCGGGCTTCTCTTTCACGACCTTCGGGTTTTTGTCCTGGCTGTCCCCCGGCGCCCGCTTTCCGCGAAAATACAGGAAAGCGGCGACTGCAAGGACACCGAGAAAGGCCGCGACAACCGGCAGGATTATCCGCTTCATGATTGCCTCTCGTTGGGAATTCCGGGCGGCATAATACCCAATCCTTCCACGCCGGGCTACTTCAGATTCCACCCCAGGCCGGGGCGGTCGGGGAGCGCGGTTCCCGGGAATGGCCGCTATTTCCTGACCTGCTTGATGGTCAGATGGTCGTAGAGCTTGAATACCTTCTTGCCGCGGAGGTCGTCGGGATCCTTGGGGTCCCCCTTTGCATGCCAATCAATCCTGAACACCAGGTCATCGTGCCGCGAGTAGACGGACATCCACTTGGTCTTCTTGACATCGCCCCAGTAATAGTAGACGAGGTAGTATTTGCCCGCCGACTCGCGACCAACGACTCTCCTTGCTCTTCCCAGGAAACTCTTCTTCGCGAAACCCTTGTCCCGCCGGGCCACCTGTTCCAGGGATTCCCCCGGCTTCGAGGCGACCAGGTAGAAGGACGGCGCATATCCAACATCGGAGTACAAATGGAACCCGTTCTCCGTCTTCTTGATGCTTCCTGCCGTCTGCCCGATGGGAGTGTAAGTCACCGTGTACGTCTCGGTCGTCAGCTTCGCGGGGCCGGCGGCGACGATCTCAACCGTGGACTCGCCGCCCAGCACGTACTGCTTTTCCCCGTCAAGATCGAAGACCAGCAGGGGTCGTACCTTGTACTTCTGCCCGAGCACCGCCATCCCCTTGCCCTCGATGCGCGACAGCGGCCAGTAGGTGTGCACCAGCAGCGTCTTGGACTGCCCGGGCTTGAACAGCACTGTAACCGGATCGCCTGGCCCGATGTACTCGTCGCCATACATGAACGGCATGTAGCAGGCCTGGTCCTTGGCCCCGATCAACTCCTGGCCCAGGTAGAGATCGGTGAGCTCCGACAGTCGCTTGGTCAGTACGATCTTGATGTTCGACCCGGTGCGGTTGGTGACCTGGACGCGGCTCGTCGCGAAGCCGCTGCCGATGACGGTGGCCTTGGG
>CAZONU010000049.1:0-4031 GCA_964581145.1 uncultured Planctomycetia bacterium
CTTCTCTTGACTCGGACTTTCATAGATACGTGCTGTGGGGCGTGGCGCTGGCGCTGCTGCTCGGCGCCGGGCTCTTCTCCTGGCTGGTGGCCGTGCCGGTGTGGAATATGAAGGCAGGAGTCTTGCGGTCCCATGACTCCGTTTCCGGCTATCCACACGTGTGGTCCAAGGACGTCGTGGCGGACACCGTGGCCCAACTCGGGGGCGGCAAGCGAGCAGTCAGTACCATTCGCTGGTACGTTATCTTTCCGGATCGGTACGCACCTCATCCTGAGCATGCAGTTCGGATGTTGGGGTTCTGCGGAGAGGCGGCTGTGCCGGCTCTGCTTCATTACCTGGAGAGCGATGACGATAACACCAGAGCCTATGCCGCCGAAGCCCTGGGTCAAGTAGGTGACCCGTCAACCGTGGAGCAATTAACCAAGCTGCTCGAAGATGAAAGCTGGTTTGTACGGGAGTCGGGGGTCATGGCACTCAGCAATGTTGGCGGTCCATCGGCTGTGCGGGGGCTGGCCACAGCGCTCAAGGACAAGCACGCGGGCGTTCGCCGATGGGCGGTGATTGGGCTGGGAGATATTGGTGGGTCAGAGGCAACCGCCATCCTTGAATCTGCCGCTGGTGATACTGAACAGAACGTCCGCGAAGCCGTCGCCGAGGCGTTGAAGAAAATCCGCGCGGCGCCGGGGAAGAAGCAGGATGACTCCGGAAGCCGATAAGCCCGCCAAGCCGGCGCGCTCCAGGCGTATCTATATCTATTGGGGCGTGGCGCTGGCGCTCTTGCTCACAGCGGGACTCCTCTCGTGGCTGGTGGTGGTGCCGGTGTGGCAGACGCACCGGGTTTTGGACGAGGAGCACTTCTACCGAGATGGAGAAGTCCAGTCCGGGGAAATTGTAGAGAGATTGGGCGGAGAAGACCAAGCCCTCCGCAAGCTGCACCTATACATGCGGATGCCTCAATGGCTTTGCCCGTACAGGTCGCGGGCCGCCTGCATCTTCGAGGCCTGCGGCGACAGGGGAATCTCCGCCCTGATCGAATACACCCGGGACGGCAACAGCAGCGTTCAGTTCGTCTGCTTGAAGACGCTCATCCTCATGGACGACCCCACGGCCTGCCGCCGCGCGGCGGGCAACGCCGTCGAGTGCCTGGCCGATGATGACGAACGCGTTCGCAACATGGCCGTCAACCTCCTCAGGTATGCGGGGGATTCCACGCGCCCCTTCTTCCCGAGGATGCGGGAGCTGCTGAAGCACCCCGATCCGGAGATTCGTAAGACGGTGCTGCGCGCCTTGAAGGAAATAGCGGACAAGACCCGGGAAACGGACGGTCCCGCCGTCGCAACGTCTGAGGACACCGATGAATCAGCACGGAAAGCGACGCTCGATGCCCTGACCCGGGAAATGGGCGGCGCCGTCATCGAGGCGTTTGCGGACGCGGATGCATCAGTGAGGAAGGCCGCCTACGAGGCGCTCGACACCTTTGAGCCCCTGAGCAAAAAACAGATGCCGGCGCTGGTCGAGGCCGCCCGCAACCCGGAGCTCGAACCCCGCGGGCGCGGCGAGGCCCTGAGAGCACTGGCGCGCATCGGCCCGGCGGCGGCCGACGCGCTGGACGCAATACGAGATTCGCTGGCCGACGAGAACCCCCGAGTGAGGGCATTCGCGATTTACGCCCTCGGAAAGGTCTCTCCGGGGTCCGCGGAGGCCCTGGCCGCGGCCGTCGCCGGACTCAAGGACGCCGACGAGCGGACCCGCCGGATAGCAGCCTTCACCCTGGGAGAGTCCGGCGACTCACGGGCGCTCAAACCGCTCGATGCCGCGCTCAAGGACAAAGATGCAGATGTCCGCCAGGCCGCTGCCGCGGCGTTGAAGAAAATCCGCTCCCCGGCCCCTCCCGGTTCCGGCATTGAAGAATCCCCCCCGCGGCGCTAAACTGCCGCCTGAAAGCTCCCCCAGCCCGAGGAGGCCGAGCATGCCCGAAAGCACCTTCACCCCCATGGACTTCACCCAACAGGACACCTGGCGGGTGTTCCGCATCATGGCCGAGTTCGTGGAGGGCTTCGAGGACCTGGCCCACATCCGGCCGGCGGTGGCGGTCTTCGGCTCGGCGCGCACCCGGCCGCGCCACCCCCACTACAAGCTGACCCGCGAGCTGGCCCGCGCGCTGGCCGCCGAGGGCTTCACGGTGGTCACCGGCGGGGGGCCCGGGCTGATGGAGGCCGCCAACAGAGGCGCGGCCGAGCACGGCGGGCAGTCGGTGGGGCTGAACATCGACCTGCCCATGGAGCAGCAGCCCAACCCCTACGCGAAATTGCAGATGAACTTCCGCTACTTCTTCTGCCGCAAGGTCATGTTCATGAAGTACGCCTCCGGCTTCGTGATCATGCCCGGGGGCTTCGGGACCATGGACGAGCTCTTCGAGAGCCTGACCCTCATCCAGACCCACCGGATCAAGCCCTTCCCGGTGGTGCTGATGGGCCGCAGGTACTGGTCGGGACTGGTCAAGTGGCTGCGGCGCACCATGCTGGCCCGGGGCTGCATCAGCCCCCAGGACCTGGACCTCTTCACGGTCACCGACAGCGTCAGGAAGGCCGTGGACAAGATCGTGGAGTTCCGCAAGGGCAGCGCGCCCGCGGGCCCCGACGCGCGCGCCTGATCTCCAGATGCCCGACACCTCCGGCCTGGCCCCCGACCTCGCCGCCGGCGTAGAGCGCGCCCTGGCCGCCGGCCAGCAGAGCCCCTTCCGCTTCTGGGAGAAGCTCGACCCCGCCGGGCGCGAGCGCCTCGCCGGATCTCTGGCCGACATCGACTTCAACGGGCTGCAAGAGCTGATCGCCGAGCACGTCACCGGCGGAAGAAAAGCCGTCGAGGTCGACGTCGCGGCGGTGAAACCGGCGCCGGTTGCGCGCCTGCCCCGGACGGACCAAGAGCGCCGGGAGGAGGAGCGCTTTCGCGAAGCCGGCGAGGCGGCGCTGGCCGCCGGGCGCGTCGCGGTGCTCACCGCCGCCGGCGGGCAGGGCACCCGCCTGGGCTTCGCCGGGCCCAAGGGCTGTTTTCCTGTCGGCCCGGTCACCGGCCGGACGCTCTTCCGCCACCACGCCGAGAAGGTCCTGGCCCTCTCGCGCCGCGCGGGCCGCGCGGTCCCCTGGCTGGTGATGACCAGCCCGGCCGGCTTCTGGGTGACGGGCGACTACCTCTCCGGCGAGCGCTTCTTCGATCTCGACGCGGGGGAGGTCTTCGTCTTCCGGCAGGGGACCATGCCCGCGGTGGACCGCGCCGGCCAGCTTATTCTCACCGCCCCCGACCGCCTGGCGACCAGCCCCAACGGACACGGGGGCACGGTGGCGGCGCTGCGTGACGCCGGGCTGCTTGAGAAGCTGACGGCGCTCGGCGTCGAGGCGCTGTTCTACTTCCAGGTGGACAATCCTCTGGTGAAAGTCGCCGACCCGGTCTTCATCGGCCGGCACCTGGAAGAGAGCGCCGAGATGAGCCTCAAAGTGGTCGCCAGGAGAAGCGCCGCGGAGAAGGTCGGCGCCCTCGTCGAGCGCGCCGGGCGCCTGGAGGTCATCGAGTACAGCGACCTGCCCGCCGAGCTCGGCGAGGCGGCGGGCGAAAGCGGGGAGCTGGTCCACTGGGCGGGCTCCATCGCCATCCACGTCTTCTCGGTGCCGTTTCTGACCAAGCTGGCGGCCTCCGGCGGGGGCCTGCCTTTCCACCGCGCGGACAAGAAGGTCGCCTATGTAAACAAGACCGGCGAGACCGTCCAGCCCGAGGAGCAGAACGGGATCAAGTTCGAGAGCTTCATCTTCGACGCGCTGCCCCGCGCCGAACGCGCCCTGGCGGTCGAGACCGCCCGCAGCGAGGAGTTCGCGCCGGTCAAGAACGCAACAGGGGTTGACTCCGCCGAGAGCTCGCGCGAGATGTTAACGCAGGAATGGGCCCGGTGGATAGAGCTCGCCGGCGGGAAGGTGCCGCGCCGCGCAGACGGCTTGGTCGACGGCAAAATAGAAATCAGCCCGCTATATGCCCTGGAC
>CAZONU010000049.1:4041-17734 GCA_964581145.1 uncultured Planctomycetia bacterium
GCCGCGGAGATGGCCGGAAAGCTCGCGCCCGGCTTCGCGATGAAACCGGGCGCGGAGCTGGTCCTGGAATAGCCCCTACTCCACCGGCGTCAGCTTGAGCGCCTTGAAGTCGGGGCGCATGACCAGCACCTGGGCCTGGCGGTAGTGGCCCGCGATGCGCACGGCCACCTTCAGCTTGGGGTCCCAGAAGGTGGAGTTGCACAGCCGGCCGTTGCCGCTGCGGCTCGGGTCGCTGGCGTCGCCCTTGTACGGTGCGGTGTACCACTTGCGCTCGGCGACCTTGTAGAAGTGGTTGGCCAGCTTGCGGCCGCGCCTGTCGGTGCCGATCACGAACATCATCGCGTCGAGCTCCGGGACGTAGGCGGGATCGCCCCCGATGATGGCGGGGGCCTTGCCGGCGGGCTTCTCCTCCTGCCACTTCTTCTGCTTGAAGTCGAAGCTCCAGACCGCCGCGTCCTTGTAGTTGAGGTAGAAGATGCGGTCGCGCCCCGAGTCGTAGGCCATGGGGTTGTGCTCGGAGTGGGACTTGAACCCGCCCTTGGCCACCAGGTCCCACCGGCCGGCGGCGACGTTGGCGCGGTGCAGCATGCCGCCTCCCCGGGAGGTGAAGGCGTAGAGCCCGTGCGGCGCCGTCACGTAGCCGGCCTGGTCGCCGAGGCCCCACTTGCCCGGGCAGCGGCCGATGCTGCTCACGAAGCGCCGCTCGGCGATGCTGTAAACGTCGCCGTGGGAGGTGACGATGGAGTTCGTCAGCGGGTCCACGTTGTAGCTCTTGCGCGCGTGGCTCTGGATCAGGATGCAGCCGCGGTAGGTCAGCCCCGGGGGGCTGTCCCCGGAGTTCTTGTGCCGCCAGGGGTGCTTGAAGTCCGGGGGATCGACCATGCCGGTCCAGCGGTTCTTGAGCAAGTCATACTCGGTGACGTCCGCGCCCTGGTAGCCGCCGTGGCCGCCGCCCCAGGCGTAGCCCTTGTGCGTGCGGACGTCGTAGGCGTAGCTGCCCCAGGTGCGCGAGGCGGTCTCCAGCGGGGTCTTCTGCATGACCCAGGCGTTGGCCGGCAGCGCGGCCAGCGCCTTGCGCCTGGCGGCCGGATCGCCGCCCCTGTTGGCCGCCGACTCCCACTCCTCGGGCGAGGGGTGGCGCCAGTCCTTGCCCAGGCAGTGGCACTTGAGCTCCTTGCCGGCGGCGGCCGCCGCCCGCGGCGCGCTGCCCAGCTCCAGGCGCAGGGCGCAGAGCGGGTTGGTCTTGGGCCTGCCCCGCTTGACCCGGGTCAGGCGCAGGAGCACGGCCTTCATCTCCGGGACGTAGGCGGCCGAGCAGTAGTGGGCCCCGGTCGGCAGCTCCATGCCCAGGCGGGTCCACTGCTTCTTGGCCGTCTCGTAGACCCAGGTGTCGGTCAGCGGCTTCCAGCCGGTGCCGTAGCCGCCGGCCATGAGGATTATCTTGCTGCCGGGCACGTAGAGCATGGCCTGCGCCGCGCGCGCCGGGGGAGCGCCCTTGGGCTTGGCCCGGCTCCAGGCGCGCGTCCCGCAGTCGTAGACCCAGGTGTCGGCCAGGCAGCGGGCCAGGTCGTCGCCGCCGAAGAGCACGATCTTCTTCTCGGCGGGATCGTAAGCCATGCCCGGCAGTATTCTGCCCGAGGGCTGGGCGCTGAGCGGCTGGGCCAGGGCGGTCCACTTCCCGGTCTTCTCCGAGAACGTCCACGAGCCGCAGTGGCCGGGAAACCAGCGGCGGGCCTCGGTGACCTTGCCCTCCTCCGCGGCGAGGAGCCGGCGGACGCGCTTGGCTTTTTCATCATAAACCCAGTCGCCGGGCGCCACCTTTTCCTTGAGCTTGCCCACCCGGCCCCAGACGCCGCCGCCGCCGGCCAGCAGGGCTTCCCCGTTGTGAGCGTCGTAGCACAGCGCCCCCCAGGCGGGGACGGGATAGCCGTCCATGCCCGGCGAGGGGTTGAAGTCTTTGGAGCTGTCGGTCATGCGCAGGCCGACGGCGGTGCCCTGCCACCTGCCGGCGGCGGGGTCCAGCAGCCAGGCGTTGGCCTTGACCTTCCTGCTGTAGTTCCCCCAGTGGGAGCTCAGCAGCAGCACGCGCTTGAGCCCCGGCAGGTAGACGCAGGAGCTGGTCACCGCCTCCGGCCGGACCTCCCCGCCCGCGGGGAACGAGGAGGGCTTGGCGCTCCACTTGCCGGCGGCGGGGTCGAAGAGGTGCAGCCGGGCGGTCTTCTCCTTGTTGCCCTTGCCGGCCCGGGAGTGGTAGTTGGGCCAGACCAGGACGCGCTTCCGGCCGGGCAGCCAGACGATGCGGGCGTGCACCGCCGCAGGCCCGGCCTCGCTCAGGGGCGTCCACTTGTTGGGCGTCAGCCGGGAGGTCTCCCCGGCGGCGATTTCCCTTACGGCCAGCGTGCCTCCGCCGCCGGCGGCCGTCACCGCGCAGGCGACGCAAGCGACAATCTTGATCTTCGTCCAGGTCATGGCTTTCATGACTCCCTCCGCTAGAGAAATCGTCGAAGCCGAGAGCGCCGCGCCGCCGGCACCGGCCGACTTGGCCGCAGCCAGGAAGCCGGCGGGAAGCGGCGCGACGGCGTTCTCCGCAAGCAGCGCGCCCAGCGCCGCGGCGGAGGGCCCGCCGCCCAGCTTGCGCCTGAGCCGGGCCAGCCCCCGGGTGAGGCGCGTGTCCAGGGTCTTCGGGGGACAGCCCAGCTCCGCGGCGGCCTCGGCCCGCGAGCGGCCGTCGAGATAGCAGAGCACCAGCGCGTCGCGCTGGGACCGCGGCAGCGCCTCCAGCGCCGCGTCCAGCCGCGGCCGGACGCCCTCCCAGGAAAGCTTCCCCGTCTCAATCCTCTCTCTCATCTCCGCGGCCTCCCGTTCGTGCCTGGCCCTCCGCGCCTCGGCGAGCTGCGCGTGCCGCGCGCAGTTCCGGGCGGTCAGGTAGAGCCATCCGGAAAGCAGCACCCGCGGGGAGAGCTTCCGGCCCCTGCGGGCCAGCACCACGAAGGTCGCCTGGGCGGCGTCCTCCGCGGCGGCCGGGTCGCCCAGCACGCGCAGGCAGGTCGAGTAGACCTTAGCGGCGTGGCGCTCGACGATGGCCGTGAAGGCGCCCTGCGCGCCGGTCCGCGCGTACTCGGCCAGGAGCTCCCGATCTGTCAAGGTGCTGCCTCCCGCAGGCGGAGCTCCGCCTGCACCATGGAATCCCCGGCGGGGCCGGGGAGGCCTTCAACAATCCTAAGAAAAATCCCGGCCCCCGCAACCGGGCCGGGCCAGCCTTGATAAGTTCCCTCCGGCGGCGTAGAATCCCTGCCCGCAAGCCCCGAAAGGAGGCCGCATGCCTCGCGCGCCGAAGCCTGCCCGGGTCCGCAGCATCACGGACGTCAAGCGCGTCTTGCGCAAGATGACGCTCGACCAGAAGGTCGGCCAGTGCATGACCCTGGCCTTCTACGGCACGCTTATCGACGACAAGGTCCTGGCCCGCATCGAGAAGCTGCACTGCGGGGGCCTGCGGGTCACCCCGCACATCAACACCTCGGGCAACGCCGACAAGGTCCGGCGCCTGGCGCCCTACTTCACGCCCGGACAGTACGCCGAGACCCTCAACGAGCTGCAGCGCGCCGCCGCCGCCCGCCCCCTGGGCCTGCCCCTGCACATGGTCACCGACCAGGAGGGCGACCTCTCCGTGGACATCCTCCACGGCGGCGTGAACCTGTTTCCCAGCCAGATGGGCCTGACCGCCACCGGGAGCCCCGCGCTGGTCCGCAAGTGCGCCCGGGCGGTGGCCCGCCAGCTCCGGGCGGTGGGCATCCACATGATCCACTCGCCGGTCCTGGACGTGAACATGAACGCTAGAAATCCCGAGATCGGCTGCCGCTCGTTCTCGAACTCGCCCGAGCTCTGTGCGCGCTACGGGGCGGCCTTCATGAAGGGGCTGGCCGACGGCCGGGTGATCGCCACCGGCAAGCACTTCCCCGGCCGGGGGGACAGCGCCGTCGACGCGCACTACACGCTGCCGGTGCTGAAGGCCCCGCGCAAGCGGCTCGACGCCGTGGAGCTCTTCCCCTACCGAAAGCTCATCCCCCAGGGGCTGCCGGCGGTCATGACCGCGCACAACGCCTACCCGGCGCTGGACGGGTCGGGGCTGCCGGCCTCGATCTCGCCGGAGATCGTCACCGGCCTCTTGCGCGGTGAGCTGGGCTTTGACGGGGTCGTCACCACCGACGCCATGTACATGAAGGGCCTGACCAGCATCTGCCCCACCCCGGAGGGCTGCGCCCGGGCCATCGCCGCCGGCAACGACCTGGTGCTGGTCAAGGGCTGCGACGACCGCGCCTTCGCCTGCCACCGGGCCATCAAGGACTGGGCCCGCCGCGGGCGCATCAGCGAAGAGCGGCTCGACGAAGCGGTCTTCCGGGTGCTGCGCATGAAGCTCCTTTACGGGATCTTCTCGGGACGTTTCGCGAGGCCCGCCGCGGCCGACCGCGCGGTGCGTGAGCCCGAGACGGTGCGCCTGGCGAAGCAATCGGCGCGGAGGTGCCTCACCCTGGTGCGCGACCGGAAGCGCCTCCTGCCCCTCTCCCCGGATAAGAGGATCATGGTGCTGCTGCCGGTCCGCAGCGAGTACCACGAGAAGGGCAACGACTTCTGGTACGCCCCCCAGCAGCTCTACGCGGAGATCCGCCGGCACGCGCCCGATGCGGCGCTGGTGGAGTTCGCGGTCCCGGCGGACGCCGAGGCCGTCAGCCACGCGCTCCGGCGCTCGGCGGACTTCGACGCGGTGGTGGCCTTCAACCACGTCTGGCGCGGGCCGGCCACCAGCCACAAGATCATCAGGCGGCTGGCGGGGGCCGGGCGCAGGGTGGTCACCGTCAGCAACAACATATACGACGACCGCTTCCTGCCCGAGGCCGGCACGCTGCTGGTCACCTACTCGGCGATGCCCCCGGGCATGGCCGCCGCCGCCACCGCCCTCTTCGGCCGGGTCCGGCCCCGGGGGGTCCCGCCGCTTGAAGAATAGCCCATGCGCAAGCTCGGCCTGCTCCTGACCGCCGCCTTCCTGGCCGGATGCGCCGGGTACCTGCGGCCCCTGCCCGTCGCCGACGGGGACCGGATCTTCCTGCTTCTGGCCGGCAGCCAGCTGCAGGGCAGCGGCCCGGAGACCTTCGTCTTCACCGCCGCCGCCAGCAGGCTGGACCGCTGGCGGCGGCTGGCGGGCCGGACCGGCGCGGCGCGCTCCGCGGCCGCCTGGAAGGGCCAGCTCTGGCTGCTCTACGACGACAACTGCACCTCCTACCGCATGAAGCGGGGCGAGCTGGAAAGGACCGGGATACACGGCTTCGAGCCCGGCTGGCGGCCGGAGGCGCTGGCGGTCCACGACGGGGCGCTGTGGGCCGTCTACCTGGAGGGCGAGCGCCTGCGCCTAGCGCGCCGCACCGACCCCGACGGCGGCTGGGAGCGCTCCTCCGCGGAGCTGGACCTGAAGAGCTCCGCGGCGCACCTGGAGGCCGCCGGGAGCGCCGAGGGGATCTGGGTCCTGTACCGCAAGCGCGGCGCTGGCGAGCGGCTGCTGCCTGAGACTTTCTCGGCCCTCTACAGCGGGGGCCGGTGGCAGGAGGAGGCCCACGCCCGGGACATCGGCGGGGGCGAGCTCGCAGTGGCCCCCGACCCCTCCGGCGAGGGCCTGCTGGTGGTCGCGGTGCGCAGGACCGGCCGGGGCCCGGCCGGCGGGCGGGAGCTGGCCCTCTCGCGGGTGAGCCGCTCGGGCTGGAGCGAGCCGCAGCCCATCGGGGTCGGCGCCAAGGAACTGGGCGCGGCCACCATCGGCCTGGGGCTGGTGGCCCGGCCCCGCAAAGGAGAATCCGGCGGGGACCAGCTGCTGCTCTTCGTCGGCCGGCGGGCGGGGGTGGGGGTCTACGGCTGCGAGATCGAGCGCGGGGCGCCCGCCTCCCCCTGGCAGGAACACCCCACCGTCGAGCTGGACATCAGCGGCCTGGAGACGCTGCTGGTGGTGCTGCTGCTCATGGCCGCGGCGGCGGTGGGCGCCGGCCTGGGCATCGCCACGGTACGCCGCAAGCGGATATTCCCGCGCATGCCCGGCCAGCCGCGGCCCGCGGGGCTCGCCGCGCGCGCCGGCGCGTGGCTGGCGGACAACGCGGTCATCGGCCTGGTCTTCTACGCCGTGCTGGTGGTCATGGACCTGCCGCTCTCCGGGGTGGTGCGCCACGGGGGGCTCTTCCTGCTGCTGGTCAGCGCCAACCGCTTCTTCTTCTACTTCTACGCGGCGATCTTCGAGGCCCGCTGGGGAACCACCCCTGGCAAGCTGCTCTTCGGCCTGCGGGTGGCCACCCTGGACGGCCAGCGCCCCACCGCGCGGGCGGCCGGGGTCCGCAACGCCTTCCGCCTGCTCGACGAGGCCCTGGTCTTTCCGGTGCCCGGGCTGGTCATGGCCATCATCAGCCGGCACGCCCAGCGCCTGGGGGACGTCTTCGCCAAGACGCTGGTCACCACCGCGCGCTCGGTGAGCGAGGTCTCCGAGGACCGCCGCCGGAAGTCGGACCGGTTCGGGCTGCCGTGAGCGCCCGGCTGATCCTGGCCTCGGCTTCGCCGGCCCGCGCCGAACTCCTCGATCGGGCCGGCTTCGAGTTCGAAGTCCGCCCCGCGCCCGCGGGCGTCGAGGCCGCCGCGCTGGCCGAGGCCCGGGCCGGGGGCGCCGCCGCCGGAGAGCTGGCCCTGGCCGCCGCGCGGGCCAAGGCCGGGGCGGTCGCCGCCGCCGCGCCCGCCGGCACAGTGGTGCTCGGCGCCGACACGCTGGTGCGCGCGGCTGACGGCCGCATCCTGGGCAAGGGCGGAGACCCGGCCGGGAGCCGCGCGATCCTCGCCGCCCTGGCCGGCACCCGCCACCAGGTAATCAGCGGCGTGGTCATTCTGAAGGCCGGCGCGCGGCGCGAGTTGGTTTCCGTTTCCGAGGTCGAGATGGCCGCGATGAGCACCGAGGAGATAGACGCCTACGTGGCCTCCGGCGGGGCCCTCGGCGCCGCCGGGGCCTACCGCATCCAGCGCCAGGGCGCCGACCGCTACGTGCGGCTGCTCTCCGGGAGCTTTTCTAACGTTGTCGGCCTGCCGGTGGAGGAGATAATCCCGGCACTGGCCGAGCTAGGAATTCTCCCCCAAGCGAAGGAAAGAGGATAGATGGCTAAAAAGCATAAACGGGACTGGGTCCCCCGGCCCGCCGAGCCCGCGCCCCAGGGCCCGGCCGCGCCGGTGGTGGCCGGCAGGGGCGCCGAGCGCCTGGAGACCTGGGCGCTCTTCGTGCTGGTGCTGCTCTGCGGCATCGGGCTGATGAGCCTGGAGATGGTCGGCGCCCGGGTGCTCTGGAACAACTTCGGCAGCTCGGTGTTCGTGTGGGGCAGCATCATCAGCGTGTTCATGGCCGCCCTGGCGCTGGGCTACTACCTGGGGGGCCTGATCGCCGACAGGAAGCCCTCGCTGGCCTGGCTGGCCGCCATCGTGGCCGCCTCGGGCGCGGTCGTGCTGGTCATCACCCACCTGTCGGTGCACCTCTGCAACGCCATCGACGAGTGGGACCTGGGGCCCCGAGCCGGACCGCTGGTGGCCTCGGCGGCGCTGTACTTCCTGCCCAGCGTGCTCCTGGGGATGGTCTCGCCCTTCGCGGTCCGGCTCCAGGCCAAGGTGCTGGCCGCCGTGGGCAACGTGGCCGGGAAGCTCTACGCCCTGAGCACCGTGGGCTCGCTGGCCGGGACGCTGCTGACCACCTTCCTGCTCATCCCCACGATGGGCACCTCGCGGATCCTCTACGCGATAGGCGTGGTGCTGCTGGCCGCCGCGGTGCTGGGCCTGGCCGCGCGCTTCGCGGCCCGCGGGGGCCCGCGCACCCGGGCGGGCGCGATCGCCACGGTGTCCTTCCTGGCCGGGTCCTTCGTGCTCGGCTGGGTGTTCTGCCCCATGCGGCTGCCCTACTCGCTCACGCCGCCGAGCGCCCTGGGCCTGCACGCCGCCGGGCGGGTCCCCGGGAAGCCCGGCCTCCGCGACCACCGGCGCGGGAGGGGGCCCCACGAGTTCCTGGTCGGGGGCCGCGAGTACGAGAGCGCCTACCACACGATCTCGGTGGTCGGGCAGTACGACGCCGAGAGGGCCCTCAAGAAGCGGGACGGGGAGGTCCCGGAGGGCAAGTGGCTGCGCCTGGCGCCGGAGGAGGCCATGAAGCACGACCCCGACGCGGTGCTGCAGATGCGCTTCAACAACCTGATCGAGAGCGCCCTGTACGTCAACCGCCCCGGCCACCCCCCGGCGACCACCTACACCAAGATACTGCACCTGGGCATGGCCATGAACCCCGCGGCCCGCAAGGTGCTGGTGGTGGGCCTGGGCGGCGGCTCGGTGCCCCGGGAGTTCTGCGAGGTTTACGCCGACCTGAAAATGGAGGTCGATGTGGTGGAAGTTGACCCGTTAGTGGTGGAGGTGGCCCGCGAGCACTTCTTTCACAGGGACGAGCAGGGGGTCAAGACCTACGTGGCCGACGGCCGCCAGTTCATCCGCCGGGGCGGCGGGCGCCACCAGAGGTACGACCTGATCATCCTCGACGCCTACTCCGGCGGCGGGCAGATTCCCGCCCACCTGGTGACCCGCGAGTTCATCGCCCAGGTGAAGCGCCGCCTGGAGCCCCAGAGCGGGGTGCTGGTCAGCAACATCATCTCCGGCCTGGAGGGCGAGAAGAGCCGCTTCTTCCGCGCCGAGTACAAGACCATGCAGGGGCTCTTCGGCAACATCTACGTCTTCCCCGCCCACCTCAACAAGCCCAGGATGGTGCGCAACGTGATCCTGGTGGCCACCCAGGACGAGGGCAAGCCGCTGCTCAAGAGCGCGCTGGTCGTCAAGGCGGCGGTGCTCCTGGCCCGCTACCCCCAGCTCAAGAAGCGCACCGAGATCCGCGAATACAACCGCGATACGCGCAGCTACGAGGTGATCGGCAACCTGGCGACCTTCGCCGGCCAACACTTCCCGACCCTCGCCTCGGACCTGGCCAAGCTGCCGGTGCTCACCGACGAGTACGCTCCGGTGGAGACCATGTTCTGGTGGACGACCCGGCTCCGGGCGAACTGAGCCGGGGACGGTAAGGCGGCGCGGCAGGGGGGGCGTGACGGTGCTTCGGAACAAGGCCGCGGTCCTTCTGGCTTCCCTGGTCCTGGCCTGCGCGGCCCGGGGGGCGGCCGGGGAAACGTGGGTCGCCAAGAGAACGCTCAAGGTGGGCCTCGCCTGGGCCGGGCACCCCGTGGGCTTCGCCTTCGCGACGCGCGGCGAGGACCAGTACGTCGGCTGGTACGACGAGAACCGGGACATGGTCTTCGCCCAGCGGAAGCTCGGCTCCGACAAGTGGGCGCTCCACAAGACCAGGCAGCGCACCGGCTGGGACAGCCACAACTACATCGCGCTGGCCTTCGACGTGAAGGGGCAGCTCCACGTGGCCGCCGACATGCACTGCTCGAAGCTGCGCTACTGGCGCAGCCAGAGGCCCGGAGACGCCGGCAGCCTGAAGGCCATCAACCGCATGACCGGCCGAGAGGAGGGCCGCTGCACCTACCCGAAGTTCATCGCCGGCGCCGGCGGGCGGCTGTTCTTCATGTACCGCGACGGGGGCAGCGGCAACGGCCGGCGGCTGGTCAACGCCTACGACGCGGCAGCCGGAAAGTGGACCCGGTTCCTCTCGAAGCCGCTGTTCTCCGGGAAGGCCCGCGGCCGGACCATGAACGCCTACCCTGTGGGCCTGCGCACCGACCCCAAGGGCGTGACCCACGTCGCCTGGGTCTGGCGGGATTCGCCTGACTGCTCCACCAACCACGACCTGTGCTACGCGCGCAGCGCGGACTTCAAGACCTGGACCAACAGCAAGGGCGAGAAGCTGGCCCTGCCGATCACGGTCAACACCGCCGAAAAGGTCGACCCCGTCCCGGCCAGGGGCGGTTTGCACAACTGGGGCAACAACCTCGCCTTCGACCTGAAGAACAGACCGCTGATCACCTACATCAAGTTCGACAAGAAGGGAAACAACCAGGTCTGGGCCGCGCGCCTCGAAACCGGAAAGTGGAAGATATACCAGCTGACCCAGTGGAAACATCGCGTCTTCTTCAGGGGCGGGGGCTCTATCGTGCTGGGCTTCGGCTGGAGCGCCCTGCGGCCCGCCGGCGACGGCAAGTCCCTGGAACTGACCTGGCACCACGTCAAGTACGGCAACAAAAGCATGCTTCAGCGCTTCGACCCCGAGACTCTCAAGCCGCTTGGAAAGCCGACGCCGCTGGCTTCACCCTGGCCGAAAGAGGTCACGAAGGTCCGCTCGAAGTTCCCGGGGATGACCGTCAGGCTGAGGGCCAGCGCGCCGCTGAAGCGCGGGGGGAAGACGGTCCGCTACCTGCTCCGCTGGGAAACCCTGGGCCAGAACCGCGACCGCCCCCGCAAGAAGTACCCGAAGCCGGGACCGCTGGAGATCATCGAACTCGAAAAGAGGTAGGGCCTACTTCTTCCGGGGCTTCTTCCCGCCCAGCCCCTTCAGCACCCCGGTCACGATGGCCGCCAGCTTGGGCTCGGCGGAGCCCGCGACGGCGATGATGTCTTCAATCCTGGCCGGCGCCAGCGCGTCGGGCAGGCAGAGGTCGGTTATCACCGAGAGGCCCAGTACGCGCAGCCCCGCGTGCACCGCGACGACCACTTCGGGCACGGTGCTCATGCCCACCACGTCCGCGCCCATGCTCCGCAGCCAGCGGTACTCGGCGCGCGTTTCCAGGTTGGGCCCGGGCACGCCCACGTAGACGCCGCGGTGCGCGCGGATGCCCTCGGCCAGCGCTACCGACTCGGCCAGCTTCAACAGCTTGAAGTCATAGGGCGCGCACATGTCCGGGAAGCGCGGCCCCAGGCGGTCGTCGTTCTCACCCCGCAGGGGGTTCTCCGGGAAGAGGTTGATGTGGTCCTCGATGATCACGATGTCCCCGCGCTCGTGGAGCGGGTTCATGCCCCCGCAGGCGTTGGAGACCACCAGGATGCCGGCGCCCAGCTGGCGCATCACCCTGACCGGCAGGGTGATTTCCTCCATGGAGTAGCCCTCGTAGTGGTGAAAGCGGCCTTCCATGCCCACCACCGGGACGCCGGCCAAAAGCCCGGAGACGAACTTGCCGGCGTGGCTGGCCACCGTGGACTGCGGGAAGTAGGGGATCTCCGCGTAGGAGCACTCCCGGACCTTCCTGATCTGGCCGGCCAGCTTGCCCAGCCCGGTGCCCAGGATGATGCCCACCTTGGGGCGCTTCCCGACGATGGTCTTGACCGCGGCGGTGGCCTCCTGGACCTTCTCGAACAGCGTGGCCATGACCGGCCCCTCCCTAATCTCCCAGCAGCTTTCCTATCCGTTCGCGGAGCTCGCCGGGCCCCACCCCCCGGCAGAGCACCACCTTCCGGCGGGAGGTCTCCCCGCCGAGGATCTCCAGGTCTGCCCTGGAAAGATTAAGCGCTTCGGCGAGGTAGCGCAAGGCCTCCTTGTTGGCCTTGCCCTTCTGGGCGCGCGCGGCCACCGCCAGCTTGAGCGCGCCGCCGTGCTCGCCGAGCGCGCGGGTCCGGGGCGCGCCGGGCCGCACCGCCAGGCGCAGCGAGGCCCCCCGCCGGCCGGCGCGGACCTCGACCGCCACCGCTAGTCCTTCTTGCCGTCTTTGGCGGGAGGCTTGGGCTTGGGGGCGCCGGAGCCCTCCGTGGCGGCCTCCAGCAGGGGGGCCAGCTCCTTCTTGCGCTCCGGCTCGGCGGCCAGGACCTTCTCCAGCTGGCCCTTGGCCTCGGCGAAGAGCTTGCGCTCCAGGGCGAAGCGGCCCAGGAGCAGCCTCTCGTCGGTTTTCAGCTTCGGCCGGCGCAGGAGGTCGTAGACCGACTTGAGCGGCAGCTGCTTCCAGGTCACCCTGCCGCTCTTGCCCATGCCCCGCGAGTACTTCAGCCCCGCGGGGCCCACCGAAACCACGTTGGCGCTCTTGCCGTCGGCCAGGCGGGTCATCGCCGAGGCCAGCTTCCCCGCGCGGCCGTAGTCGTAGAGCCGGTCGAAGAGTTTGCGCTCCCCCCAGTAGCGGTCGGCCAGCTTGCGGGTGGCCTCGACCTCCTTCCCGAAGCCGGCTTTGCGGTAGGCCAGCAGGGCGTCGACGAACTTGGCCCGGGCCTTGGGGTACTCGTATTCCATGACCAGGGCCACGGCCGCGTCGCGAACCGCGTCGCAGGCGGCCAGCTTCTTGCGGCGCTCGGCCTCCTTGCGCAGCCGCTCGCGCTCGGCGGCGACCTTCTTCTCGAACTCCTCGATGGCGGTCTTGGCCATCTTGACCAGCTCGGCGTTGTCGGCCTTCTCGAAGCGCGCAAACGGCTTGGCGACCTCCCCCAGCCGGCCCTCCTTAAGCGCTTTCTCAGCGGCGGCCCTGGCGGCGGCGAACTCCCTGGCGCCCATCGTCAGGGCCTCCTGGGCATTGGCGGCGGCGCGCTTGGCCGCGGGGGCGTCCGCGTAGCGCTCGGCGAGGTACTGCCACTCCTGGTGCAGCTTGATGAACTTGCAGGCGGCGGCCAGCTTGGCGGCCTCCGGCTCGAACTTCTTGATCTCCTCCGCCGCGGCGGTCGCGTAGCGCCCGCGGTACGTCGCGGCCTCCTGCTTGGCCCGCGGGGCGTGGTGGGAACCCGGGAAGTCGGCGGCGAACTTCCCGTAGGCCGCGGCCAGGCCCCTGAAGTTCTCCGGGGTCTTGGCCCGGGCCTTCATCTCCGCGAGCACCTTCCAGTGGGTCTCGACGGTGCTCCGATTCCGGCGCTCGGCGATCTTCTCCTTGAGCTTCTTGATCGCGGCGGCGGCCCTGGCGGCGCAGGCGCTCTCCTGGGGGACCGAGCCCTGCAGGCGGCGGTAGAGGTCCAGGGCGTGGTCCAGGTCGCCGCGGGCCTCGGCGGCGGCGGCCTTGCTCTCCATGCGCTTCATCTCGAACTCGTTGGAGCCGCTTCCGCCGCTGACGGCCATGAAGACGGCCGCGCCGGCGATGGCCAGAACCACGGCGGCCAGGACCACGAAGACCCCCGCGCCGCGCTTGCGGCGGGCCCGGCGGGTCATCTGCGAGTGCCGGTGGGAGACCCGCTCCGGCTTCTCCTCGGGGGCCAGCTCCTCCCTGAGGCGCTCCAGGTCGGCGATCAGCTCCCGGGCGGTGCCGTAGCGCTTGTCCGGCTTCTTCTTCATCATCCGGGCCATCACCCGGCAGAGCGACTGGGGGATGTCCGGGTCCAGGGAGCGCAGCCCCGGCGGCTCCTCGTAGACCTGCTTCTCCATGATCTCCCGGGCGGTCTTGCCGGTGAAGGGGGTGCGCCCGGCGACTATCCGGTAGAAGGTGGCGCCCAGCGAGTAGATGTCCACCCGGTGGTCGATGGGCTCGCCGCGGGCCTGCTCGGGGGCCATGTAGTGGGGCGAGCCCAGCACCCCGCCCTCCTGGTTGACCTTCTCGGCCATGGACTTGACCGTCCGGGCGATGCCCAGGTCGGTGAGGCGCACCTCGCCGTCGCCGGTGAGCATCAAGTTGTCGGGCTTGACGTCGCAGTGGATGACGCCGTGCTTCTCGGCGTAGTCCAGGGCGCGGGCCGCGCCCAGGGCCACCTTGACGGCCTCCTCCACCGGGAGCTTGCCGCCCCCGCGGATGCGGTCCTGCAC
>CAZONU010000050.1:0-5262 GCA_964581145.1 uncultured Planctomycetia bacterium
AGAACAAGCTCAAATCCGCGCTCAAGAAATAGGACGAGGGGCCGTCCCCGCCGCCGAGGGAGAACTGCGCATGAAAGAGGTCTCCAGGGTCAGAACCCTTGCCGGACTTGCCGCGTTGGGCGCGGGGCTGCTTCTCGCGCCGGGCGCCCGGGCCGCGGCCGTCGACGAGTTCAAGGTCAAGCGCCAGGCGGTCTTCGAGTTCACCCAGAAGCCGCGAGTCACCCGCAGCGGCGACCGGGTGACCATCACGTTCGCCTCCAGGGGCTACTGCGACGCGACCATTGCGGTCGAGAACGCCCGGGGGAGAATCGTCCGGCACCTGGCCAGCGGGGTGCTGGGGAAGAACGCCCCGCCGCCCTTCCAGAAGAACTCGCTCGCGCAGAGAGTCGTCTGGGACGGCAAGGACGACCAGGGCCGCTACATCGACGACAAGAAGAGCCTAACCGTGCGCGTCTCGCTGGGGTTGGAGCCGCAGTTCGAGCGCACGCACCTCTGGGTGCCCAAGCGCCGGGCTTCGCCGATCCCGCCGCTCATGGCCGCGGCCCCCGAGGGGGTCTATGTCTACGACGGCGGCACGGGCATGGACAGCCTCATCCTTTACGACCGCGACGGCAGGTACGTGCGCACGGTCTACCCCTTCCCGGGGGACAAGATTTCGAGGACCAAGGGGCTCGCCTGGCACGTCTTTCCCCAGGACGGCAAGCGCCTGCCGCTCAAGACCAACTTCCTGCAGTGCAGCATGCTCACCAGCGGCAGCAATGGCGCGGACAAGACCTACGACCCCGAGAAGAAGGTATATCACTCGGTGGCCAGCAAGTCTCACGCGCACTGGGGCATGTACGGCGGGGCGGCCACGGCCATGGCCCTGCGCGGCGGCCGGATCGCCTTGGCCCAGCTCAAGGTCAACATCCTGGGTACCGACGGGACCACCTCGGGGATGGACCTGGAGGGGCCCCGGGTCAACGTGAGCGCGGTGGTGGACGCCAAGCGCAGGGACATCCGCAGCGCGGTGCCCACCAGCGCGGCGCTGAGCCCCGATGGCAAGTGGCTGTATCTCACCGGCTACATCAGCGGGCGCACTAAGAGAGCGAGCCAGGATATCGAGCGCCTGGCCGACTGCCGGGCGACCCCGGTGGTAATGCGCGCGAAAGTGGGGACGCGAGAGGAGGCCGCCGTCTGGAAAGGGCACCTGGACATCAAGAAGTCCGGGAGCGGCAAGGGGAGCTTCAAGGTGCCCGCGGGGGTGGCCACCGACGATGCTGGACGCGTCTACGTGGCCGACTACATGAACGACCGCGTACAGATATTCTCGGCGAGCGGCAAGTTCCTAAAGAGCATCAAGGCGGTCAGGCCTGCCTCGGTGCAGGTCCACCGCAAGACCGGCGAGATATGGGTATTCTCCTGGTGGGTGCGCAACCAGTTCGAGAAGAAGCAGCCCCGGCGCCAGGCGGTCCGCTACGGCCCCTTCAAGAACCCCAGGCTTCTGGACGTCTACCAGCTGGCCAGCCAGGGCAAGTTCCAGACCAACTGGGGAGCCAAAGACCCCGTGGAGTTCAGGGCGGAGCTGGACTCCTGGAGCAAGCCGCCGCGGGTTTGGATCAGCGAACCCTGGACCGGTGCTAACGTTCTCAACCGCGGGAAGATTCGCCGCAGCGGGGTGCAGATACTGGAGCTTAAGGGCAAGACCTTCGAGAGGGTGCACGACTTCGCCGCGGAGGCCGCCCAGTCCAGGGTGGGGGTGGTCAAGCCCATCTATCACCGCCAGCGCCTCTACGTGCGGCCCACCAACGGCCGGCTGTACGTAGCCGAGGGCGACCACTCGGCGGTGGGCAAGAGCTTCAAGGAGCTCTTCGAGATCAAGCCGGAGACCGAAAAGGTCAGACGAATCCAGCTGCCCTTCGACGCCGAGGACATGTGCTTCGACCTGAACGGGCTGGCCTACCTGCGGACCATCAACGTGGTCGGCCGCTATAATCCCGCCACCTGGCGGGAGGTGCCCTGGGACTACGGCGAGAGGCGCGAGAAGGTCGGCTACGGCTGGATGAGCAGTACACGCTACGCCAACCTGATCGCCGCGCTGGTCATGCCCAGCGACGGCAACTGGCACCACGGGGGCATGTTCGTCTCGCCCAAGGGGCACTTGGCGGTGGGCTGCCTCTACAACGCGACCATGAACGTGCGCACCAGTGCCAAGTACGTGCACCGCGGCAAGAAGTACGTCCCCAAGCTGTACCCCGGACGCCTCTTCGGGGGCCGGGGAGGGACCACCTGCATCCACGTCTGGGACAAGCACGGCAAGAGCCTCTACGAGGACTTCGCTCCGGGGCACTGCGACCTCTACGGCGTGGGCATGGATCAGGATGACAGCATCTACCTGATGTCCGCGGCCACCCGGATCATCGCCGGCAAGCGCTACTACAACGACATGACCGGGACGCTGATGAAGTTCCGGCGGGGCAAGGGCAAGCTCTTCACCGCCAAGAAGAAGATCCACACCCCGCTGGCCGAGGCTAACTACCCCAAGCGCAAGCCGGACATTACCAGCGCCATGCAAGGCACCGCCTGGGTCGAGGGAGCGGAGTGGTTCTACGGCGGGGTGGGGTTCGCGGGCAAGAACAGGGGCAACGGCTGCGCCTGCTGGAACGCGCGCTTCACCCTGGACTACTTCGCGCGCTCCTTCGCCCCGGAGATGGATCGCTACAGCGTGGCGGTCCTGGACTCCGCCGGCAACCTGATCCTGCGCATCGGTCGCTACGGCAACGTCGACGAGGGCCGTCCGCTCTTCGCCGCGGGCGGCCCGGCCAAGCCTCGCCCGGTTGGCGGCGATGAGGTGGTCCTCTTCCACGGGGCGTACCTGGCCACGCACACGGACCGGCGCCTGTTCATCGCCGATCCGGGCAACGGCCGCATCCTCAGCGTCAAGCTGAATTACCACGCGACCGGGACCGTCAAGCTCAAGGACGTGCCGGACAAGGGAGGACACTAGACCACATGCAGAGAACCACCGGCATCACCGTCGCGCTGCTGCTTATCGCCGCGCGGGCCTTAGCGGCCGGCGCCTTCGACGAGCTCAAGGTCAAGCGCCAGGCGGTCTTCGAGTTCACCGAGAAGCCGCAAGTCACCCGCAACGGCGACCGGGTGACCATCGCCTTCGCCTCCAGGGGCTACTGCGACGCGACCATCGCGGTCGAGAACCCCGGGGGGCGAATCGTCCGGCACCTGGCCAGCGGGGTGCTGGGCAGGAACGCCCCGCCGCCCTTCCAGAGGAACTCGCTCAGGCAGAGAATCGTCTGGGACGGCAAGGACGACCAGGGCCGCTACATCGACGACAAGAAAGGGCTCAGCGTGCGCGTCTCGCTGGGCTTGAAGCCCCGCTTCGAGCGGACCCTCTACTGGAGCCCCCACAAGCGCTTCGGGAGCATGCCCCTGGTCTCCGCAGCCCCCGAGGGCGTCTACGTCTACGACGGCAAGGGCGTCGACTTCCTGCGCCTCTTCGACCACGAGGGCAAGTACGTGCGCAGCGTCTACCCCTTCCCGCGCGCCAATCTCAAGGCCGTGCGCGGGCTCAGGTGGTTCGACTTCCCGCAGGGCTACCGCCTGCCGCTCAAGGGCGGGCTCTACCAGCTCACGCTGCTGAGCTCGGGGGCCAACTGGCACACCGGCAACCACCACGTGGCCCGGGTGGCCACCGCGGCCACGTCCATCGCCGGGCGGGGCAAGCGCCTGGCGCTGGCCTACGTGCAGGTCAACCGCCTGGCCACCGACGGCTCCACCGGCGGGCTTCCGCTGGCCGGTCCCAGCACCGTCCACAAGGTCAAGAGCGTGGCCGGGGGGCTGACCGTAGACGTAGGCCCCAGCAGCATCGCCCTCTCCCCCGACGGGGAGACCCTGTACATCACCGGTTACCTGTGGCGGACGGGGAGCTGGCGGCGGGTGCCCGGCTGCTGGCACGCGGTGTTCAAGATGGACTACGGGAAGAACGCCGCGCCCGCCGTCTGGAAAGGGCACCGCGTCAAGCACGGGCAGGACAACGGGCACTTCCGGGTGCCGACCTCCGTAGCCTGCGATGCGAAGGGCCGCGTCTACGTTTCGGACTTCCTCAACGACCGCGTGCAGGTCTACACTCCGGCGGGCAAGCACCTGGCGACCCTCAAGACGCCCAAGCCCGCCAAGGTCTGCGTTCACCAGAAGACCGGCGAGATCTGGGTATTCTCCTACCCGGTGATGGGCGTGCCCTACGACCTCTACAAGCGCTACCGCTACGCCCCCCGGGACATCAAGCACAGCGTGACCCGCTTCTCGGCGCTGCCGGCGGGCAGGAAGCTCTCGGTCGAGCACTTCCCGCTGGGGCCCGGCGACAGCGCCGGTTTCGAGGCCACCGGCCACGTCTACCACGTGGAGCTGGACTCCTGGGCCGCCGAGCCCACCGTCTGGGTGGTGGGCCGCAAGCACCACGCGCGCGGACCGGAGTTCAGCTTCAGCGGGGGCTACAACAAGAACGACCTGGACCCCCGGCTGTGGAAGGCCGGGCTGCGCCTCCAGCGCAGAGTCAAGGGCAAGTGGGAGGTGACCTATGCCTTCGGGGAGCAGTGCGCCAAGGACGTGGTCCGGGCCACGCCCCCGCGGCACAACATCCAGCGGCTGTACGTAAACCCCGTGAACGGAAAGCTCTACGTCGCCGAGGCCGACAGCGGGCCGACCGGCAAGGCCTCCAACAGCTGGCTGGAGATCAACCCGAAGACCGGCAGGATCAAGGTCGTCCAGCTGCCCTTCAACGCCATGGAAGGGGTCTTCGACCTGAACGGGCTGGTCTACCTGCGCAACACCGACACCATCGTGCGCTACGACCCCAAGACCTGGCGCGAGGTGCCCTGGGACTACGGCGTGGAGCGGCGCAGGCTGGGCAACGACGGGGGCATCAACGGCAGGACCACCTCGGTCATCTCCGGCCTGCGCATGCCCGCCACCAGCCCGGTCTGCTACCACCAGGGGGGCATCAACGTCTCCCCCAGGGGCGACGTCATCGCCAGCTGCGCCTACCGCTACGTGGGCATCAGCTCCGGGCGCCTCTCCGGGAAAAAGGTCCACCACAAGGACGTCTACAAGCCGGCGCTCTTCCCCGGACGCGTGGTCAACTCCACCTCCCCGTGCATCCACGTCTGGGACAAGCACGGCCGGCTCAAGTACGAGGACGCCGTGCCCGGCGTCGGCCAGTGCGACGGGGTGGCCATCGACCGCGACGAGAAGATCTACGTGATGCAG